>QHVJ01000584.1 GCA_003222275.1 Acidobacteriota bacterium | reverse complement strand
CGCCGCGCCGCCGCGCGTCGCAACTCGCGGAAGAATGAGGAGGGTCTGCGGCAGGAGCATTGAGGGCACGTCCGTGCTAGGCCGCCGCTTCCCACAGGTTCCAGCGCACTACACTGACCGGCCTAGCCCCAGACCGACTTTAAGTTCGGCGGACCGAGGTGACGGTTGAAGCTGGAGTTTTTCGAGTACGGGCTAGACGGCGGACCAATGATACTGCTGTACGGTGGAGGTCCTAATGACGTGGCCCTGCTTCGGAACGCCATGCGGACGTTGTCCGGAGGTGTCGGCCGCCAGGTCGCTCTGCACGACCTGCCGTTTGTTCAGTCAGTCGACAAATGCCAGCTCCGGGCAATCTCCGCCGAGGCTGATCTCGGAGTAGTGGCCAGAGCGCCAGTCGACTTCGAGTGGACTCTCGGTCTGGAGTCCTGGCTTCAGGTCGACGAACAACTCGAGCGGTTCTGTGAGGAGAAGGGCGGCGTCTCCTTTCAGCACGTCAACCCCGGCAGTGGGCCGGAGATCATCTACTCAACGGCTCGCGCATGGTAAGCCGCCGAACCTTACGCTCCACCGGACCGGGGCTCGCGTTGCTCGCTCCGGCCGGTGAGCGTGATCGTTAGGCTCCACAGATGAATCCAATGGAGCGTTTGCTGGGGTTCATTCTCAGACCCAGGAGCCCGAGGCGATACATCTGGCGCGTGACCATGTGGGCCATCGTCACCGCCCTTGGCATGTTCATGATTGGACGCGGCGCATGGAGCCTCCTCCAGCCCTCGGGGAACGCTTGGCTCAAGCTTTTCGGCATCGGCTTCTTCGTGTGCGTGACAGGTCTCGCCCTCTATAAAGCGATTGCTTCGGCTGCCCGTCCAACCTCGCCGCTGAATTCTTCGTCCATTGAAGCGTTGATCTACAGTGCCGCGTCGTTGCTTTTCGTCGTCGCCGGAGTCGTCGTAGTGCTGAAAAACGGGACCACTACCGGCGATGTCATTGCAGGCGCCTGTGGGATTCTATTTTTCGGTGTGGGCGGAATCGTGCTATTTCGTCGCGCGCGAGAAGATTGGCGGCGCCGTTAGATGTCGGAGATGTCATACCTGAGCCTAACCATCGAAGCCAGCCGCCGGGCGTTGTCTCGTGTGCGGACACGCTAACGATGGATGCGCCCGCGGCTGATCCGTGGCGTTGGACGGACCAGAACGCGGACGAGACGGCGTGACGACCACCCGGGGCGGTCACACCTACAAGTTCGGATGGCTTGTTGCCTTCGGCGGCCTGACAAATGCCGTGAATCCGAGGCTCATCAACGACTTGGGTAACATGCTCGATACCTCGGGTACCGTTCTCGGAGTCATGGTCGCGGGATGGAGTCTGGCGGTCGGAGTCGCCGCCGCTGCCGTCCGACCGTGGAGCTGGTACGTTCTCTTGGCGTCGCAGCTGTTCGGCCTCGCGTGGGGCGGTCTCTACATGACTCTAGTCGCCCGTGACTGGGAAGCCAGAGTGATGGTGGCTGTCTTCTCATTGACGATATCAGTCATTTCTTTCGCCTATTTCTACAGGCGCCGGGCGCTCTTTCGGGCGAGATGGCGGTGGCAGTGGTTGGAACGTTCGTGGCCCAGATTCATCGCGCCTGAAACGCTCAGCCCTGACGCGCGCCCCGGATTTTCCGGTCTATCGCCTCTACAGCGAAGGCTTTTCGTGGCTGCGGTGGCGATAGGGCTTGTCATCGAACAACTCTCCGCGCGATGACCGATTCGGCCCTCGCTCTCTCCCGTTCGCTGCCGCCGGAGTGCCTTCAGCGACCGGACGCGATGGCGTATCGTGAAGGTGCAGCCTTCGGCCGCCCAACATTACGCTCCAGCGGACCGGTTGCTCGCGATGCTCGCACCCGGCCGCTGAGCGACGCGTTAGACAGGCAAGAGGGGGAGGGACGTCATGCCAAGATTAGTTGCCACAGCGGTTCTCGCATTGCTTTGGACTGCCGTCGCCGCAGCGGGTGACGTTACTCCGAGACGTGCCATCGATCTCAACGCGCCCGGGGCCCTTGAGGCCCTTCAGCGCTCCAACCCAACACACTACGAGAAGGTTCGTAAGATCCTGGAAGGAGTTCTCCAGCAGCCTGACACTGACGTGCCGCGTTGGATACAGGCGAACTTCGCGGGGCACGACGTGAGCTATGTGCCAGTCGTGCTCACGAGCCACCCTCCAAAGAGGCGTCTGTCGTTTGCTCTCGATGCCACACGGTACGAGGCCGTCGTTGTTCTCACGAACGTGCGCGGTGACATTGTTCCAGCGAAGTAGGCCCTGCTGCCGTCTAACGATGCGTTGCAGCGGACCGGGGCTCGCGATGCTCGCTCCGGCCGCTGATCGCTGGCGTTGATATGACTTCGGCTGTCAAGAGTGATAAACCACGTGA
>QHVJ01000583.1 GCA_003222275.1 Acidobacteriota bacterium | reverse complement strand
GAGTGCCGGCGCGTCCGAGCGGGATCAGGCGCGGATCGTCGGCTACGTCTACAACGACTATCGCGAAGACGCGGTGAACGTGCAGCTCCGGATCAGCCAGCTCGACGAGTCCGGGCGCACGGTCGCGAGCATCCTGCAGCCGGTGGGCGATACCATTCGCGCGGGAGGCCGCGCCTTCTTCGACGCGCGGATCCCGGGTCACGGTCCGTCTTATCGAGTGGCCGTGGCGTCGTTCGACTTCATGGCGGACGGTGAGTGGACGACCCTGACGACGGAGCAGCTCCTGACGGCGGCGGGCTTCGACAAGAAGGTCGCCGATACTCCCGAGCGGCTCGCGCACCTCGAGAGGCTCACGCCGGCGCGCAAGCTCGTCGCGCACCGGCGCGACGGGAAGCTTTACTACGTGTACGCGGATCCCGAGATGTGCAAGTGCCTCTACGTCGGAACGGCGACGCAGTACCGGATCGCGCTCGAAAAGCGAATGGCCAACGAAGAGCTCGTCGCGATGCAAGAGCACCAGGAGGACGACGCGCTCCTGTGGGCCCTCTGGGCGCCCTGGCCCTGGCCCCGATAGAAGGGACGACGATGAGACACAAAGTCCTCATTGCGCTGATGGCGCTCGCTCTCGCGGGCTGCGCGACGACCGCACCGAGCGATATACGGGTGAACAGCGCCGGCGGTCAGGTCGACCCCGCGATGCTGCCGCCGAACCTCAGCGACGCCGTGACAGGCGGGATCCAGACCCGGGCGCTGAACTCGGTCATCCACCCCGGGCGCTGAAGAGCCGTGTCCCCCTATTCCTTCCGCGTCTCAGGAGTGTAGTGGCTCTTCAGATACGCGATGATGGCCTGGGCGGCGGGTTCGGGGATCGGTGCGCCGAACGTGCCGATCATCTTGTCCACCAGGTGCTCCCACGTGGCACCCGGAAGTGGGGGCTGCATCGTGATGTACGTCGTGCTGTGACAGATACCGCAGAAGCTTTGCACGAGCGCCTTGCCGTCTCCGTCGACCAGTGGAGGCGTGTACGTCGGCCACGCCCCGACGGCATAGACAGCGCCCGCATCATCGTTTCGGGGCGCCGGCTGCATCGACATTCCGAGGTTCCCGGGATCATAGTTGCCTTCCTGAATGACGCCGGGGACCTTCGTCGCCTGACTCAGCGCTGTCGAGGCGGAGGCGAGCGCCCCGGCCGCTGCCAGGAGGCCGATCGCGAGGCTTCGATGGCGGGTCATCGCATTCTCCCTCAGCTGGCGGCGCCGACGATCAACGCCTCGCGCTCGATTCTGTTCCACAGGTAGCCGCCCGGGTTCCACACCGGCGCATCGGGCTGCACGTTGCCTTGTACGTCAGTGGCCCTGACGGCGATCACGTGCTTGCCGGGCCGCGACGGCTTCCAGATGTGCTCCCACGTTCGGAAGGAATACGGGCCATGATCCGCGCCGAGCGTCGCCTCGACCCAGCTCCGCCCGTCGTCCTCGGAGAACTCGACCTTCACGACCGGGCCGTCACCACTGAAGGCGATGCCCTGAACGCGCACCGGCAGCCCGGATGGCAGCTTGCTGCTGCCGTCGGGCACGACGATGAAGGATCGCACCGGCATGCGCACGTGGCCGATGGGAACCGTCTTGAGCGTGCCGCTCGCCGCTGCGGCGGGCGTGGTATTCGCCGTCGGCGTATCGGGAATCCGATACGCGCTGGCCATCCAGTAGCTGGTGTCCTCACTCGTGAGCGCGCGGATCCAGGTGAGGTGCTTGGTCCAGTACACGCCGAACTTTCCCGGCACGACGAGGCGAACGGGGAATCCGTTCAGCATCGGCAGAGGCTCGTCGTTCATCAGGTAGGCGACGAGCGCGTCATCCAGCGCCGGGTCCATCAAATCCAGCGACTTCATCACGGCGTCGGCGCCCTTGCCCTCCGGCCCCGGCCCGCGGTCGAGACCCTGGAACTGCAGCTGAACCGTCCCGGACTTGATCCCGGCGGAAGCGAGGAGCTCTCTCAAGCGAACCCCTGTCCAACGGGCATTGCCCATGCCACCGTTACCCCACTGCGCGCCAGGGACGCGTGGCTGGAATCGACTCCGACTGTTTCCCGAGCACTGATTCACGGCCGCGACTGATACGGCCTTGTACTTCTTCACGAGCTCATCGAAGCCGAGCCGAAGCGGCCGCTCGACGTTGCCCTCCACGCTGAGCCGCCACGTGCTCAGGTCGACGGCATTGGGAATGAGGTCCAGGTGATAGCGCACGTAGAACGCCGCATTCGGGGTGAACGGCGTCAGAAAGTATGGACGCGGCGTCTCGAGCTGGATGCCCCGGTCGGTCATGCGGAGGAGCGGCAGCTTCTGGGGATAGATGACGAATGGATTGATGCCGTTCCAGTATGGATTGGGGCCGGGGCCGGTGAAGCTCGGGAGCGCCCTCGCCCCCGGTGGCGTGACCTGGGCGTCAGCCCGTCCACCGAAGACGAGACCGGCTGCACCCGAGCCCAGCAACGCGAGCAGAGATCTTCGCGAAAGGCGCCTCATCGCCCCGAATGCTCTTCGGATGGGTCCCACCCGCCGCCGAGGGCTTTGATCAG
>QHVJ01000037.1 GCA_003222275.1 Acidobacteriota bacterium | reverse complement strand
TCCTCTCTTATGCCGCCAAGTACGCCTCCGGCTTCTACGGCCCGTTCCGGGAGGCGGCCGATTCCACGCCGCAGTTCGGCGACCGCCGCGGCTACCAGATGGACCCCGCCAACGTACGGGAGGCGCTGCGCGAGGTGCGGCTCGACGTGCAGGAAGGCGCCGACATCGTCATGGTGAAGCCGGCCCTCCCCTACCTCGACGTGATCCGGGCCGTGCGCGAATCCTGCGATCGGCCGGTGGCGGCCTACAACGTCTCGGGCGAATACGCCATGGTGAAGGCCGCCGCGCAGCGGGGATGGATCGAGGAGGAGCGGGTCGTCAAGGAGACGCTCACCTCCATCGCCCGCGCCGGCGCCGACATCATCCTTACTTACCATGCGAAAGACTTTGCCCGTTGGCGCTGAAGCTGGGGGGCGCTAGCGGCGCGCCCCCCAGACCCCCCGCGCGGCTGCGCGGGAGTGAATCCCGCTCCGCCGCGTGGCCGTGGCTCGCTGCCGTCAGCCAAGCTCAATGCCAATGACTCGGTCCGAAGAACTGTTTGCTCGCGCCCAACGGGTGATCCCCGGCGGGGTCAATTCCCCGGTGCGGGCGTTCAAGGCCGTGGGGGGAAGCCCGCCGTTCATCGTCTGGGGCGAGGGCTCGCACGTGCGGGACGCCGACGGCCGCTCCTACATCGACTACCTCGGTTCCTGGGGTCCGCTGATCCTCGGCCACGCCTACCCCGACGTCGTGCAGGCCGTGCGGGACGCCGCCTTGTCCGGAACGTCGTATGGCGCTCCGTGCCCCGCGGAGGTGGAGCTGGCGGAGCGCGTCGTCCGCTCGATGCCCTCGATCGAGAAGGTCCGGTTCGTATCGTCGGGGACCGAAGCGGCCATGAGCGCACTGCGTCTGGCCCGCGGGTTCAGCGGCCGCAACAAGATCCTGAAGTTCGAGGGCTGCTACCACGGGCACGCCGACGGCCTGCTCGTGGCCGCCGGCTCGGGCGTGGCGACCCTGGGCATCCCGGGGTCGCCGGGCGTGCCGGCGGGAACGGTGGCCGATACGCTGACCGCTCCCTACAACGATCTGCGCGCCGTCGAGGAGGTCGTTTCCGTCCATGGACGCGACCTGGCCGCGATCATCGTGGAGCCGGTGGCCGGGAACATGGGATGCGTCTTGCCGGCCTCCGGCTATCTCGAGGGACTGCACGACATCGCCCGCCGCGCCGGAGCGCTGCTCGTCTTCGACGAGGTGATCACGGGGTTCCGCCTCGGCCTCGGCGGGGCCCAGGCGCAGTATCGCGTCACGCCCGACCTCACCTGCCTGGGCAAGATCATCGGCGGCGGCCTGCCCGTAGGCGCCTACGGCGGCCGGGCGGACATCATGGGGCGCGTCGCGCCCGAGGGTCCCGTCTACCAGGCGGGCACGCTCTCGGGGAACCCGCTCGCGATGGCGGCCGGATGCGCCGCTCTCGATGCGCTGCGGAGGCCAGGCATCTATGAAAGGTTGAGCGCGCTGACCGCGCGCCTCGCCGGCGGCCTCGCCGCGGCCGCGAAGGAGGCCGGGGCCGAGGTCACGATCAACCACGTCGCCTCGATGTTCACGCTGTTCTTCTGCCGCGGGCCGGTGACGGACTACCGCCGCGCGAAGGCTGCCGACACCGCTCGCTTCGCGCGCTTCTTCCATGGGATGCTGCGCCGCGGCGTGTACCTGCCGCCCGCGCAGTTCGAGGCCGCCTTCGTGAGCCTCGCCCACACCGACCTCGACGTGGATGCCACCGTCCGCGCCGCCCGCGAGGCATTCGCGGAATGAGGGCCGGGCGGATGGCGTCGATGATCGCGGGCACGCTCGTCGGCACGGGCGTCGCTCGCGGGGAGGGTCCGATGCCGCCGTCGCCGCCGGACATCACCAGGATGCGCATCGTGTACCGGGTGCCCGGCATGGACCGCGTGCGCGTGGAGCGCAACCGCGTGTACCGGGAGGTCGCCGGCTCGCGGCTCGAGATGGACGTCTACTCGCCCCCCGAGGCCACGCGCGGCGCGCCTCTGCCGGTCGTGATCCTGATCCACGGCGGCCCCGTGCCGCCCGGCGCCTCGGCCAAGAACATGGGCGTCTTCCTCTCCTATGGAGAGCTCCTGGCCGCCTCCGGGCTCATGGCGGTGACGTTCAGCCACCGGTTCTACGGCGCGAGCGCGCTCGCCGACGCGGCCGGGGACGTGGCGGCGGCGGTCGACCATGTTCGCGGCCACGCGGAAGAGCTGGGGATCGATCGAGATCGCGTCGCGCTGTGGGCCTTCTCCGGCGGGGGACCGTTCCTCAGCCCGGCTCTACGCGAGCAATGGCCGTTCGTGCGCGCGATCGTCGCCTACTACGCGGTGCTGGACCTGCAGGTTCCGCCTCCCGGGGCCGCCGGCGGAATCACGGATGAGACGCGGCGGGAGTTCTCGCCCGTTCGTCACCTCGCGGCCGCGGGCGAGAAGACGCCGCCGCTGCTCGTCGCCCGCGCCGGCCGCGACAACCCGTGGCTGAACGTGACGATCGACCGCTTCGTGCAGGAGGCGCTGGCTCGCAACGCTTCCCTCGAGCTGATGACCCATCCCGCCGGCCAGCACGGCTTCGACGTCCTGGACGACGACGACCGCTCGCGCGAGATCATTGCGCGGACGCTCGACTTCCTGAAGCGCCGCCTGGCGCATCCCTGAGATGGAGCTGGCCACACGCGGCCAGGATGTCCTGCCCGCGCGGGCGGCGGACGGAGACCGTCACGTGGGCGGCGGCGAGGATGCCCGCGAAGGCGTCCACCGCCTCCACGGTCGGGGCCTCGAACGGGATCTCGGACGCCGCGTTCAGCGGGATCAGGTTCACCTTGGCCCGCGAGCCGCGCAGCCGCCGCGCGAGCTGGCGGGCGTGGGTCGTCGAATCGTTCACGCCCTTGAGCAGCACGTACTCGTACGTCACGCGGCCCCCGCGGGGGATCGGGTAGCGCTGGGCGGCGGCGATCACGTCCTCGAGGCGGTATTTCTCCTCGATGGGCATGAGCTGCCGGCGCAGGCCGGGCTCGGGCGCATGGAGGCTGATGGCCAGGTTCGGGCGCACCGGCTCCGCCATCAGCTTCTCGAGCGCGGGCAGGATCCCGACCGTCGAGAGCGTCAGCTTCTTCGGCGCCACCGCGAAGCCGTCGGGGTCCATCAGGACGCGCAGCGCGTGCACCGTGGCCTCGTAGTTGAGCAGCGGCTCCCCCATGCCCATGACCACGACGTTCCACGGCTTCGTCTTACGCTCGCGCGGGAGTGAATCCCGCGCTCGCTCATTGAGCTGGGGGGCGCTGTCCGCCCCCCAGACCCCCGCCCGCGGCGCCTCGTCCATCACCGTTGCCACCTGCCCGAGGATCTCCCACGGCTTCAGGTTCCGCTTGTATCCGGCGATCCCGGTGAGGCAGAAGGCGCACTTGAGCGGGCAGCCGGCCTGGGTGGAGATGCAGATCGTCCGGCGCCGCTCCTCGGGGATGAAGACCGACTCGATGGTGGCCCCGTCGTCGAGTTGGAAGAGGTACTTGATCGTACCGTCGCGGGAGACGTCGCGGGCGGCGACCTCGGGCCAGCGGACCTCGAAGCCGGACTCGAGGCGAGCCCGCAACCCCTTCCCGAGGTCGGTCATCGCGGCCAGGTCGCGGACGCGGCGGCGGTAGAGCCAGACGTACATCTGGCGCGCCCGGTAGGCCGGCTCGTCGAGCTCCGTCATCGCGGCCTCGAGGCCGGCGCGGTCGAGCCCGAAGAGGTTGCGGGTGCCCTCCATCTTCACATGCTAACAGCCACGGCCGCGAACGGAGCGAGCGGGGACTCTGGGGGGTGCGCCCTTAGCACCCCCCAGCTCGATATAAGATCCCGTCGTGCCGATCGAGGTGAAGGTGGACGGAGTCGGACATCTGCCCGAGTACTCCACGGACGGGGCCGCGGGGGCCGACCTGCGCGCGCGCGAATCGGTCGTGCTTTCTCCCGGTGCCCGGGCCGCCGTCGCCACCGGTCTCCACGTGGAGATCCCGGCCGGCCACGTCGGCCTCGTGTGGCCCCGCAGCGGACTCGCCGTGCGCGACGGCATCGACACGCTGGCCGGCGTCATCGACAGCGACTACCGGGGCGAGGTGCGGGTCGTGCTCGTCAACCACGGGGAAGCCGAGTTCCGCATCGAGCCCGGGGATCGCATCGGCCAGCTCCTCGTCCAGAAGGTCGAGCGCGCGAGCTTCTCGCGGGCGCCCGTTCTCGCCACGACGTCGCGGGGCGAGGGCGGCTTCGGCTCCACCGGACGCTGACCTCCGTTTCCGAACGCAATCGTCGCTGATACCGAAAGGGTGAAAATGAGAACGCTTCTCGTCGTGCTTCCCGTCCTCCTCGCCGGAACGGCCGTGCACGCGCAGGCGCCTGCCGCGAGCGGTCCCGCGGACCTGATGCCCGTGCCGGCCGAGGTGGTCTGGCAGAAAGGCCAGGTGCCGCTGGACGCGAAGATGACGGTCGCCACCCGCGGCCCCGCCGATCCGCGCGTGACCGCCGCATGGGAACGTGCCCTGGGGCGGTTGCGCGCACTTGGCGTCGGCACGGCAAAAGCTGCCCCGCTCGCGCCCCCCAGCTCGATGAAGGACGAAAGGAAGGCGACGCTGGTGCTGCGATGGCAGAACGCGGGCCTTCCCGTGCAGGCCCTGGGCGAGGACGAGTCGTACACGCTCACGGTGACGCCGCGGCAGGCGGTCCTCGAGGCAGGCACGCCGCTCGGCATCCTGTGGGGGCTCGAGACCTTTCTCCAGCTCGCGCGGGTCGAGGGCGGCGCCGTGCACGTGCCCGCGGTCGTGATCAAGGACCGGCCCCGTTTCCCGTGGCGAGGCCTGATGATCGACGTCGCCCGCCACTGGCAGCCGATCGAGGTCATCAAGCGCACGCTGGACGGCATGTCTTCGGTGAAGATGAACGTCTTCCACTGGCACCTCACCGAGGACCAGGGCTTCCGCGTCGAGAGCAAGCGTTATCCGAAGCTGCACGAGCGCGGCTCGGATGGCAAGTACTTCACGCAGGAGCAGGTGAAGGACGTCGTCGCCTACGCGCGCGACCGGGGCATCCGGGTGATGCCGGAGTTCGACATGCCCGGCCACACGACCTCGTGGCTCGTGGGACACCCGGAGCTGGCCAGCGCGCCGGGACCGTTCCAGATCGCGCGCACGTGGGGCATCTTCGACGACGCCCTGGATCCGACGCGGGAGGAGGTCTACACGCTGCTCGACGGCTTCCTCGGAGAGATGGCCGCGCTCTTCCCCGACGCGTACATGCACATCGGCGGCGACGAGGTCAACGGACGGTCCTGGAACCAGAACCCGCGCATCCAGGAATTCATGTACCAGCACCGGCTCCGGGACGACCACGACCTGCAGGCGTCGTTCAACAAGCGGCTGTACGAGATCGTCACCCGGCACGGCAAGCGCGTGGTGGGCTGGGACGAGGTGCTGCACCCCGACCTCCCGCGGGACATCGTGGTCGAGTCCTGGCGCGGGCCGGAAGCCCTCGCCCAGGCGGCGCGGCTCGGGTACGACGGCATGCTCGCCAACGGCTACTACCTCGACCTCAACCTGTCGACGGCGAGCCATTACCTGTCGGACCCGCTCCCTCCCGGCTCGGATCTGCCCGAGGAGGCCCGCCGCCACATCCTCGGCGGCGACGCCTGCATGTGGTCGGAGATGGTGACACCGGAGACGATCGACTCCCGCCTCTGGCCGCGGGCGGCCGCAGTGGCCGAGCGGTTGTGGTCGCCGGCAACAGTGAGGGACGTGGACGACATGCACCGGCGGCTGGAGACGGAGAGCCAGAGGCTCGAGGCGTTCGGCCTCAACCACCGGTCGGGCTACGTGCCGATGCTGCAGAAGCTCGTCGGCGACGCTGCCGTCGAGCCCCTGGGGACGCTCGCCGACCTCGTCGAGCCCGTGAAGCACTACGCGCGAGGACAGGTCCGCGAGTACCGCAGCGACACGCCGCTCGACCGGCTGGTGGACGCGGCGCGACCCGAGAGCGAGGCCGCACGGCGCTTCCGCCGGCAGGTCGACTTCTACCTCAAGAACGGACCGGACGCCGCCCAGGCCACCGACCTCCGGTCCTCGCTGGCGCGCTGGCGGGACAACCACGCGGCGCTGGAGCCGATCCTCGACCGCTCGCCGCGGGCGGCGGAGGCGCGGGTGCACTCGCGCGACCTGACGGCGGTGAGCCGGCGGGGCCTGGAGGCCCTGGACCATCTCGCCTCGGGCCATTCGGCGCCGGCGGCGTGGGGCGAAGAGGCCAGGAACGATCTGGCCGTCGCCCAGAAGCCCAGCGCTTCCGAGCTCGAGCTGGCCGTGATCCCGGCCGTGCGGAAGCTCGTGCTCGCCGCGGCCCAGCTCGACCAGCTCGCGCCGATGGGGCCCCCGGCCTGGAACGCGCTGATCGAGACCCAGCTCAACCCGCCGCGCCGCCGGGAATAGAAAGGGCGTGCCATAATTCGCGGAGGGAATGTCGACGAACGCGCCTCCGCCCGCGGCCGCGCCCCCCGAGCGCCGACATTTCCCGCGGCGCTGGCACCGCGCTCGCCGGGCCCTCTACGGGTTGCTGAGCGTCATGGCGCTCGGCGTCGTCGCGTACGTCGGTCTGCGCAAGGTGGAGCCCCCGCAGCTCGACCTCGTCATGCCGACCCGCGCCCGCGTCGGCGACGTGGTGATCCTCTCCGGCAGCGCGTTCGCCCGCCGGCCCGAGGACAACACGGTCCTGGTGGGAGACTACGCGGCGCGCGTGCTGGAGGCGACGCGCAACCGGCTCCTCATCGAAGTGCCCGACATGGCGCTCGATCCCGGCGAGCGGAAGACGGCCACCGTCCGCGTGACCGTGGGCTCCACGCAGAGCAAGACGCTGGAGATCACGGTCGATTCCGCGCCTGAGCTCGAGCCGGGCGCCGACGCCCCCGAGGACGACGACGACGCGCGGCCGACCCCACGCCCGCGCGTGACGACGCCCTCGCCGCGTTAGGCGCTACGGCGCGGCCTGGGTGGAGGCGGGAGGCGGCCCGGCCTGGGCGGGCGTGGGAGGCAGCGATCCCGCGGGGAGCAGGCGGTCCGTCTTGTCGCCCTTCGCGAACCAGCCCGCATCGCGCGAGCGCCCCTTCGAGTCGACGACGAAGTATTCGAACCGGTCGCGCGTGAGGCGCACGTACAGCATGTGGAGGTAGGCCCCCCCGCCCGCGAGGTAGCCGGGCGCCGGCTGGAAGCCGTAAACCCGCCGCCCGCCGCCCCCGCTCACGAAATAGCGGATGCCCGCCTGGGGCATCATGCGGGCATAGAAGTGGTTGTGGGCGGCGAAAACGGCGTCGACGGGATGGCGGGACAGGACGGGGTCGAGCTGGTTCTTGATCGCCACCTCCGGCACGCGGCCGTCGCCGAACCCCATGAACCCGTTCTTGGCCGTGGGGGAATGCGGGGGGTGGTGCATCGCCAGCAGCTTCCAGCGCGCCCGCGAGGCGCCGAGGGCACGATCCAGCCACTCGACCTGGGCACTGTCGGCGCGCCGGGGATTCTTGCTCTGCGTGCCGGCGAGCGTGTTGGAGTCCAGCACGAAGATCTCGACCAGCGGCGACGGCCCCGGGCCGCTCACGACCGAGTAGTAACGGCGCCCGCCCTGATAGCCGAACGGCCCGTAGCCGAGGTGCTCGCCGACGTCGCAGCCCGCGCCGTGCCGGTAGGCGTCGGTCGTCGCCGGGAGCGGGTCGGCGTCGACGCCCAGGCAGTCCTGCACGTCGTGGTTTCCGAGCGTCGAGTGGATCACCACCCCCCGCAGGAGCAGCGGCTGGTACACGTCGTAGAAGCGCGGCCGGATGTAGGCGGCCCGGCCGTCGCTGTAGATGTTGTCCCCGAGCAGGAAGAGATAGCGGGGGAGGAAGCGCAGGATCTGGTCGCGCACCGCCGCCTGGTTGGAGTCGCCGGTGCCGCCGTCACCGATGAAGGCCATGCGCACCTCGGCCTCCTGGGCCCCGGTACGCATCACGAGAAGCCCCGACAGCGCCAGCAGGGCCACGCCCGCGCCGAGGCTCCGCCGGGTCGTCCGGGGGGAGATCAGGGGCAGGCGCACCCCCTCATCATCGCGCAGGCCGGGGCCGCGCGGTAGAGAGGGGGAGGCCAGCCCGGGCTCGACCCGGACCTTTTTCGGAGCTAAGATCGAAGGTTCCGAATGGAGCTCGACCGCGTCGTCATCACGGGCGCCCGCCAGCACAACCTGAAGAACGTCACCGTCGAGATCCCCAAGAAGAAGCTGGTGATCCTGACCGGCGTGTCGGGATCGGGCAAGTCGTCGCTCGCCTTCGACACGCTCTACGCGGAGGGCCAGCGCCGCTACATCGAGAGCCTCAACGCGTACGCCCGGCAGTTCCTCGGGCAGATGGACAAGCCCCTCTACGACTCCATCCGCGGCCTCGCCCCCACGATCTCCATCGAGCAGAAGGCGGCGAGCGGGAACCCCCGCTCCACCGTGGGGACGATCACGGAGATCCACGACTACCTTCGCGTCCTGTGGGCGCGGGTGGGACAGCTCACCTGCCACCAATGCGGGCGGGCCGTCTCGCAGCAGTCGTCGCAGCAGATCGTGGCCGAGATCGCGTCGCTCCCGCCGGGCACGAAGTTCCTGCTCCTCGCCCCGCTCGTCAAGGAACGCAAGGGCGAGCACCGCGACGTCCTGGAGCAGGTACGCAAGGCCGGCTTCTCGCGGGTTCGCGTGGACGGCGTCGTGGTATCGCTCGAGGACGACATCCGCCTCGACAAGAAGAAGAAGCACACCCTCGACGCGGTGGTGGACCGGCTCATCGCGAAGGAGGGCATGAACCAGCGCCTCAACGACTCGGTGGAAACGGCGCTGCGCTACGGCCAGGGCGTGGTGGTGGTGGCCCCCGACGGCCAGGCCGAGAAGGTGATGTCGCAGCACCGCGCCTGCCACTACTGCGGCATCTCGTTCCCGGAGCCGTCGCCGCAGCTGTTCTCGTTCAACTCGCCGCAGGGGATGTGCCCGGAGTGCTCCGGCCTCGGCACCCGCATGGAGATGGATCCGGACCTGGTGGTGCCCAACCCCGACCTGACGATCAACGAGGGCGCGGTCAAGCCCCTGGGCGCGGTCGGCGAGGGAACGGGCTGGGGTACCGACCTCGTGCGCGCGGTGGCCCGCGAGCGGGGCATCGACCTCAACAAGCCGTGGCGGGTCCTTCCCTCCGCCCACCGCAAGGTGATCCTCTACGGCACCGGCGGCGAGCGGGTACGGGTCCAAGTCAAGGGATCGTGGGGCGCGGGCGCGTTCCGCATGCGCTACGAGGGCGCGGTCAACTCCATGATGCGCCGCATGCGGGAGACCCAGTCGGACGACATGCGCGAGTACTACCAGCGCTTCCTCTCCAACCGTCCCTGCTCCGCGTGCGGCGGCCGCCGGGTGCGGAGCGAGGCCCTGGGAGTCCGGATCGGAGGGAAGAACATCGCCGAGGCCACCGCGCTCAGCGTAGAGGCCGCTCTCGAATACTTCGAGCAGCTGGGGCTGAAGGGCAGCGAGGCCACGATTGCCGCCGAG
>QHVJ01000580.1 GCA_003222275.1 Acidobacteriota bacterium | reverse complement strand
CGCGGGCGCGATGACCGCACCGGCGACGCCAAGCGCGATGAGCTGACGGTGGAGATCGTAGCCGGAGACTCCGGCTTCGTAGCAGGCCGCCACCGGGCCTTCGCGTTTAAGCCGCTCGAAGAGGCGACGGATCTGTCGCGGATCGTTCGCGATCTCGCGGAGCTCGGGTTGCGTGTCGCCCGATCGCAGGATCCCCACTACGATCTTCCGCTTGCTGTCATCGAGCGCGACGTAGGTAGTATCCTTCTCCATGACCGGCCTCCTATCGCCTGTGGCTCTGTTCCTGCCCGGAACAACCCACGACTATGCGATATGGCAGGCCGGTCCTTCCATATTGTCTAGCTTGTCGTCGGTCCCGCGACGGGCCCGTTCTGGGTTCGGCGGTGCCACGCCTGGAAGTCCCGATCCGTGTCCAGGAACTGCTGGAGGATCTGCACGATCACGGATCACAGCTCGATCGTGTGGCCTGTCGTCTCCCGGTAGTTGGTCGTGCACGCCGTGAGCGCAGTGTGAAGCTCGCCGGGGATGCCTCCCTTGAGCGCTGCCGCGGGGTAAGTGTGGACCGGCTTGAGCTCATGGGCACACCGCGTCGTCGTACGGCCCCGGGAACACGAGGTCCTGGGTCACCATGACGTTGAATGCGTAGCCGGGACGGATCTCGATCGTCGGGGCGACATTGACGCCCCCCGGATCAGTTCGCCCGAGGTCTGGCCTAGTTCCTGCCCCACGGCGGCTCCGAGGACGCTGCCTGCAGAGGGCCCGGCGAAGCCCCGCCCGAAGTCCGGAATTTGACTCAGCTGCACACCCGCGCTGATGATCGAAGACGGGCTCGCGCACCTGCGCGATCAGCTGCCCTGGAAGGTTCGAGTTGATCCCCGTCAGAAGCACCGCGGGAATGATGGTCCCACCCTTCACCTCGTGCGGGTTCACGGGTCCGCGGACAGCCGCGGGGAGGACCTCCGAGCGCTCTGTCTGCAGCGCAGCTGGACGCGGCGCCGATGGCAACCTGCCGCGGCCGGCACTGAGGCCGGCACTATCGACTCCGCGCTCGGTGGACTGGCTCGACACTGGTCGTGGACAGTTCGGGGTCGTCTCGATGCGGCGTCACTGCCCGTCCGCCTTCGCTGGATCGTCACGCGGTCCTGGTGGCAGCTCGTGAGCAGCGCTGGTCTCAAGCCAGCCTCGGCGTCTGCTGTTGTCGCAAGGCTTATCGGGGGAGTTCTAAGGCGCCGCGCTTCAACCTTGGAGACGGTCGAGAGTCTCGATCCCTGAGCTGGCGCGGCCAGTACTCGCCATCACACTCCTATTCTTTCTCGCTATTCGCAGTGAGCGGCGATCCGCAGCGTCCGCGCGGCGCATTGCGGCACTTGAGGGTGAAAGAAGAATTTTGCTGCGAATGGCCCTCGTTGCTATACACGAGGATCTCGTAAGCGGCACATGCCCTTGCGAGCCGCGTGTCGCGGCGGCCTAGCACGCTCTGACGAATGGCAAGGCCCTTGCCTTGTGGCGTCCTGCGTGAAGGCTGGACCCTCGCGGCGTGACAGCTCTCCAGGAGAAGGGAGAACGCCATTAATGCCTCCCGGCTCAACACGGCCACGGAATTCCCAAGCACAGCTTGAGGACCTTGAGTCGAACGACCACGACGAGCCGCAGTTGCTTGGGAGTCGGCTCCTGTCGCCCGAGCAGGCGGCCGCGTACCTCGGGCTCCGGAGCCGTTTCGCCATCTACCGCCTCGTCGCAAGCGGCCGGCTGCGGGCGCTGCGGCTCGCCAACAAGCTGCGCCTCGACCTTCGAGACCTCGACTCGATGATCGAGAACGCCAAGGCCGAGAGCACGGGAAACGTCGATCGACCGCCGTCCGGGCCTCCTGCCGCGCGCTCAGTCCCGCGCCACCTCGCAACACACCGGCACCGAAGATTGGGGACACCCCGAGTGACAGCGCAGGCCGGGCCAGACTAACCTCCGGATATTGTGGCGGGATCCGGCAAGGCATGGCGCACACCGGATGAAACATCCAGTGCTCTTCCTCGAGTTGACAGCGGCGCGGCTCGCGTGCACAACAGCCGCAGAAGCTAACCGCAGGAGCACGCGATGAGGAAGCGTCGAGCCCGCTCTCTCGAAGGCCACGTGTACCGCCGCGGCCGGATCTGGTGGTTCAAGTGGACCAGCCTCGACGGCCAGCGCATGTACAGGTCCTCCGGTTCTTTAGAGCGCGCAGTCGCCGAGGAGATGTTGCGAGCGGAGCTGTCCCGGAAGTCGAAGGGCCTTCCGTCCTCGCCGGATCCGTGGCGCTGTCGAGTCGACGAACTCCTCGAGACGCTACAAGCGCGATATCGGACGGAAGGGCGCCGGAGTCTCGAGCGGCTGAAGTACAGCAAGGAGCAGTTGCTCCGGCTCTTTGGCAACGTGCCTGCCGCGCGAGTGACAGGCGCCGACATCCTGCGGTATGCCACGCTACGGCTGGAAGAGAAGGCCGCGCCGGCGACGGTAAACCGCGAGCTCGCCGCACTGCGCGCTGCCTACCGGCTCGGGCTCGACAACGACGTGATCGTCGCGATGCCGCGGATCAAGCTCCTTCCGGAGAACAACGTCCGCAAGGGCTTCGCCGACGGGCACCAGGTCGAGGCGATCGCCAGGCGCCTGAGGGACGAAGTCGCCGACGGCGTGCGCTTCGCCTTCCAGACGGGATGGCGACGCGCCGAGGTGTTCTCGCTCTCGTGGAGTCAGGTCGACTGCTTCGTACGGCTCGAGCCCGGCATGACGAAGAACGGCGAGGGGCGTGCCTTCCCGATCACCCCGGCACTTCGCGCGCTCCTCGAGCGGCGCCAGGAGTACACGCGGCGGTGCG
>QHVJ01000579.1 GCA_003222275.1 Acidobacteriota bacterium | reverse complement strand
AATATCGAAATCGCTGGGGGCGCCCCGCGCGGGGGCTGAGAGAGCGCACGCGGCGCTCGACACCCCTTGAACCTGAACTGGTTAGCACCAGCGGAGGGAAGCGAAATGAGCAGGACAACGTACACGGGTGACACGGTCACCCAGATCCGCTACGCCCGCCAGGGCGTCGTCACCCCCGAGATGAAGCGGGTGGCGGAGCGGGAAGAGACAGAGCCGGAGATGATCCGCTCCGAGGTTGCGCGAGGGCGCATGGTGATCCCCGCCAACGTGAACCACGCGAGCCTCGACCCGATGGGCATCGGCATCAACGCCCGCTGCAAGATCAACGCGAACATCGGCAACTCGTCCATCCACTCCAACGTGGACCAGGAGCTGGAGAAGCTCCACCAGGCCGTCCACTTCGGATCCGACACGGTGATGGACCTGTCGACGGGCGGCGGGATCGACGAGATCCGCGAGGCGATCATCGCCGCCTCGCCGGTGCCGATCGGCACCGTGCCGATCTACCAGGTCGTGCAGCAGGTGAACCGCGTCGAGGACTTGACCGCCGACGACCTCATCGACAACATCGAGCACCAGGCCCAGCAGGGCGTGGACTACATGACCGTGCACTGCGGCGTGCTCTACGAGTACCTGCCCATGGTGCAGCATCGGATCACCGGCATCGTCTCCCGCGGCGGCGCGGTCCTCGCGCAGTGGATGGTGCACCACAAGAAGCAGAACCCGCTCTACGTCCACTACGACAAGGTGCTGGAGGTCGCGCGCAAGTACGACGTGACGCTGTCGCTCGGCGACGGCCTGCGCCCGGGGTGCCTGGCCGACGCGTCCGACGCCGCCCAGTTCGCGGAGCTGAAGACCCTCGGCGAGCTGACGCGCAAGGCGTGGGAGAAGGACGTCCAGGTCATGATCGAGGGCCCCGGCCACGTGCCCTTCGACCAGATCGCCATGAACGTCGAGCGCGAGATCGCCGAGTGCCACGAGGCGCCGTTCTACGTGCTGGGGCCGCTCGTGACCGACGTGGCTCCCGGCTACGACCACATCACCTCCGCCATCGGTGCCACCATGGCCGGCTACGCGGGCGCGGCGATGCTCTGCTACGTGACGCCCAAGGAGCACCTCGGCCTGCCCGACGCGGAAGACGTCAAGCAGGGCGTGATCGCGTACAAGATCGCGGCCCACGCCGCCGACGTCGCCCGCCACCGCAAGGGCGCGCGCGACTGGGACGACGCGCTCAGCCGGGCGCGCTTCGCCTTCGACTGGAAGGAGCAGTTCCGGCTCGCCCTCGACCCGGAGACGGCGCGCAAGTACCACGACGAGACGCTGCCCGCCGAGGGCTACAAGACCGCGGCCTTCTGCTCCATGTGCGGCCCGAAGTTCTGCTCGATGAACGTCAGCGCCCACGCGATGGCGAAGCTGGAGCCGCTGCCGGTGGTGGAGGAGGCAAAGGCCTAGTCGGGCGGGCCGACCGTCGTCCGTCAAAGGAGATCAGACGCCACTCGGAAGAGCGGCGCCACGTCGCAATTGCGGTGTGGCGCCGCCCCTTGGTCAGGCTCGAGACTGCTCAGTCGTCGTCTTACCGATCATCGCCGTCCTCTCCTTGCGAGGCGGGCACCGCCGGGTTGACCCGCACCAGCGTTCCCGACATCACCCAGGCCTTCTGGCTGGGAGCGAACCGGGGTGCCAGCAATCCGTCATTGATCTCTCGCGTCACGGCGAAGCGATTGAACTGCGTCGCGGGAATGAACAGTCGCGTGTTGTCTGCGAATCCATCCGAAGAAGCGTCCGGGTCGCCTTCCGCCGCGGAGATGACGCCGTCACCGTTCGAATCGACCCTGGCCACTTCCGTCGCGTAGGCGTCGAACAAGCGCTGCTTGAAGTCGGTGACCCCGGGATCGAAAGAGGCCAGTCTCTCGTAAACGTCCAGGAAGATCTCGTTGGCCAGGCCGCTCGGGATGAACCGCTGACGAAACTCGCGCTGTGACTCGTCGTCCGCGTCGAACTTGTCGGGATCGCGAGGGCCCGTCCCCTGGGCCACACCCTTGTTGTTCGGGTTGTCGCCGTAGAGGACCGGATCGTTCTTGACGCCGTGAGGCCCCGAGCCGGGAACGATGGACTGCAGTGCACCGACCTGACCCGCCTCGAAGGTGCCCGGAACGCCGCCGGTGAAGGGCAGCTCATACAGAGGGTGGATCCAGTTCGTGGTGTAGTTGAACTCCCAGTATGCATGGCCGTCGCTTTGCTGCAGCGTGTTCCACGCGCCCATGCTCAGCTGAATCGGGACGACGTTGGTCTGCGTGTCCGGGAAATGGTCTTTCGCGCTGGGAAAGTGCGGTGGCTTGCCGTCGGTTGTGAAGATATCGCCGGGCACATTGTTGCGGCCCGTAGCCGTGAGGGCGGCGGCGTCCGCCGGGACGAGCGTCCCGAACTGGGCGTGCCCGTCGGGGCGGGGCTTGGGA
>QHVJ01000581.1 GCA_003222275.1 Acidobacteriota bacterium | reverse complement strand
GGGTGGAGCAGCCCGGTAGCTCGTTGGGCTCATAACCCAAAGGTCGCTGGTTCAAATCCAGCCCCCGCAACCACGTAATGTCGCGAAACCAAAGGGGCCGAATCGCTCGGCCCCTTCGGTGTTCTTCGACGGACTATGAAGGTTTTCGACCGTTGCGCCGCACACGACAGCCAGCCGACCGATCGTTAGCTTGAGAAATCCGGCCGAAACGCGACAGTTGCTTGGGCGAGGGACTGCGCCGTTCGATCTCGTTGTTTCATAGAAGCTTCGGAGGGCCTTGAAAGCGTAGTGCTGACGATGGCTTGCAGTAGCGCGTTGGGTTGTAGCGGAGCCTTGGGTTAGGCACCCAAGACTCAGATGGAGGGCTAAAGTCTCGCCATTCCGATGTCGAAGGTCGCGGCTGGATTGAAATACGCGGCTGACTCTTAATCAGCGGGTCCAAGGTTCGAGTCCTTGACGGCCCACCAATGATCACGGGCGCTTCCAAAGCACCGGAAGCGCCCGCTGATTTTCGGTCAGCAGGTCTGAACTCAAGGAGCCGAAATACCCAATGAAATCCGCCTGTGGATCAGGCAATGGGGGAAAGCGATTTGACCTGGCGTTGCCCCATCGCTGAAACTCCTGTGCGCCGGGTTAAACCGGCGAGGTGTTGCGAATGAGAGAGTCGTACGGTGAAGGGCGAGCGACCCACACCGGCCCCGAGTCATGCGCGGCCGTCCGCGAAGCGTTGACAGGGGTACGGGCAGGCCGGGTATTCAGCCGCGAAAGAGCCTCTCTTCGGGACGCCGACGCCGTAGGAGTAGGCGGAAGGCCACATCCGGGGCGTCGCCACCGCAAGACGCCACGGAGTCCCGCGCGGTCACAGACCCCGTGCATGCTCGGACACACCTCGCGCGAGAACCGGGAGAGCCCGTGGTTGCCCGTCGCGGATGGCGCGGCGGGCCGCATCGGGAAGTCCAAGGACGTACGCCGATGATGGACGACCACGGGCAGTCGGACAGGCCCGTAGTACCTGCGAAGTTCCCGAACAACGCTGAGCGATCGGCGGCGGAGGGGATGGAGGGAAGGGGCCTGGCCAAAGGGAACCCGAGCCAGCAAAACGCGCCCCGGACACTGGGCCGGGACGGCGCGCTGAGTGCGCGGGCCCGGGTACGTGAAGCTGCTGAGCGGGACAAGCAGGTGCGGTTCACGGCGCTCCTGCACCACGTCTACAACGTCGAGCACCTGCGGGCGGCGTACCACGCGCTGAAGCGAGACGCCGCGCCCGGGATCGACGGTGAGAGGTGGCGGCCCTACGGGGAGGCCCTCGAGGAAAACCTCGCGGACTTGTCCGGACGGCTGAAGCGGGGAGCGTACCGAGCGAAGCCGGTCAAGCGGACCTACATCCCGAAGGCCGACGGGCGGCAGCGGCCGCTGGGCATTCCCACGCTGGAAGACAAGATCGTCCAGCGCACGACGGTCGACGTGCTGAACGCGATCTACGAGACCGACTTCCTGGGCTTCTCGTACGGATTCCGGCCGGGGCGCAACCCGCACAACGCGCTGGATGCGCTCTACGCCGGGCTCCTGACGCGGAAGGTGAATTGGGTGCTCGACGCCGACATCCGTGGGTTTTTCGAGGCCATTGACCACGAGTGGCTGGTGAAGTTCATCGAGCACCGGGTTGCGGACCGGCGCGTCGTGCGGCTGATCCAGAAATGGCTCAACGCGGGCGTGCTGGAGGACGGAACGCGGACGTGGAGCGACAAGGGCACGCCCCAGGGGGGCAGCATCTCGCCGCTCCTGGCCAACGTGTACCTGCACTACGCGTTCGACCTCTGGGTTCGGCGATGGCGGAAGACGCAAGCCCACGGCGACATGATCGTCGTGCGGTACGCGGATGACTTCATCGTCGGGTTTCAGTACCGGGAGGAGGCCGAGCGGTTCCTGACCGAGCTCCGCGAGCGGTTGGCGAAGTTCGGCCTGGAGCTGCACCCCGAGAAGACGCGGCTGCTGGAGTTCGGGCCATTCGCGGCCGAGCACCGACGGCGCGCCGACGAGGGGAAGCCGGAGACGTTCGACTTCCTCGGCTTCACGCACATCTGCGGGAAGAAGCGGAACGGGCGGTTCACGGTGGTCCGGCAAACGATCCGGAAGAGGCTGCAGGCGAAGCTGAGCGAGGTGAAAGCCGAGCTGCGGCGACGCCTGCACGGGCCGATCCCCGAAGTGGGGGCGTGGCTGCGAGCGGTCATCATCGGGCACCTGAAGTATTACGGGGTGCCAATGAACAGGCCGGCGCTGTTCACGTTCTGTTCCCAGGTAGGGTGGCTCTGGTACCGCGCCCTGAGGCGGCGCAGCCAGACTGCCCGGCTCACCTGGGAGCGGATGCGGCGGCTCATTCAGCGCTGGCTCCCACCTCCGCGCATCACTCACCCGTATCCCTTGAGGCGACTTGGCGTTGTCACCTGAGGCAGGAGCCGGATGCGGTAATGCCGCACGTCCGGATCTGTGGAGGGGGTTACGGGCAACCGTCATCTCTACTCCGACT
>QHVJ01000036.1 GCA_003222275.1 Acidobacteriota bacterium | reverse complement strand
CCGCCACGGAAAGCACCGCGTTACCTGGTCTCATCACGTTCCTCCCGCGCCCGGCGGCAGGGTCTGGAGCACCTGTCGAACCTTGTCGAGGAGCACTTCCGTCGTGAACGGCTTCTGAAGAAAGTGCTCGGTCGCCTCGAGGACCCCGTGGTGGCCGATGGCTTCGGCGGTATAGCCGGACATGTAGAGAACCGGCACGCCCGGGTGAACGTCGCGAACGCGTGCGGCGGCCTCTCGGCCGCTGAGATTGGGCATCACGACGTCGGTCAGCACCAGGTCGACGGCGGCCCGAGTGTCCAGGGCCGACCGCAGCGCTTCCTTGGGCGTCGGGCCGGTCACGACGGTGTAGCCGGCCGTCTCGAGCACCTCTTGAATCACCTCCCGGAGCGCGGGCTCGTCCTCCAGGAGGAGGATGGTCTCGGAGCCCCCCGCGGCCGTGGCCGTCGCGGCGACGACGGGGGCCGCGACATCGTCTTCGCTGGGCGGTAGATAGACCTTGAAGGTCGAACCCAGCCCGGGCTCGCTGTAGACGCTGATGTGGCCCCCGCTCTGTTTCACGATCCCGTATACCGTCGCCAGCCCGAGGCCGGTTCCCTTGCCCGCCTCCTTCGTCGTGAAGAACGGCTCGAACACCCGGGCGAGCGTCGCGGCGTCCATGCCGTGCCCCGTATCGCTGACGGCGAGCACGACGTAGCGGCCGGCTTCGACTCCCGGGTGGCTCCGCGCGTAGGTCTCGTCGAGGTCCACGTCGGCCGTTTCGATGTGCAGCTTGCCCCCCTGGGGCATCGCGTCCCGCGCGTTCACCGCCAGGTTCATGATCACTTGCTCGATCTGCCCGGGGTCGGCCTTGACGCGGCCAAGGCGACTGGCGGTAATCGTCGTGACCTGGATGCTCTCCTCGATCAGGCGCTGGAGCATCCTCTCGGTGTCGACCACGACCGCGTTGAGGTCGAAGACTCGCGGCTGGAGAACCTGCTTGCGGCCAAAAGCCAGCAGCTGACGCGTGAGTGTGGCTCCTCGTTCCGCCGCGCTCAAGACCTGCTCCACGCGAGGCCGCTGTGAGTCGTGGGCGTCGAGGTCCCGCAGGAGGAGCCCGCAATAGCCGGTGATGATCCCCAGGATGTTGTTGAAGTCGTGGGCTACTCCGCCGGCGAGGAGCCCGACGGCCTCCATTTTCTGTGCTTGCTGGAGCTGTGCCTCGGCGTTCCTGCGGGCCTGACGCTCCTCGACCTCCCGGAGCCCGCGGGCCACCGCCGGAGCCAGGCGGGCGAACTTGCCCTTGGTGACGAAGTCGATGGCCCCGGCCTTCATGGTCTCCACCGCATCCTCTTCCCCCACCGTGCCCGAAACGATGATGAACGGCGTCTCGACGCCAAGCTCGCGCCGGAGGGCCAGGGCCGCGGGGGCGGAAAAGCGGGGCATGTGAAAATCAGAGATGATCACGTCCCAGGCCTGCGCGCGAAGGGCCTCCGCGGTGGCCTCCGGCGTTTCGACTCGCTGCCAAGTGACTTCATATCCGCCCTGCTCGAGAGCGAGGATGACGAATGCGGCATCGTCCTCCCTGTCCTCCACGAGCAAGACGCGCAGCGGCGTCGGTGAGGCTGTCACATGGATCGCCCGAAAGTCTAACATGAGTGATTAACCGCGCTACACTCTTGGCCGGATCATGTTCCGCGAGTCCTCCGCCCGGCGAACCGTTCGTCTCGCTCTGCTGTTGTTCGCGTTCGCGGCGGCCCGTCTCCCGCCCGCGGCGGCGGCCGGCCCGAGCGAGTACGAGGTCAAGGCCGCGTTCCTGTACAACTTCGCGAGGTTCGTCGAATGGCCGCTCGACGCGGCGGGTGTCGACGGGACCTTCGTGGTCACCGTTCTCGGCCGCGACCCCTTCGGGAGCGCCCTCGACGACACGTTGCGGGGAAAGAAGATCGACGACAAGCGGGTCGTGGTCCGGAGGGTCTCGCGTTCCGAGGACGTGGGCCGCAGCCACATCGTGTTCATCAGCGACTCCGAGAAGGACCGCCTGCCGGCGATCCTGAAGAGCCTCGATGCCGCGCCGGTGCTGACCGTCGGCGACATGAACCAGTTCGCCGAGCGGGGTGGTGTGATCCGTTTCAAGGTGGACCAGGACCGGATCCGCCTCGAGATCAACGTCGCCGCCGCCCAGCGGTCGAGGTTGAGGATCAGCTCCCAGCTCCTGAAGCTCGCGCGGATCGTGGAGCCGGGGATGGGGAGCTGACGTGAGCTTCCTCGGCTCCTTGACCATCGGGCGGAAGCTCACGAGCATCAGCGTGCTGAGCAGCGTCACCGCCCTCTTGTCCGCCAGCGCTGCGTTCCTCGCCTACGACGTCCACACCTTCCGGCAGTCGCTGACGCGCCGCATCGCGACCGAGGCCGAGATCATCGGCTTCAACAGCGCGTCGCCGATCCTCTTCAAGGACGCGGAGGCCGCGACCGCCATCCTCAACGGCCTGACGGCGGAACCGTCGGTGAGGGCAGCCGCCATCCTGGACCTGGGGGGCACCCGCTTCGCAAGCTACTCGCGGGAGGGCGCCGCGACGCCCCTGGCGGCGCCGGCCGGCCTGCCGCTGACGAGCCAGCAGTTCGGCCCCCAGGGGCTGCTGGTCTCGGTGCCGATCCAATTCGAGGGCCGGGCCGTCGGGAGGCTGCTCATCAACGCGGAGTCGCGGGAGCTGCGCGAGCGACAATGGCGGTACGCGGGCATCGTGGCGATCGTCCTCGCCTGTTCCTTCGTGTTGGCGCTCGCCATCTCGAGGGTCGTGGAGAAGACGATCTCGGGGCCCGTCCTGGATCTGGCCGCCACCGCGCGGAGGGTGTCGGACGGCAAGGACTACACGGTGCGGGCTCGACCGGCGGGAGGCGACGAGATCGGAGCCCTCGTCTCCACCTTCAACGCGATGCTGGAACGGATCGAGGGGCAGAACTCGGACCTGGAGCAGGCCCGCACCGAGCTCGAGAAGCGCGTCGAGGCGCGGACTCGCGAGCTGGCGGCGTCCAACAAGGAGCTCGAGGCCTTCTCCTACTCGGTGTCCCACGACCTCCGGGCGCCCCTGCGCGCCATCGACGGGTTCAGCAAGGCCCTGCTGGACCACTGCGACGCGAGCCTCGACGAGAAGGGCCGCCACTACCTGCAACGCGTCAGGGCCGGGACCAAGCGCATGGGCGACCTGATCGACGACATGCTCGGCCTGGCAAAAATCAGCCGGAAGGAGCTGACCCGACAGCGCGTCGACCTCAGCGCGATCGCCGAGCGCGTCGCCGCGGAGTTGGCGGGACGGGACAGTGGGCACCGCCTCCGCGTCGTGGTCGAGGCGGGCCTCACCGCTACCGCCGACAGCGGGCTGGTGGAGGTCTTGCTGGAGAACCTGATGGGCAATGCCTGGAAGTTCTCCAGCCGGAAGGACGATCCCACGGTCCAGGTCGGACGAGTGAACGGCAAGGGCCGCGTCTTCTACGTTCGGGACAACGGAGCGGGCTTCGACATGGCGTACGCGGACAAGCTCTTCGGGGCCTTCCAGCGCCTGCACTCCGACGCCGAGTTCGAGGGGACCGGCATCGGCCTCGCCACCGTGCAACGCATCGTGAACCGCCACGGGGGCCGGGTGTGGGCGGAGGGGGAACCGGGCAAGGGAGCGGCGTTCTACTTCACGCTGGAGGGCGAGGCATGAGGGCGAAAGACATCCTCCTGGTAGAGGACAACAGCGACGACATCGAGCTCACGGTCATGGCCCTGAAGGAGGCCAAGATCACCAATCCGGTGGTCGTGGCCCGCAACGGGGTGGAGGCCCTGGACTACCTGTTCAGGACCGGCACCCACGCCGGACGCGCCAGCGCGGACCAGCCGGTCGTCGTTCTGCTGGACATCAAGCTGCCGCTGCTCAATGGCATAGACGTCCTCCAGCGGATGCGGGAGGACGAGCGGACCCGACGGACGCCGGTCGTGATGCTGACCAGCTCCACCGAGCAGGCGGACATCGTGCGCACCTACGACCTGGGCGCCAACAGCTACGTCCGCAAGCCGGTCGAGTTCGAGAACTTCGTCGTCGCCGCCCGGCAGTTGGGCCTGTACTGGACGGTCTTGAACGAGTCCCCCGAGCCACCGGCCTGAGGTGGGACTCGAGGACCAGCCCTAGGGTCGCCAGGTGAGCTTCAGCGCTCCGCGGCGATGCACCTGCTCGTTGAGGCTGTTCGTGGTCAAAAATTCCGGAAACTGCCGGTCGAGAAGGTTCCGGCCCCAGAGCGAGATCTCGAACCCCTTCGAGGTCCGCCAACCGACGCGCGCGTCCATCGTCGTGTATCCCGGCAGCGCGGGCTTCGGCAGCGCGCTCGCATGGCGCAGGAAGGCGTCGAGCTCGAAATTCCGCGGCAGATTCACGTGGGCCCCGAGAATCGCCACATGCTTCGCGTCGTTGCCTTCGGAGCTTCCGTTGCTCGTGTCGCGACTGCCGGGATCCTTCGAAAAGTCCAGGTCGAGAAAACGATAGCTGCCCTTGAAAGACAGGCGCGGCAGCGGCTGATACATGAGCGTGAGCTCGGCGCCGTAGGAGCGGGCGTCGAGGCCGTTCTTGAAGGTCAAGGGCACGGGCGCGGCGCCGGCCGGCTCGGCGCTGCGCAAGTGGTCGTATCGGTAGGCAAACGTCGACAGGTCGAAAGTCAGCGCGGAGACCGGCCGGTGGCGCACGCCCAGCTCATAGGCGAGGGCGGTCTCGGTCTGGAAATCGTCGTTGGCTTCGAAGAAGTTGATTCCGTTGAGGCGGATGACGAGGTCTTCGTCGATCCGAACCGGCGTGCGCACGGCGCGGGACACGGCCGCCCAGGCGGTGGTGCGCGGGGTCGGGGTCCAGGCAAAGCGGATGGTCGGCGCGACCTCGTAGCCCGAGAACGAGCCCTTCTCTCCTTTCAAGCCCAGCACGAGCGCGGCGTGAGCTGTCCTGGACGTAGAGGCCGACCGTGTGGATGGTGCGCTTCGGCGGCTCCAGCAGCGCAATGCCTATGTTGCCGATCTCGTCCGCCGAGACCAGGGCGTCGGTGCCGAACAACAGGCCGTGCCGCCCGGCGGTCCGCCGGTACTTGACGGAAGCCGAACCCGTGCTCCTTCGCTCTTCGAAGCTCAGCGGGATCAGAAAGTGGGTGCGGTCGAAGTATCCCTCGACCTGGAGGTCCTCGTCGGCCGAGAAGGTGCGGTGCCAGCGGGCGAGGAGGTTGGCCCCGGAGGTCTCCGTCTGGACCCGATCGAGCGGGAGGTCCTTGTTTGTGTAGTAGTCGCCTTGCAGGGTGAGAGCGGTGTCGTGGGACCGCCGGCCGTCGAGACGAAAGCCGGACTGGAAAAAATCCGTCGCCGGTTGGGCGTGCTTGCCATTGGCCAGGTACGTCCAGTCCGTCTGGAAGTATTTGCCGTAGACGCGGAACGCAGTGTCCTCGCCCAGCTTGCCTCCGTACGCCAGGAGTCCCTGCGTGTCCCACGCGGTCTTGGTGAGGATCTGGATGAAGCCGTTGACCGCGAAGGCCCCCCACAGCGCGCCCACCGGGCCCCGAACGACCTCGATGCGGTCGATGTCCTCCAGCAGGGTGTCCTGGGCGTCCCACAGCACGCCCGAGAAGAACGGTGTGAACAAGCTGCGTCCGTCCATGACCACGGAGATCTTGTTGGCCGCGAGCACGTTCATGCCGCGGATGCTGATCGCCCAGCTCCTCGCGCTGGGCTGGCCGACGTGCACGCCGGTCGCCAGCCGCATCGCGTCGGGCAGGTTCTGGGCTCCCGCCCGGCGAATGTCGTCGCCGGTGACCACGTCGATGCCGTTCGGTGCGGACCACCACCGTTCCGGCTGTCGGGAGGCGGTCGTGACCTTCAGCTCCATCAACTGGTCGAGCGACAGCGTGGTGAGGTCGGCCGTCTGCGGCTCGGGGGCGCCCGTCTGCGCCCAGCCCACGGCCGAGGAAAGAGCGCACCCGAGCTCGAGGCTGACGCGCAACACGAGCGCGCGCCGACCACGCCCATCCCGCTGGATCTGGCTTTCCATTGGCCTCCTGGAGGCAAGTGTGTCGCACGGTAGCACATTGTGCTCTCGTATGAACGACCAGGTATTCACCCCGACGCGATTAGGTGTTCCTACGTATGGAGAGTCACGGCTCGTGCCGGTAAGGTACACCCGTGACGGCGTCGCCGGAGAAGAGGGCACGGGCCTGGGGCTCGCGACCGTCCACGGGATCGTCAAGCAGAGCGGCGGCCACATCGGGGTCCAAAGCGAGCCCGGCCAGGGCACGACGTTCAAGATCTACCTGCGGCCGGCGGCTTCGTCCGAGGAGGAGGCCCCGCCGGCTCCGGCCGTGACCGACCTCTCGCGAGGGTCGGAGACGGTCCTGCTCGTGGAGGACGAAGCCAGCGTGCGCGAGCTGGCCGAGCGGCTGCGGGCGTCGCGGCCGGAGACCCGCGTCCTCTGCATTTCCGGATACACGGACGTGGGCCACGGAGCGCTCACGGAGGACATGGCGTTCCTGCAGAAGCCGTTCACCATCGAGGGGCTGTCCCGGAAGGTCCGCGAGGTCCTGGACCGGATCAATCCCGCCCCACCCCCAGGGCGTCCGCCACGCGGTTGATGTAATTGAACCAGGACGCGATGAGCGTGATCTGCAGGATGCCGCGGTCGTCGAACCCGACCGACCGCAGCCGCTCGTGGTCCTTGGGTGTGATGAGCGTGGCGTCCTTCGTCAGCGTGGTCACGTAATCGAGCATGGCGCGGTCGGCCTCCGAGAGCGCCGCGTTCTCGTAGTCCTCGACGAGCGCCTTCACCAACGCCTCGTCGAGCGTCACGGCACGCAGAAACTCTGCGTGACACTCCAGTCAATAGTGGCACCGGTTCACGGCCGAGACGCGGGTCGTGATCATCTCGTGCTGGGCCCGGGTGAGCGGCAGCTCCGGCGACATGAGCGCTCCGAAGGTGGCGAAGGCGTGGTGCAGCGCGTCCGGGATCAGCGTATGCGTGGCGACGATGCCCTTGCTGCCGTCGTCGCCCGGCGCCCGCGCATATTCCTTCGGGTAGAGCCGGTGCTGGGCCTCGAGCGCCTCGAGCAGCGCCTCGTCGGCCTCGGTGAACGGGATCGTCTTGATCCAGGCCATCCGCCCTCCTCCGCCGGTTCGGGGCACTATCATAGGAAAACCCCGGACTGCTCGCACGCGCATGCCTCCGGGTTTCTCGGGGAGGGGGCCGATGGAAGGGTCGAGATCGGGACGAGCCGGTATCCGTGGGACGTGGGCGCTCGCCGCGCTCGTCGCCCTCGGCATGTTCGTCTGGGTAGCCATCCCGGTCGTGCTCATCCGGCCGTTCGAGGCCCAGACGCCCTTGGGGATCGCGCTCGCCTACGAGCTCCGGCAGAAGGCGCCGGCCGTCACGCTCGGGGGCCTCGTCCTGCTCCTGCCGCTCCTCGTACGCCTGGCGCGGCACGTCACCCGCGGGTGGCAATGGGTGCCCCTCGTCCTGCTCGCGGCGCTCGGCGGCTTCCCCGCGTGGTTCGCCCGCCAGAACCATTTCGAGTGGATGTTCCACCCGCTGTCGGACCCGACCTATGCGCCGGCAACGCTGGTACAGTCCGTCGACGACCGCGACATGGTGGTGGCGGTGGAGATCGGCGGCGATGCGGTGGCCTGGCCGGTGCGCCAGATGGGGTACCACCACATCGTGCAGGACAAGGTCGGGGGAGTGCCGGTCGTGAGCACCTATTGAACGCTCTGTCATACCGCTCTGGTCTGGGAGCGGACGATCGACGGGCGAGCGTTGGATTTCCGGTTATGGGGGATCAACAACCAGAACTTCATCATGCGCGACGAGCAGACCGGCTCCTGGTGGCAGCAGGTGAGCGGCGAGGCCATCCAGGGCCCGCTGAAGGGGCGCCGGCTCGCCGGGGTGGTGCATGACGAAGTGTCTTTCGGCATCTGGAAGGCGGAGCACCCGGGCGGCCGCGTGCTGAAGGCGAATCCCCGGCAGAAGGACCGCTACGAATCCGCGGACTGGGAGCACCGGATGAAGAAGGTCCGCACGGTCACCCCGGTATCCAAAGGCGACCCCTTCCCGCCCCGGACGGTGGTGATCGGTGTGAGCGTGAATGGCCGGGCGAAGGCCTACCCGTTCCCGCGCATGCGCGAGGAGAGTCCCGTGCTGGACACGCTCGGCGGCGTCCCCCTGGTCCTCGTCGTCGGCGACGACCAGAAGTCGATCCGCGTGTTCGAGAGGACGCTCGACGGACGGCGGCTCGAGTTCCTGGCCAAGGCCGGCGCGCAACCCCTGCGGCTTCTCGACGCGGAAACGGGGAGCGAGTGGGACTTCCGCGGGCGGGCGATCAGCGGTCCCCTGGCGGGCGGCCAGCTCACCAAGGTGAAGGCGCTCAAGGAATACTGGTTCGACTGGAAGATCTACCAGCCCGCGACCGCCGTCTACGACCGAGGGGAGGCGTTTCGATGAGGTGGGCTTTGTGTGTCGTTGGAATGTCGGTCGTCCCCGCGATCTCGCTTGAGTCCCGTGCCCTGCCGGAAGTGCACCGGGCGTTCATCGACGGGACGGGGCCCGGCTGGCGGACGCTGGGCGAGACGGATTTCGCCGGCGTCAATGGCAGCCCGGATACGTGGACGTGGAAGGACGGCCTCCTGCTCTGTTCCGGCAAGCCGATCGGCGTGATGCGCACCCGGCAGAGATTCACCAACCTCGAGATGGTCGTCGAGTGGCGCCACCTGCGTACGGCGGGCAACTCGGGGGTGTTCGTGTGGGTTCCCGATGGGGCCCTCGAGCAGTTGAAGCCGGACGCGCTGCCGGAGTACGGCATCGAGGTGCAGATGCTCGACCACGGCTACCGGCAGCAGTACGAAAAGGAGTCCGGCAAGAAAGGCGATTGGTTCACGACCAACGGCGACATCTTCGCCGTCGGCAAGTCGAAGCTCACGCCGTTCCCGCCCCTCTCTCCCGACGGCTCGCGCAGCTTCCCGCGCAAGGACCTCAGCCGGGGCGTCGGCGAATGGAACCATTACTACGTGCGCGCGATCAACGGCGAGCTGCGGCTGTGGGTCAACGGCGAGGAAGTCTCGGGGGGCAGCGGCGCCGAGCCGCGGACGGGCTATCTCTGCCTGGAATCGGAAGGGTCGCCGGTCGAGTTCAAGAGCATCCGGGTTCGCGAGCTGCCCTAGCGCATCCGCTCACCACGCTTCCAGGCCGAGCTGCTTGCGACCGACCGGGTTGAGGTCGTCGAGCGTGCCCCGTCCGACCCAGTCGACCTCGTAGTCTTCCGGTGCGAAGTCGCTGGGGCTGGCCCCGGTCAGGAACGCCTCCCCGCAGGCGATGGCGTAGCGCGCGTTCTTCTCGCAGTACGGTGAGCTGGGGATGTACATGACGTTTCCCCAACGCTCCTGGGCGGTGACGTCCGCCACCGCGTGGATGACGTCGCAGTGCCACCAGACGGAGTCGCCGGGCTCTACGGCGGGGATCGGGCTCAGCGCGGGCAGCAGGACAGAGTGCCATCTCGTGCCGATCGGCAGCGCCTGGCCGTTGGCGGCGCCGCACAGTTCGTCGTCGGCCACGTCTTCCTGCAGCGCCCGCAGTAATACATAGGCCATGGCCGAGGGGATGGGCACGACGTGCAACACGCCGTCGGTGGGCCGCATGTCCGACAGCGCCGTCCAGCCCTGGAAGGTGCGGAAGGCCGTGCACATCACGGTGGACGGGAACTCGTAGACCTCGGTGCGGTGGGCGGCGTCCCAGGCGTCGTAGTCGCGCCCGCGGCCGGAGAACACGTGGCGGAAGACCCGCTGGTAGGCGGGCAGGAGCCACCGCTCGATGGAACCGTTGTCGGTGTGGGCCGAGAGCCCGGGAGAGGAAGAGCCGGGCTCACGCCGGCGGATGCGGTCCGGGTAGGCCGTGTCGCGCGTGGGATCGAACCACGTCTTGCCCTCGGACTGGTGACGCCAGAAGGAGTTCAAGAAGGACCGCACGGCGACCATGTTGTCGTCCTGGCGAGCCTCCATTTGCGGCTTGGACCAGTACACCCCGTAGATCTGGGGCTTGCGGGAGGCGAGCCCGTCGAAGACGTCGTCGGCGTACCCCCGGTAGCTCTGCGCGAAGCCGTTGTCCTCCAGATACGCGGCGATCCTTTCATTCCAGCGTTCGGCACGATCACGCGGGAAGTTGCCCTTCACGACCGCGCAACCGCGGCGCCGAATGGACGCGACGGTCGCCTCCGGCACCCTGCCCGCCGCGATGTCGGCGAACTGCGCGATCGGGAACAGCTCGTGCCCGGCTTCGCGCTCGGCGACCACTGCGGCCACCTCGGTGCGCATGGCCTCTTCGACCTCGGCGAGGGCGCCGGCGACATCGCCAATCCGCTCCCGGAGGCGAGCCTTGGCCTGGCGGATGGCCGCGGGCAAGTCGGAGGGCAGCTCGGTCGTGAGGCGCGCTGGCATTGTGTACGTGCTCTATCGCCTATCCCTTCTTCTCCAGGACCTGGCGAAGGCGGCGGGCGACGATCTTCTCTTCGCCGGGCTGCATCATCCAGACCCCGACGACGAGCGCGTTCCCCTCGGAGCGGATCGCGATCGAGGGCTCGCCGTCCCGCATCGCGATGACGGCGGCGGCCGCCGTCGCTTCGTCGGCGCCGTCCCACGAGATGCGCACGTGGGGAACGTGGTTCGCGATCTCGGGCACGAAGACCTCGGCGTTCACCCCGGACACCGCCGTCGCGCTGCTCCGGATCACCTCGGCGCGCCTTTCGAACTCGCGGTTCTCGCGCGCATGATCCTTGGCCAGGAACAGCTCCAGCGCCACCAGCATGCCCAGCATCTCTTCCTTGTTCACCTTCATGCCCCGGCCGACCGTGTTGCCATTCGGGGGAGCGTTCAGCCGGGCCGCCTCGATGAGTCCCTTCCGGCCCAGGAGCAGGCCGGCGCTCTGCGGCCCGCGGATGCCCTTGCCGCCGGAGAACGCCACCAGGTCGAAGCCCATGCCGGTGTACTTCCAGAAATTGTCCACGGGAGGCACGTCGGCGGCCGCGTCGTTGAACGTGGGGATCGCATGCTTCTTTCCGAGCTGGGCGAACTCCTCGTCCTGGATCCGTCCAACCCGGTTGTTGTTGTTGTAGAAGAGCATCATGGCGGTCTTCTCGCCGATCGCCCGCTCCAGATCGTCGCGGGTCTCCACCTCCACCAGCCGCACCCCGCAGTTGCGCACGGCATGCTCGTAACCGAAGCGGTGGGACTTCTGGATGATGACCTCACTCTTCATGCCGCTCAGGTCGGGAAGATCGACGGTCTTCTGCCGGTCCGTGCCCGTGAGGACCCCCGCCGTGCCCAGGGTCAGGGCCGAGGCCGCGCCGGCGGTCACCATGGCGGCCTCGGAACGAAGCAGCGTGGCGATCCGCTGGCCTACCCGGTCGTGGAGCTCGTCGAGCATCACGTACTGCGTGGAGGCGTAGTTGATCGCCGCCATCACTTCCGGAGGCATGAGCGAGGCGGTCATGGCCGTATATGTCCCCGCGGCATTGATGAAGGGACGCACACCCAGCTCCGCGAAGTAGTCTCGTCCGCCCTTTCGGCCCGCGGCCGTGGCCGCCCGCGCGGTGCTCGCCGCCGTGAAGCCTCCCACCAGCGGCAACGCCGAAATGGTCTCGAGGAAATGTCTTCGGCTCCACATCGTCTACTCCTCCTGGGGGCCCGCGGTTTCCGCCAACAGCTTTTCGATGGCCGCCCGCATCGCTTCGTAGTCGCGCCGCGCCTGCGTGTCGGGTCCGTCCTGGGCGAACGTACCGCCCGGGTGGACGTGGCGGACGATACCTCGCTTGTCGATGAGAAGCGACGAGGAGGTGAAGGCCGCGTCCGGGACACGGTCCAGCCACAAGGCCCGGAGCGCGCTCCAGTCGTCGTCCACCGCCACCGGGAACCGGAAGCCGTAAGCCTCGACGTAGTCCCGTACCTCCTTCACGGGGGTCGGGCGGGGCCTGGGCTTCGGCGTGAACATCCCGACGACGACGAGTCCTTCCGGTCCGAACTGGCGGTGCAGCTCATTCAGGGATGGCGCCGTGCCGCGGCAGTACGGACACTCGGGGGACATGAAGAAGCGCACCAGGACGACTTTGCCCCGCAGATCGGCGAGGCTCAGAGGTCCGCCCTGGACCCAGCGGTGCTGGCCCCAATCGGGCGCGGGCTGGCCGAGAACGGCGTCGCCGCTCATCAGGCCGAGGGCCGTGAGCAGAGCCGCGGCGGTCGTGGTGAAAAGCCCTCCCCGCCGATCAGCTGACCTTGAAGGTCCTGACGGCCGCCGGGGTCTCGGCGTCGCCCAGGAAGACTTCGAGCTTGTAATCGCCCTTCGGCCAGCCGCTCGGCTTGGAGATGTGGAACTCGTTCACCGCCGGACCGGCCGCGTCGAGCTCGATCGTCGTCTCGTCCACCTTGGCGGTCTTGTCTCCCTTTACGAACGACCACCGGGCGCGCAGCCTGGCGTGGCCGGTGCCGACGGTCTCCACGGACGAGTAGATCGTGTCCTTGGCCCCGAAGGATTCCGCCGCCGCCGTAACCCTCTTGTCCGGCCCGATGGCAGTGCCGAGTGCGACCGCCGACACGCTCACCGGAGCCGGGAGGGTCGTGGCGGGCGCCGCGGATTCGGCCGGCGTCGCCGGAGGCGGCTCGCTCTTCCGGCAGGCAAGAGTCGTCGTCGCCAGGGGCAGGGCGATCGTGATCGCGATGAGATTCTTCATGGCGTCCTCCTGGTCGAGTGGCCTAAAGCTTCGGCGGGATCTTCGGCGGGATCTTCAGCTTCTGGCCGGGGTAGATCTTGTTCGGGTCCTTGAGGATGTCGGTGTTCGCGTCGAAGATCGTCTTCCACGCGTTTCCGTTCCCGTAGAAATTCTTGGCGATCTTGGACAGGCTGTCGCCCGACTTGACCTCGTAGGTCTGGAAGACCTCGGCGCCGGGCGCGGTGGACGAAGCACCGCTCTTTACGTCCGAGAAGTCGGGCATGTCGTCGTCTTTCTTGTCGTCCGGTGGGTTGGTCATGCGATTCCTCCTGTCTGAGGCTCAGCGTGCATTCACTGCTTCCGGCGTCCCTGCTGTTGACATTATCCCAGCTGAATCTCCGGCGGGACCCCGGCGTTCATCAATGACGCGCCTCCGTCGGCGTTGATCACCTGGCCGGTGATCCAGCCCGCTTCCTCGGAGCAGAGGAGGCTCGCGACGTTGCCGACGTCCTCGGGCGTGCCCAGGCGACCCATCGGAGTCCAGCCTCGAGTATGCCAGTTGCGGATGAGGTCCTGCGCCTGGGTCGGCAGCGTGTTGAGCACGCTGTCCTCGGTCCAGCCGGGGCTGATCGCGTTGACGGTGATGCCGAGCTTGGCCACGGTGACCGCGAAGTAGCGCACCAGCGATTCCAGCGCGGCCTTTGCCGAACCCATGCCCACCCAGGGTTGGAGGCCACCGGTCCGGCTGCCCTCGGCGTAGGTAATGGCCAGGATCCGGCCGCCCTTGCCCATGAGCGGGATCGCCTCCCTGACGCCGACCAGGAACGCCTTGGCCTGCGAGTCCAGTGCCGTGTCCCACTGCTCCAGGCTGATGTCGAGCGGCGGCTTGAAGAAGGCGGGCACCTCGGGCCGGGCGTTGCTGACGAAGACGTCGAGCTTGCCGAGCTCGGCCTTCACCTTGGCGAACATCCGGCGGATCTCGTCCGGTTTCGTGACGTCGGCCTGCACCAGCAGGCCCTCGGAGCCTCGCTTCCGGACGGCCGCCAGCGTTTCCCTGGCCGCCGCCTCGTTCTGGTAGTAGTGCACCGCGACCTTCGCGCCGCCCTCGGCCAGCTTCAGCGCGATCCCCCGGCCGATCCCGCGCGAGCTTCCGGTGATCAATGCGTGCGTCGTCGGGAGAGACATGGCACCTCCTCACCGTGAGACCGCAAATCGCAGGGTTTGTTGCATGCTGACTCCGCCGCCCACCGGGGTCAACCCTTTTTACCGGCGACCGGAAAATGATCAGCGACCCCCCAGTTCCCGCCCGGTCCTGGTAAAATCGAGGGCAAGTGGCGGGTCGCGACCCGACATCCCTCTTCCTGTCAAGGTGCGCAAATGGCGGAGCCGTTGCGCGTTTTGCTGGTCGAGGATTCGGCCGACGATGCCCTCCTGCTCGAGCGGGAGATCCGGAGGGGGGACTTCGACGTTGCGTTGACCCGGGTCGAGAACGAAGCGCAGTTCCTGTCCGCCATGTCCCAGCCGTGGGACGTCGTGGTCTCCGACTACGTCCTGCCGCGCTTCACCGCCCTCGGCGCCCTGCGTCATCTCCGACATCTGCGCCTTGACATTCCGACGATCGTCGTCTCCGGCACGGTCACCGAGTCGGAGCTGGTGGAGGCGATGAGGGCCGGTGCCCACGACTACGTCCAGAAGCAGAACCTGGCCCGGCTCGTGGCCGCCATCCGCCGCGAGCTGGGCGAGGCCACCGGCCGCCGCCGCCGCCGAGAGGCGGAGGATGCGCTCCGCGAAGCGCAGGAGCGGTTCCGGTTCGTCGTGGAGAACACGGCGGACGTCGTTTATCGCCTGCGATTCCCCGACATGGTCTACGACTACGTGAGCCCCGCATCGAGCGGCTCACGGGATACGGGCCGAGGGAGATCAACGCCGTCGGCCTCGACGGGCTCGTCGTGAGCGTCACGGATACCGCGGGGAGACCGGTCGGGATCGAGAAGCGGGAATGGGCCCGCCGGATCGAGCAGTCCGGCGAGTTCTCCGCCGACTACCAGGTCCGGACGAAGACCGGCGAGCTGAGGTGGCTGGCCGATCATTCCTTCCCATGGCGGGACGGGCAGGGACGCCTCCTCGGCGCCGTGGGAACCCTGATGGACGTCACGGATCGCAAGCACGCGCAGGAAGCGCTCCGGCGCAGCGAAGAATACTTCCGGTCGCTCATCGAGAACGCATCGGACATCCTCGGCTACAGCGAGCCGATGCGGCGGCGGCTCGGCCCGGACGACCCGCTCCGGCGCCACGTGGCCGAGGTGACGCGGGCCGCCGAGCGCGCGGCCGGCCTGACCCGACAGCTCCTGGCCTTCTCCCGCAAGCAGCTCCTGCAGCCGAGGGTGCTCGACGTCGCCGAGGTCCTCGAGCACTCGCGCGGGCTGCTGGAGCGGCTCATCGGCGAAGACATCGAGCTGGTCACGCGGGGCGAGCCGGGACTGGGCCGCGTG
>QHVJ01000577.1 GCA_003222275.1 Acidobacteriota bacterium | reverse complement strand
CCGCCTCCTGATCACCGCGCTTACGCCATCCACGGCACGCTCGACGGCGTGCTCGAGGCGCTGGCCTGGCTGCTCATCCGGGGCAAGGGCTTCGGCCTCTTCTCCCTGCTGTTCGGCTTGAGTTTCGCGCTGCAGATGCAGCGAGCCGACCGGCGCGACCCGTCGCGCGATTTCCGTCCACGCTTCGTTTGGCGGCTGCTGATCCTCTTCGGGATCGGCTGGCTCCACGGTCTCGTCTACGCCGGCGACATCCTGACGGTGTATGCGCTTCTGGGCCTGCCGCTGATCGCTTTCTATCGCGTCCCCGACCGCTGGCTGTTCGTGCTGGCCGTGGTGCTCGTGATGGGCACGCCGCGGATCGTGCAACGAGCAGTGCTGGGGCCGGCCAGGCCCGAAGAGGCTAAGGCCGAGCAGCGGCGGGCGGACGAAGTGGCGGCCCGCCATTGGGGAGCTCTCGTGTCCGGCAGTGTGTCCGAGATCGTGCGGATCCACGCGACCGATGGGTTCCGGGAAAAGTGGGACTTCCAGTTCGGCCCGATGGGCCGCGGCTTCCAGACTTTCGCGCTGTTCCTGGTCGGCCTGTGGGCGGGCCGTCGCCGAGTGTTCGAAGACGTCGAGGCGCAGCGCGAGCTGTGGAAGCGCCTCCGCCGCTGGACGGGATGGTTCACGCTGGCGATCCCGCTGGTTGCGGCCGCGGTCTTCGTCGCGGGACGGGCGTTGAGCGCATCGCATGCCGGCGCGCAGGCCGGTTCACCGGGCGGGGCAGGAGCAGCGCCGGACTTGACGAGCTGGTCCGTGATCGCGGGGCTGTGCGTCTTCGACGCATGGAACGGGATCATGACCCTGCTCTACGCGTCCGTGTTCGTGCTGCTTTTCCAGCGGCCGAGCTGGCAGCCGCGGCTGCTGCGCTTCGCCGCGGTCGGGCAGATGGCGCTCAGCTCGTACGTCACGCAGACCCTGATCGGCGCCTGCATCTTCTTCGGCTTCGGCCTGGGGCTGCTCGGCAAGTTCGGCGACACCGTGACGCTCCCCGCCGGGGCGGCCCTGTTCGCTCTCCAGACGTGGGCCTGCGGGTGGTGGCGGCAACGCTTCCGCTTCGGTCCGCTCGAGTGGCTGTGGCGCTCGCTCACCTGGCTGCACGTCGAGCCATTCCGCGCGACGACGCGCCCGGCGGCGGCCTAGAGACGGGGGGCCGCGCTGCCGCCTGCTCAGACGGCGCCTCGCAATTTTGGTTAGGTCAACTTTGTCCTCGACACTTCGACACTTCGCTTCGACACTTCGCGCTTGACAGTCCTTCTTGCCGCGCGTAGCGTGCGTCATCCCTTCGACGCAGTATCCCTTCCACGCGCGGGAACATCCCGCTCAGTGAACCGTCGCCGGCCTTGAAAGGCGGCTTGCTTTCGAGGAGTCTGCCATGATCGCCATCCTTCGACGTTCGGGAGTTCCGGTGGGAGTCCTGGTGCTGGTGTGCGCCGCAACGCCGGCCCAAGAAGGCGAGGACCCGGCGGGCCCGCAACCCGCCCAGAAGCACGCGGAGGTCACGGCCGCGTTGCACCACGACGCGTCCCCACCGCTCCGGCTCCTGCCGCCGGCGGCGCGATCCGTCCACCGAGAGATCGAGGCTCCGCGGCGGCTGCCCCGACCGCAACCCGGGCCGCCAGGGAGGGACCCTGCGCTTCAAGCGACGCCGTCGGTTGCCGTTGCGCCCACGCCTCTCCTCAACTTCGACGGCGTGGGCCAGGGCTTCGTCGGCCCGGCCGGCCCCTTCAGCGTTCTCGCGGCACCCCCGGACACGAACGGCGACGTGGGTCCGAACCACTACGTGCAGACCGTCAACGCCGACTTCGCGATCTTCAACAAGGCGGGCACGGCCGTCTACGGCCCGGTGCCGATCAACACGCTCTGGAGCGGCTTCGGCGGCGACTGTCAGAACAACAATGACGGCGACCCGGTCGTCCTCTACGACCAGATCGCGGACCGCTGGATCATCTCGCAGCTCTCGGTCACCGGCGCCAACGGAACCACGAGGCCGTTCCTGGAGTGCGTGGCCGTGTCCCAGACGCCGGATCCGACGGGCGCGTATTACCGTTACGCATTCCCTTATACAGCCTTCAACGACTATCCCAAGATGGGAGTGTGGCCGGACGCCTACTACGCCACCTTCAACATGTTCAACGCGGCCGGGACGCTGTTCCAGGGCGGCAAGGCTTGCGCCTACGACCGAGGCCGGATGTTGCTCGGCCAGCCCGCCGCGCAGCAGTGCTTCAACACCAACGTGTTCTTCGGCGGGTTGCTTCCCGCCGACCTCGACGGCGCGCGTCTGCCTCCCGCCGGGGCGCCCAATCCGGTGGTGGACCTCGGCGCGGCGGCCAACCAGCTCGCGGTCTGGAAGTTCCACACGGACTGGGCCACGCCCGCCAACAGCACGTTCACGGGACCCACCACGCTGGGCACCGCGGCCTTCAGCGAAGCGTGTGGTTTTTCGGGGAC
>QHVJ01000578.1 GCA_003222275.1 Acidobacteriota bacterium | reverse complement strand
GGCGTCGGCCGGGCGCGCCGACGCGGTGATCCTCGAGACCTTCGAGCACACGCGGGCGCAGTCGTTCTGGCCCACGCTGGACGGCCGGCTCCGCGACGGCCGCCGCCTGCTGCGGCTGGCCGACGCGCTGCTCGCGGAGCGTTAGCGGTCCGGCCGCGCTTGACAACGTCCGGCTCCCCGCCCTAGTCTCACGCTTGCTTTTCGACCGCATCACGCATTGGCCTCGCAGCTCCCCGAAGAGCGAGGGAAGAGATGTGCCGGAGTCCCCGCCATCCAGGAGGCTTTCGATGAACAGACCCGCTCTTTCGTCCGTCATCGCGTTCGCGGTCGTCCTGGGCCTCGCCGTCACGGCCCAGGCGCAGTCGGGCTGGCCCGTGTACGGCGGCGACCCCGGCAACACGCGCTACAGCACCCTCACCCAGATCAACCCGGGCAACGTGAAGAACCTCAAGGTCGCGTGGGTGCTCCAGCTCGGCTCGCTCCGGTCCCAGGAGTCCACGCCGCTCGTCATCGGCGACACGCTCTACGTGACGTCGTCGCACGGTCCGAAGAACGTCTTCGCCGTGGACGCCAAGACCGGCGTCGTGCGCTGGCGGTACTCGCCGGAGGTCCCGGCCGGCATCGATCAGTACGCCTGCTGCGACGTCAACAACCGCGGGGTCGCCTACGCCAACGGGCGCGTCTTCGTGGGACGGCTCGACGGCGCGCTGGTCGCGCTCGACGCGGCGACCGGCAAGGAAGTGTGGAAGACGCAGGTCGTCGATCACACGCAGGGCTCGGTCATCACCTCGCCGCCCACGCTCGCCAAGAACCTCGTGGTCACCGGCTTCGGCGGCGGCGAGTATGGCGCGCGCGGGTACATCGCGGCCTACGACCAGGCGGACGGGCGCGAGGTGTGGCGCTTCTACACGGTGCCCGGCCCCGGCGAGCCCGGCAACGATTCGTGGAAGGGCGACTCCTGGAAGTACGGCGGCGCCGTCGCGTGGGCCATCGGGTCCTACGACCCCGCCCTGAACCTCATCTACTACGGCACCAGCAATCCGGCGCCGTGGAACGCGGCCGTGCGCGGCCCGGACAGCTCGAACTACGGCCAGTTCACGAACCTGTTCTCGTCGAGCACCGTGGCGCTCGACGCGGACACGGGGAAGCTGGCCTGGTTCTACCAGTCGACGCCGCACGACGCCTGGGACTACGACGGCGTCAACGAAAACGTCCTGGCCGACGTCGAGATCAACGGCCAGAAGACGCCCGTGCTCTTCAAGGCGGACCGCAACGGGTTCTTCTACGTCCTGAACCGGAAGACCGGCCAGCTCATCTCGGCCAAGCTGTTCGCCACCGCGAACTGGACGAGCGGGATGGACATGACCACCGGCCGGCCGATCGAGGTGCCCGAGAAGCGGCCGCGCGTCAACTTCCGCGCGAAGGACGTCTGCCCGTCGGCCATCGGCAACAAGAACTGGATGCCGATGAGCTACAGCCCGCAGACCGGGCTCGTCTACATGCCGACGCTGAACATCTGCATGGACATGAACGCCGCGCCGGTCGACTACAAGCGCGGCGCCTTCTACCTCGGCGTGGAGTTCGAGCTCGGCAAGTGGGGGCCGGGCGGCCACCTCGGGGAAGTCATCGCCTGGGACCCGATCAAGCAGCAGAAGGTCTGGGGCAACAAGGACACCCTGCCGTACATCGGCGGCATCACGACGACGGCCAGCGGGCTCCTCTTCCACGGTGACATCCACGGCTGGTTCAAGGCGCTCGACGCGAAGACCGGACAGACGCTGTGGCAGTTCATGGCCGGCTCCGGCATCAGCGCGGCGCCGATGACGTATGCCATCGACGGCAAGCAGTACGTCGCGGTCGTCTCGGGGCGCACGTTCGCCATCCCGCCGTTCTTCGGAAAGATGGGCGAGCAGATGGTGGCGGCGAGCCCCGAGGGCGGCGCGCTCTTCGTGTTCGAGCTGCCGTCGCCGTAGCCGGGGTGGCCGGGGCGGGGGCCGGCGTGCCGGCCCCCGCCTCGATTCCTGCGTCATGATCCGTCATCTGCCTCGACTGCTGCTCGTCGTGGTGGCGCTCGCCGCATCCGTCTCGGTGGCCGGCCCGCCCGCCGGCACGCTGCGACTGTGCGCCGATCCCGACAACCTGCCGTTCAGCAGCGCGACGGGGCCCGAGCGTGGCTTCTATCTCGACGTCGGCGCGCTCGTGGCCGCCCGTCTGGGTATGACGACCGACGTGGTGTGGTGGCGCAGCTTCTACGGCGCCCGCGCGGTGCGCAACACGCTCCTGGCCGACACCTGCGACGCCTACGTGGGGCTGCCCGCCGAGGCGGGGTACATGGATCGGCGTGTCGCCGTCTCTCGGCCATTCCTCGACGTCGGGTACGCGATCGTGGCGCCGCCGTCGCTGGCCTTCGCCCGGCTCGACGATCTGAAGCCGCGCCGCCTCGCCGTGGAATTCAGGACGCCGGCCCAGTCACTCCTCGCCTCGAAGGATGGCTTCAACGTCTCGACGTTCCGGTCCGCCGAGGAAGCCGTCGAGGCCCTTGGACGGCAAGAGGTCGACGCGGCGTTCGTGTGGGGGCCGATCGCCGGCTATCTCAACGTCACGAAATTCGCCGGCGCGTATCGCATCGTGCCCGTCGCGGGCGAGGGCTTGCAGTGGCGTATCGGCATCGGCGTCCGCAAGGGTGACGAGACGCTCCGGCGGCGGATCGACGAGGCGCTGGGCCAGCTCGCGCCCGAGATCCGGCGTAGGGCCGAGCACTATGGGTTTCCGCTCGCCGCCGCCGTCGACCTCACCGCGGTGCCGCCGGTGTCGACAACCGACGCCGTCGCCGCCGGCCGGAGCGCGTTCAACCAGCACTGCTCGCACTGCCACTCGCCGAACGCTCACAGTCCCGAGCCGGCGCGCGACCTGCGGCGCCTGCGCATCCGCTACGGCGAGCGCATGACGGCGGTGTTCTACGAGGCGGTCACCCTGGGACGGAGCGCCAAGGGCATGCCTCCGTGGAAGGAGATCCTCAAGCAAGAGGACATCGTGCGGATCCTGAGCTTCCTGGAGTCCGTGCAGTCGTCGCCCTGAGGCGATCAGAAACTCGCCGGGCGGTTCCTGACCACGGAGCGTATAAGTAGTTGAGATTGCAGGCCTCTGAATTCGGTACCGGATTTGCGATTCCATCTCCCCGTGAGAAATCGACTCGTGGCTCGGCGCATGCTCGGCTTTGGCGTTCTTCTCCTGACGCTCGTCCCCGGGTACATGGCGTCTCACGTTCGCGTCGCCAACGCCCCTTTCGACGCGCATATCAAGGAGGCGGCGAACCGATACGCCATTTCCGAGGACGTGATCGCCGCCGTCATCGAAGCCGAGTCCCGGTTCAACGCGCGCGCCGTCTCCCGCCGCGGCGCGCAGGGCCTGATGCAGCTCATGCCCGCGACAGCGGCGACCCTGGGTGTCCGGGATCCCTTCGATCCGCGGGACAACATCGACGGCGGCGTCCGGCATCTACGCTCGCTGATGGACCGGTTCAACCATGACCTTCCGCTCGCCCTTGCCGCCTACAACGCCGGCGAGCGAGCGGTGCTCCAGAATCGAGGGGTGCCGCCCTCTCGGGAAACGCGTGATTACGTGAGCCGGATCATGCGGCGACTGAACCGCGATCGCGTGAAGAGCTGATCGACCTGCCCGGAAGTCGCCGCCTTGATCGGCCGCAGAGTCCGTGACAGCATGGCGGCGATGGCGACGACGGAGATCCGGCGCACCGCGTGCTCCCTCGATTGCTTCGACTCCTGCGGCATCGTGGCCGAGGTCGCGGACG
>QHVJ01000187.1 GCA_003222275.1 Acidobacteriota bacterium | reverse complement strand
TCGCCCTCCACGTCATCGCCGAGGCCCAGCGCCGGGGCGGCATGGCCGCCTTCATCGACGCCGAGCACGCCCTCGACGCCGCCTACGCCGGCAAGCTGGGCGTCGACATCGACAACCTGCTCGTCTCCCAGCCCGACAGCGGCGAGCAGGCCCTCGAGATCGCCGAGGTCCTCATCCGCTCGGGCGCGGTCGACGTGCTCGTCGTGGACTCGGTGGCCGCCCTCGTCCCGCGCTCCGAGCTCGAGGGCGAGATGGGCGACGCCCAGATGGGCCTGCAGGCCCGCCTCATGAGCCAGGCCCTGCGCAAGCTCACCTCCATCGTGGCCAAGAGCAAGACGTGCCTGATCTTCATCAACCAGCTCCGCGAGAAGATCGGCGTCATGTTCGGCAACCCGGAGACCACTACCGGCGGCCGCGCGCTGAAGTTCTACTCGTCCATCCGCGTCGACATCCGCCGCATCGCCTCCTTGAAGGAGGGCGACGTGGTCATCGGCAGCCGGGCCAAGGTCAAGGTCGTCAAGAACAAGGTCGCCGCCCCGTTCCGCGAAGCGGAGTTCGACATTCTCTACGGAGAGGGCATCAGCAAGGAGGGCGACCTGCTCGACCTCGGCGTCGACCACAAGGTCATCGAGAAGTCGGGGGCCTGGTACACCTTCGACGGCGAGCGCATGGGCCAGGGACGGGAGAACGCGCGCCAGTTCCTCAAGGACAACCACGACATCAGGGCCGAGGTCGACTCGCGCCTCCGCAAGGGCATGGGCCTGCCCGTGCTGGAGCGCAACGGGGAGCCCAAGCAAGAGAAGGCCGACGTGGTCCAGATGCCGGAGAAGAAGAAGGCGTAGCGCGTTCGGATCCCGCGACGGTCGGGGCGGCCCCCGCGGGCCGCCCTTCGTGTTTCGGCACGTGCGTCTTTACGGCCCACAAGCGCGTCTAAAATGGAAATCGACGCCAGGAGGCAGCCATGAAGCTCTGCCCCGGGATCCTCCTTCTCCTTCTGGGCGCGCTTCCGCTGACGGCGCTCCAGGCGCCGGCCACGCGCGCTCCCGCCAAGCCGGCGCCGTCCCCGACTCCCCCACCCACCCTCGAGGGCACGGTCAAGGGACCGGACGGCAAGCCCGTCGAGGGCGCGCTCGTGATCGCACGGTCCACCGTCGATCACTCGGACCCCGCCCTCAGCACGCAAACCGACGCGAGCGGCCGCTTCCGCCTGGCCGTAAGGCGAGCCGTGCCGCATACGATGCGCGTCGAAGCCAAGGGCTTCGCCGGCTCGACGGTCGAGAAAGCACGGCCGGGGACGCCGCTGGCGGTGGCGCTGGCCCGGGGCGGCGTGCTCGAAGGCACGGTTCGCGACGGCACGACCGGCCAGCCGGTGCCCGGCGCACACGTCGAGGCCAGGGACGAGATGGCGATTTCCCTGCCCTGGGAGCCGACGGCCGGCCTGGTGCAGGCCGTGACCGACGCGAAGGGCCGCTTCCGGTTGGAAGGCGTCACCAGCGCTCCCCAGACGGTATCGGCCAGGAGCGCCGGCGCCGGAAGCGGGCGCAAGAACGGAGCCCTTCCGGGCCGTCCCGCCGACCTCTACCTTTTCCCCGGCGCGGTGCTGTCCGGCACCGTGTGGGGCCCGGGTGATCTCCGCGTGGCGGGAGCCGTGGTGCGTGCCGAGCCGGACGCGCCCGCGTTTCGCACGATGCCCCCTCCGGCGGTGAGCGACGCCCAGGGCCGGTATGAAATCGGCGGCTTGTCGCCCGGAACCTATCGGCTCCTGGCCCGCCACAAGGACTTCGCGCCCGAGATGATCGCGGACGTGGCCGTCGAGCGCGGCGGCGATGCTCAAGCCGACATCAGCCTCGACAAGGGGACGACGGTGGTCGGGCGGCTCGTCGCCGGACCCGAGCAGGCCGTGTCCGGCCGCGTCTCGACGCAGGAGATCGACGGCCAGGCGGCCCCGCCGGCGCTGCGCGACGTGCTGCGTGCGGAAGCAGGCTCCGACGGGCGCTTTCGGCTGGAGCTGATGCCGGCGGGCGCGCACGTGCTCGGCGTGATTGCTCCCGGCTACGCGTCGAAACGCGTGGACGTCCATGTCCGCCCGGGCGCACGAGACGTCGATGTCGGTGACGTCGAGCTGGAGACGGGCCTCACGATCCCGGGGCGCGTGCGCGACGGATCCGGGCGCCCGATCGCCGGGGCCAACCTCAGGGGCTACCAGGCACGCTCGAGGGGCGCCCCGTACCCCGTCGAGGCCATCTCCGGTGCCGACGGCGGCTTCGTCCTCGCCGGCCTGCAGCCCGGCAGCTATCGGGTGAGCGCCGCCGCGCCTGGCTATGCCGGGGCCGACCGTCCCGTCGAGGCCGGCGCGGAGAAGGTGGAGCTGGTGCTCTCGCCCGCCGGCAGCATCTCGGGAGCCGTCGTGGACGACGCCGGCCGGCCCGTCGAAGCCTTCCGTGTCAACGCGAGCCCCGCTCGCCGAGAAGGGGACGCACCGGGGACGATGACGATCGGCCCGCGCAACAAGATCGGCACCGGCAACGAGGGCCGCTTCCTGCTCGAGGACCTGGCCGAGGGGACCTACGTCGTCGCGGCCAGCGCCCCCGGCCAGGCGAGCGCCAACGTCTCCGGCGTGAAGGTGTCGGCGGGTTCCACGACCGACGCCGGGACGATCCGGCTCTCCGCGGGCGGCACCGTGAAGGGCACGGTAGCCGATGCGGCGGGGGCGCCGGTGGCGGGAGCCGTGATCACCGTCCGCGGCCCCGGACGGGACTATGGGTCCATCGGCGTGGGCCCCCAGGGCGTCAGCGATCCCGCCGGCGCGTTCGAGGTGACCGGCGTGCCGGCGGGAACGGTCGAGGTCTCGGCGGCCCACCCCAACTACGCCGAAGGGCGCGTGAGCGGGATCGAGGTGGATCCGGCCAAGGGCGCCGCCCAGGCGCGGATCGTCCTCGCCCAGGGCGGCCGCATCGAGGGAGTGGTCCGGCGGCGCGACGGGACGGCCATCGGCGGCGCCTACGTGAGCATCATGGCCCAGCGGCGGGGCGGGGGGTCCTCATACGGCGGTCCCGGGATACTGGTGACCACCGCCGACGGCGGGTTCGTGGCCGAGCACGTCCCCGCGGGCCGCACCACCGTCACCCTCATGATCCGGTCCGGGTCCAGCTACACGAGCGCGCAGGGCACCGACGTGGACGTCCGCGAAGGCGAGACGACGCCGGTCGAGCTGCGCTCGCGCGACATCCTCGTCACCGGCCACGTGACCCGGGCGGACGCGCCACTGCCCGGCGTGCGCATCACGATCCGCGGCGAGCGGACGATGATGATGAGCTTCGTCGGACCCGCCGACGCCCCCGCGCCCAGCGCCGGGCCCGAGCGCATGACGGCCGTTACGGGCGAGGACGGCGGGTACGAAATGATCGTCAGCCAGTCTGGCCGGGCCTACGTCGAGATCGAACGCCTCGACGGCAAGGGCAGCTATCCGGGGCGGACCGCGGACATCCCCGACGCCGACGCGTTCACGCTGGACCTGACGTTCGCGGGGGCGACTCTTTCCGGCGTGGTGGTGGACCGCGAAACGGAGCAGCCCGTGCCTCGGGCCCGCGTCTTCGCGGCGCCGAAGAAGCCTGATCCCAGCCGACCCGGCGGCTCCGGAGGGGAGACCGGAGAGGACGGACGCTTCCAGCTCGACGTGGAGCCCGGCGACTACCGGGTGTCGGCGTTCGCCGAGAGCTACGGGCGCCTGGAAACGGAGACCTCCGTGGCCAGCGGCGGCGCGAGCGACATCCGGCTCGCGCTCGTCCGCGGGCTCATGCTGCAGGGCAAGGTGGTAGATGGCCGCGGCAACGGCGTCGGGGGCCTGTCGATCGCAGCCATGACATTGGGGGCCGACGGCCGTCCGGCCGGGGGCGGGGGCGCGATGACGCTGCCCGACGGCACGTTCCAGATCTCCGGCCTGCAGTCGGTGCCCCACCGCGTGATCGCTCGTTCCGACGTCGGCATGTTCGGCTTGCGTGAAGGCGTCCGGCCCGGAGACAAGGACGTCGTCCTCACCCTGCGGCGCGGGGGCCGCGTGACGATTCACGTCCTGGGAACCGACGGTCAGCCGGTGGCGGGTGCCTTCGCCTACGTGGACGCGGCCGGCATCGGCACGAGCACCGACGCGCAGGGCATCGCCGAGCTCACGGTACCGGCCGGCACCGTGGAGCTGCGCGCGCGCAAGGACCGGCTCGAGGGCCACCAGTCCGTCACCGTCGCCGAAGGCGGCACCGCGGCCGCCGAGATCACGCTCGCGCCGCCGACCCGCGTCAGCGGCTCGCCCTAGGCGACGCGGCTATTCGTACGGGATGTCGACGCTGAAGGTGGGCGTCTCGTACGCCTCGCGGTCCTTGATCACCTGCGCGAAGGGCAGCATCCGGATGGCGTCGTAGTCGTCCGGGCACCACTTCTCGCACGCCATGCAGCCGATGCAGGTGTCGTAGTTGACCGAGCAGACGTGCAGCGTGGGCGCCTGCGGATCCGGTACGAGCGTGATGCAGTCGGGCACGGGACATACGGCGATGCAATACTCGCATCCGCGGCCGAAGCACTTGACGGGATCGATGACGGCCAGCAGCTTCGGGTCGCGCTTGCGGACGCTTGTCGCCTGCGGCTGCGGCACCGGCAGCTTGTCGTAGTCCTTCGGCAGCTTCCCCGGTGGGGGTGCAGGCATCGCTCTCGTGTCCTCCTCGGGCCGGCCGGCCCGTCAAACAGTATATGCGGTAGACCACGTGGGCGCGAAACCCGCGGTGTGCGCCAGGCATCTTCCCCGCTATTCGATTCGCGTGTACTGTCTATGCGTGCCGGGCTTCAAGCAGCCGCCCAAACCGGTGCCGGTCGCGCCGAAGGGAGTGGAGCGGATCGCGTGCGGCGAGCGTTGCGAGTTCGAGGTCTCCGGCACGGACGTCACGCGCGAAGGGATCATCTGGAACCTCAGCGTGGCCGGGCTCTACCTCGTCCTGCAGACGGACATCCCCGAGGTCGACTCTTCGCTCCGCGTCCGCCTGTGGCTCCCGGGAGACCCGCGCCCGGTGCTCGCAGAGGTGCAGGTCGTCTGGCGCAATCCGCCCTCGTGCTTCAGCGGCTGCGGCGCCAACGCGCCGCGGTTTCCTCCGGGGTGCGGGCTCAAGTTCGTCGACATCCCGGCCGCCGATCTTGCGCGCATCCAATCCCGCGTCGAGAGCGTGTACCCGAACCGCGCCGAAACCGAGAGCGACCCGCAACGTTGACGGCCCTTCGGGCCTCGTGGTTGAATTGGAGTTTACCTCGGGGCCTGGTAGCTCAGTTGGTAGAGCAGCGGACTGAAAATCCGCGTGTCGGCGGTTCAACTCCGTCCCAGGCCACCACACCCGTCGTTACAGCAGAAGAGCTTACGTGGGGGGCCTTGTGGGGCTCAGGGATCGAACCCCCTCTGACTTTGGCACTACTTTGGCTGTTCTCCTCGCGCTCTGCCTCATGGAGCGCGGCCAGGCGGGCCGAGGCATCGCGCAGCATGGCCTCATCAGTGATCGTGTAGCGGCGGTAGATGCTCTCGGTCTTGTGGCCGACCATCTCCATCGCCGTCTTACGATCGACGCCGATCCGAGCGAGATTCCGCACCGCCGTCCGCCGGAAGTCGTGGGGGATCTTCCCCACGAGACGCGCCTTCTCGCAAGCGGTGAGCCATGACCGGCGGAAGTACCTGATCGGTGTACCGTCCGGCCGAAAGAACACCCACTCGACCGCCTTCCCCGTGCGCGGCTCGATCGCGCTTGCCAGGGCCCGCTGACGCTCGAGGATGGAGCGTAGTTCGGGGGTGAACGCAAAGCTTCTCCCCTCGGCGTTCTTGGTCTCTCCGGAGTCCAGGCGCAGCCAGCCGCCCTTGAAGTCGACGTGCTGCCACTTCCGGGTCAGGATCTCGGATCGCATCCGCCATCCGGTGATGTAGGCGACCTCGATCACCGGGCGAACCGACTCCGGCAGATGAGGCAGGAGCGCGTCGAGCTGCTCCCGCTCGAAGAACCCCTTCCGAGGGGGAGCCTCCTTGAGCAGCGAGATGTACGGCTCGCGGACGACCTTCTGGGCGATCTCCCCCAGGCGGAAGGCCCGCTTGAGCGCCGCGAGCTCGCGGTTGATTGTGGCGTTGGCGGCGCCCTGCTCCAGCCGGGCGCGCACGTACGCCTTGATCCGGCCCTCGTGGATGTCCGCGGCCAGCGTCAGGCCGAAATGCGCGCGCAGGTGAGCCAGGGACTGCTCCGCCCTCCAGCGAACGGCGGCCGTTGGCCTTTTAGTCGTCCACGACCATGGCCGCAAGCTCTTCGAAGGTCGTGCGCTCGGTGCTGGGCCCGACCAAGCGGCCGCGCCCGATCTCGCCGAGCCTGCGCCTGAGCAGCCGGGCCGCGTCAGATCTGTTCGTCGAGTGAGCGGACTCCCTGTATCTCTGGCCTCGGAAGCTGTACTGGATCCACCAGGCCGAGGGAGACGCACCTGCCGAGCGCTTCGGAGCGCGTGACCCTCTCCGCGGACGCGTACGAATCCAGGGCCGACTTGACCGCGTCTCGGAGCCGAACGGAGACGACCGACGGGCGTTTCACCAGCGTCTTGGAGGGGAAATCCACTCCGACTTCAGTCGACTCAGGCAGGCTTCTCTCGTCCTTGCCCGTATACACGGCTCACCTCACGTAAGTGCTCTGGCCCCCGCGGAGTGGACACGGAGCGGCAGGCCGGTGTGGGACCGGCTTTATCTTGCAGCGTCGGATCGGTTGGGTGGGTTTCGGTCCGAGAGGCATTGGGAACGCTCCTAGCGACGAGGGAAGAGGAACGGTCCGCCGAGAGTGACGGAGAGGGCGGTGGTGAATACGAGCGCAGTACGGGAAGACGCCAGCGGGGCGGGCCGCGCCCCGCCGGGACTGAGGGTGCTCTGCAGGTCGGTGAGCACGGCGGCTGCGGCGTGGCGCGGAGGGCGCTGACTACCGGGCCGGCGGCCCAGGCGGGCAGTGTCTTCTCGAAGTCCGCGTCCCGCTGAAAGGCGATCTCGATGGCCTGGGTGATCACGTAGTCCGGTCGGTGCTGCCCCGAGGAACTTCGCATACCACGCGGACGGACTGGGCGGGCAGCCGGAGGCTCATCGTCTCGAGCTCGTCCGTGGGTTTTGCTGTATGCGACGCCTCTTCACGGGCCTCCTTCCCCGAAGCCCCCTGCTTCGCTGGCTGCCTGGGGAGGGGCAAGTGAGCGGGGCCGCTCGCGCCGGCCAGCTCGCGTTTGACGTCCCCACGGAACGCCGCAGACCAAGTCGCTCCCGTCCCGGCGCGCGGAAAGAATGTGGAGGAGACGCGAGGCGACTCACGTCCGCATCTTCGATGTTGTCGACGCCCAGACTCGGGGAAAAAGGAGGGCCAGCCGGAGTCGAGGGAGATCGGGGCGGCGGGCGACGGCCCGGGACCGGGAGGGAAGGCCTCCTCCCGCCGCCCTCGGACCTCTCAGCTCAGCGGGCCGACCTGCCGGCAGCCGATCAGCCGGCCCTCGGAAACGCTCTTGAAGCAGACGATACCCTCGAACCGTTTCGCGATCGGCCGGACCGTTGGCAGCCCGCGCGCGGTCTCCGAGGGGGCCTCGATGATCTCGGTGAAAAGGTAGAGGTCACCGACGACGGTGCCCTGGTCACAGTCGAAGACCTCCTTCTCTACCTTGATCGTCTTCACGAGCCTGTCCTTCGGGCCCACGGCGGTGTTCATCTCGACAGGGTCGCTCGGCTGCTGGAGCGAGGGCGTGCACGTGCCCGGAATCGCGGGATTGCCGGGCGGGCCGAGAGGCACGGCTGCCCTGTTACACTTGACCGTTACGCCCGCCGCTGATGGGTTCTTGTCGCACGTCGCGGATTCGACGCGCTTCTCGACCACTCTGGCCCCGTCGCGCGTGGCCAGCTCGACGATCTCGATGAACGTCTCGACGTCCCGGATCGATGCCGGCGCCCCGGGCTCGTTGGCGCAGACGAAGACCTCCTTCTCCATGACGACGGTCTTGAACAGCGAGTCCACCGTGACGGTGTTCATCTCGAGCGGGCTCGCCGGCTGCGGCTGGGCGAGCCGGCATGGGTCTCCGGCTTCTTGTGGGGTATCGGCGGTTCCGCCGAATGCGGGTGGTACGAGGAGCCACAGCGCCGCGGCAAGGACGGCGGCAAACGTCGGCGCGGGCGCCCAACGAAGCTTCTTGCGCATGATTCTCCTGCTTTCTCCCCGGTCCCGCGGTAGGCGATCTTGGCACCCGTCGCCGCGACCGGTCAAGAAAATCGAAGGGCCGCGAAAGGGAGGGAGATGGCCAAGCTCGGCTGGCAGGTGTTCGACCACGAGACGTGCAACACTGCGCGCAGTGACGCCGCGCCTCTCACCGCTGACTTCGGCGACCGAGGCCGGGGATTCAACGTCCTATCGGCTATCCGTCAACGTCCTATCGGTCCTCCGGTGGTGAACTACTTCTCGTGGAGCACGATGTTGCCCTGGGTCAGCGTCCCGCTTCGCGAATAGGTGGGGTCCACGCTGATCTCGAACGTGTCCTTCTTCTGTCCCGGGTCGGCGTTGTCGCACGCCTTCACCGTGAAGCTGTGGTTCGGGTCGCCGTTGAGCCGCGCCGTGCCGCCGAACGACGCGCAGTTGTCCCCCGACGGCGGCTCGAAGAACGTGACGGACATGCTGACGAGGTCGATGCCCTTGGCCTTGTCCTGGTAGAGCACATGCCCGGCGGGCCGATTGTCGGCGTTGAAGCCGAAGTTGTCGTCCTTGCCGTTCGGCCCCAGGCTCCCTCCCCCCGTGATGCTGATGTTCTTCGGCGTTCCGGGCGGTGGCGGAGGCGGCGGGGGCGGCGGCACGGGTGGACACATCGCCGGAAGCGCGAACTGGGTGCTCCCGATCCCCCCGCTGAAGTCGCCCTGGAGCGCATCGCCGACCGGGACCGAGCCCCCGCGCGTGATGTCGCGGATCGCGTTGACGCCGGTGGTGAAGGTCGACCCCCGCAGGCCGATGAACGCGGTGCCGGTGGCGATGGGCGTGCTGGCGAAGACGTTGAGCTTCGCCACGTCCACTTTCACCGTGACCAACTTGTTCGTGGCGTCGAAGAACCCGGCGTCGGCGCTGCCCCGGGTGGTGTTGGTCAGGCTGCCGTCGGAGTTGCGCTTGGTGGTCCCGTAAGTGAACGTGGGAGTGAGGGTGTCGGTGCTGGCGCGCAGGAAGAACTGGTCGCCACGGTCGGCCAGCGAGGCAGGAGCGTTGGCGGTGAGGTTCATCCGCCAGTTGGCGGCGGCCGGGATCGAGCCGAGGTCGGAGACCCTCATGGTCGCGGTGACGAGCCGCCGGCCGTCGGTGGCCGCCTCGCATCCGTACTGGATCGACCGGATGTCGAGCGGGTGGTCGGTGGGGATGGTCGCCAACAGCCCCGCCACGGCGTCGTGGTTGAAGTCGGTGACCTGGGGCCCGGCGGGAGCCGGGGGCGGCGGCGAAGGGGCGACGGGGACCACCATGCCGTTTCCGTTGGCGTTTGCGAACGCGCTGGGACCGTCGAGCTGGCGCGTCACGTACGTGTGCCCGTCGAAGTCGTTGTGGTCGTCGGTGAAGGCGACGAAGGCCGCGCCCTGGGGATCGAGGGCGACCTGGAAGTAATCGAGCAGGTTCCGGTTCGCCGCTCCCGTCAGGCCCCCCTCGCTGACGTTGCCGGCGTGGATGAAGTGATCGCTCGCCTTGACCTGCCTGAATGTCGGCGAAGCGTCGGTGGCGTTCAGCGACTGGGCGAAGAACACGTTCCAGTCGGCGTTGTCGTTGTTCGTGGCCTCGGTGGTCCCGTACCAGACGACGTCGACTCGGCCGGCGCTAC
>QHVJ01000186.1 GCA_003222275.1 Acidobacteriota bacterium | reverse complement strand
GGCCGAGCACGACTTTCCCGAGCTGATCCACGGCCTTTCCGAGGGGCGCTGGACGGGCCTTCTCACCCTCACCCACATGGGCGTAGGCCGCAGCGTCACCGTGCAGCAGGGCCGGATGGTCTTCGCCGCCTCGACCAGCACCGACGACCGGCTGGGCGAGATGCTCTTCCGGCACGGCCGCATCAGCCTGCGGCAGCACACGGATGCCGGCGCGGCGGTCGTCCCCGGCAAGCGGCTGGGCGCGATCCTCGTCGAGCAGGGCATCCTCACGCCGAAGGACCTGATGCGCGCGGTCGTGGAGCACACCCAGGAGATCATCTACGGCGCCTTCCAGTGGACCGAAGGGCAGTACCGGCTGCAGGCGGGGGCGCCTCCCTCCGAGGCGATCACGCTCAAGATCAGCACGCCCGACATCATCATGGAGGGCATCCGGCGGATCGAGTCCTGGAAGCGCATCCAACGGGCGGTGGGCGGCCTCGAGGCGTGCTATGAGCGGGCAGTGGAGTACGAGGAGACCTTGCGCTCCCTCAACCCGTCGCTGGAGA
>QHVJ01000185.1 GCA_003222275.1 Acidobacteriota bacterium | reverse complement strand
ACGACCCTGGAGACCCTTTGCCACGAGTCGACGCTGTCGGACTTCGAGGTCTGCCGCACGCTGTGGGCCTACAAGGTGATCGGCGTCGTCCGGCGCGTCGACGTTCCCGCGCCCGTGGTGAGCGCGGAGGAGGACGAGGGCTTCGGGCTCGTCCTGCCCCAGGAATAGCCGTGGCCAACCCTGCCGACAAGCGCAAGACGCCGCGGATCCGTCCCTGGGTCGCGCCCTGCATCGTGGTGGACGGCGCCCGTCGCCTGCCCGCGTACTTCACCGACCTGAGCGTGCGGGGGGCGCGCCTCTCCACCGATGGCCAGCCTCCCGCTCCCCACGCGCGAGTCGTCGTGGAGGCGCGGCTCGGCCGTGCGCTCTCGCCCTCGCGGCTGCCCGGCCAGGTGAAATGGGTGAAGCCGGCCGAGAAGGGGTTCGAGTTCGGCCTGACCTTCGTCGGAATCACGACCGAGCTGCAGCGCACACTGGAGTCGGTGGTGGAGGACTTCCGCCGCCTCGCCGACGCCCTCAGCTGACGCGCGATGTAAAATCGATTCAAGTGAGTCAGGAAGAAGCGCTTCGGCGGCCGTGGAAAGAAGGGCCGGAGGGCTCGGGGGGCGGAGCCGCGGGCTGGCTGGCCCTGAGCGACGACGACCTGCTGTTTCGCATCGAGGCCCTCGGGCCGCAGCACGACTCCGACGCGGTGCTCATGGAGGTGGTGCGCAGCGAGCGGCACTTCTTCATCCGCCAGGAGGCGGCCAAGCGCATCCGCAACTCCGAACTGCTCAAGGGGCACTCCAGCGACCGCCACATCGGCCAGATCCTCGTGCGCGTGATGAACCGGGCCGAGGACGTGGCCTACCTCGAGCGACTGGTGGTGGAGAGCCGCCACATCGAGGTGCGCAAGGCCGCCGAGGCGCAGCTGCGGCGGGTGCTCGCCGCGGCGGAGAAGCGCGGCTAGAGGTCGGGCTCAGCGCCCGGCGTAGCCTATCCTGAACCCGAACAGCGCACGGGACCAGGCGCCCGGTCGCTGGACGAAGACGTCGTTGCGCCGCTGCCACGCCGCGAACGTCTCGAGGCTGCGGCCACCCCTCCGCCAGCGCACTCCACCCTCGGCCGAGCGGTCCAGGAAGTTGCCGCGCGGGAACGCGTCGGAGCGCTCCACGGTCACGAAGCGGGCATCGCCGGCGACGTATGCCTCGGCCTTCTGTCCCGCAACGAGCGCCGCGTCGAGGTGACCCGTCGCTTCCCACCGGTATCCCACCAGAGAAGCCAGCGTCGTGTGCCCCAGACCGGCGGTGTACGCGAGGGGAATCCGGCCTGCTCGCCGTCCCGCCCCGCGAACCCCGAGGATGTTCCAGTCGACCGCCTCCACCTTCACGCGGTCGACCACGTGGCGGGAGACGTGGCTGAAGACGATCGCTGCCTCGTGTTGCTCTCCGAAGCGGCGGCGCAGGCCCGCCTCGAGGTGGTAGTTGGCCTGGTTGGCGTCGAACGTGCGGCGGGTGTTGCCGATGATCGTCTCGACGTCGGCGGTGAAGTATGCGGTGACGCCGCCCACCTCGACGAGCCCGGCCCCCGCCCCGATCCATCCCACCCACCGAAAATCCGTGTCGACGGGCGCGTAGTGGGCCGCCAGGAGGTGCACGGAGACGTCGGGAAGCAGCACCGTGTCCGCCATTGCCGGAGCGCCGGCGAGGGTGAGGACGAACGCGGCGGTCGGAGCGACACGGAGCATGAATCTCCTCGGACCCGAGAGCGGCCGGCCATTCTAGCAGGCTCGGCCGTCGCCTTATGGGGTACGATCGGCGCGGTGCTCAACGCGGGGCGAGGCGCAGCGGACTGGGCGCGGGCATGAGCGAGACCGTCCTCGTTACCGGGGCCGCGGGCTTTCTCGGCTCCAACCTGTGCCGGGCTCTTCTCGACGCCGGGCAGGCCGTGCGCGCGGTGGACAACCTCTCCCAGAGCACGATGCTCAACGTCGAGCCGCTGCTCGCCGACTCCCGCTTCCGGTTCGCCCGCGAGGACGTGCGCGACGAAGTGGCCATGCGGCGGCAGGCCGAGGGTGCGTCGGTGATCGTGCACCTCGCCGCGTTCAAGATCCCCCGCTACGGCAACGCGCTCGACACCCTGCTCGTCAACACCCACGGCACCGAGTCGATGCTGAAGGCGGCGGCGGGGGCGAAAGCGCGGCTCGTCTTCGCGTCGACCTCCGACGTGTACGGGAAGAACCCCCGCCTGCCCTTCACGGAGACGGACGACCTCTACCTCGGCGAGACCAGCGTGAAGCGCTGGGCCTACGCCACCTCGAAGATCTTCGACGAGCACCTCTGCTTCGCGTACCAGCAGGAGCGTGGCGTGCCGGTGACGATCCTCCGCCTCTTCGGCGCGTACGGGCCCGGCCAGAACCGCACGTGGTGGGGAGGGCCACAGTCGGTGTTCATCGACGCGGCCCTCCGCGGCCTGGAGATGGACGTCCACGGCGACGGCCAGCAGACGCGCAGCTTCACCTACGTCGACGACACCGTCGACGGCATCGTCAGGGCCATGCTCTCGGCGCGGGCGGTGGGGGAGATCTTCAACATCGGCAACACGCGACCGGTGACGATCCACGCCCTGGCCGAGATGGTGTGGCGGCTCGCGGGAACGGGCGAGCCGAAGATCCGCCGCGTGTCCTATCAGGCCTTCGGGCGGTACGAGGACGTTCGCGCCCGCGTGCCCGAGATCGGCAAGGCGCGCGAGGTCCTCGGCTTCGAGCCCCGGGTCGACCTGGAAGAGGGCCTCCGCCGCACGATCAGCTGGCAGCGCTCCGTCATGGCCCGCGAGGGCAGCCTGCGGTGACGGCACGGGTGATGGTGACCGGTGTCGCCGGCCTCATCGGCTCCCATCTCGCGCGCGCCCTGCTCGAGCGCGGCCACGAAGTCGTGGGCGTCGACGACTTCTCCCTGGGCCGGGAGGCGAACGTCGAAGACATTCGCGCGCATCCCGCCTTCCATTTCCATCGCGCGAACGTCATCGACCCGCGGGCGATGGAGCAGGCCGCGGTCGGCGCGACGACCATCATTCACCTGGCCGCGCTCAAGATCCCCCGCTACGATGGCTACCTGAAGACGCTGGAGGTCAACGCCAAGGGCACCGAGGCCGTGCTCGAGTGCGCCCGGCGGGAGAAGGCGCGCGTGGTCTTCGCCTCCACCGACGACGTGTACGGCAAGAATCCCGATTCCTCCTTCGGCGAGGAGAGCGCCCTCGTCCTCGGCGACTCGAAGGTGAACCGCTGGGCGGGGGCGGTGTCGAAGATCTACGGCGAGCACCTGTGCTTCGCCTACGCCGAGAGCCACCGGGTCCCGGTCTCGATCGTTCGTTACTCGGGAATCTACGGGCCCACCTATCAGCTGTCGAACCTGTCGGGTCCCCAGGACATCTTTATTTATGCGGCCCTCACCGACCAGCCCATGCCGATCCACGGCGACGGCACGCAGACCCGCCCCTTCGCGCACGTTACCGACGCCGTGGAGGCGACGCTTCGTGTGCTGGAAGCGCCGTACGCGGAGGGTGAAGTCGTCAACGTCGGGGCCGCCGACCACTTGAGCATCGTGAACCTGGCGTATCTCGTCTGGCGGCTCGCGGGCGCCCGCAGCCGGCCGCGCCTGCGCTTCGTGTCCTACACGGATTTCTCCCGCGGCTACGAGGATCCCCGCCACCGCCGGGTCGACACCACGAAGGCCGACTGCCTTCTGGGTCACCGGCCGGCGATGGACCTGATGCGGGGCATGCAGCTGCAGGTCGAGTGGTTCCGGCAGCGCCTGGACCGCATCCGGCAGGCGAACGTCGGCTTCTCCCTCGAGGACCAGGGGTGAGGCTGTTCGTCCTCGTGCCCGTCCTGGACGAGGCGCCCAACATCCCCCGGCTCATCGGCAATCTGTCGCGGCTGGCGGGTGATGTCCGCGGCGAGATGGAGTGCCGGGTCGTCTTCGTAGACGACGGAAGCGCCGACGGCACCGGCGACCGGATCCGGCAGGAGGCGGGTCCGCTGCCGGTGGAGGTCCTGCGGCATGACGTCAACCTCGGGCCGGGACGGGCCTTCGCGACCGGCTTCCGCCACCTGGCGTCCCTTCTCGCCGACATGGACTGGGTGGCGACGATGGAGGGCGACAACACCTCGAGGGTCGAGACACTGCGGCAGATGCTGGTGCGCCGCCGGGAGGGCTTCGAGGTCGTGCTCGCCAGCCCGTACATGTACGGAGGTGGGCTCAGCAACACGTCGCTCCTGCGCCTCATCCTGAGTCACGGCGCGAACGGACTCATCAAGGAGCTGCTCGGCATCCGCGGCATCGTCACCATGAGCTCCTTCTTCCGGCTCTACAGCGCGCCGGTGCTGAAGCGCCTGCAGACGCGCTACGGGGACGGGATCCTGGAGACGTCCGGCTTCGAGTGCATGGTGGAGCTGCTGGCCAAGCTCATAGAGGTGGACGCGACCATCTCCGAGGTGGCGATGCCGCTCGACGGCGCGCAACGGCTGGGGAAGAGCAAGATGAGGTTGTGGCGGACGATCCGCGGATACCTGAGGGTGTTCCTCGTCGGCCGCAAATGGCGCGGACGGTGAAGGCCCGGTCGCGTCCCGTCGTGATGACCGTGGTGGGAGCCCGGCCTCAGTTCGTGAAAGCGGCGCCGCTCTCGCGAGCCCTGCGGCGGCGGGTGCGCGAGGTCCTCGTCCACACGGGCCAGCACTACGACCACGAGATGTCCCAGGCCTTCTTCGACCAGCTCGGCATCCCGGCTCCCGATCGCCATTTGGGCATCGGCTCCAGCTCTCACGGCCGGATGACCGGCCGTATGCTCGAGGCGCTCGAGGCGACCGTGCTCGAGGTTCGCCCGGACATGGTGGTCGTCCTCGGCGACACGAACTCCACGCTCGCGGGCGCGCTCGCCGCGGCCAAGCTCGGCATCCCGGTGGCCCACGTGGAGGCCGGACTGCGCAGCTTCGACGACCGCATGCCTGAAGAGATCAACCGGCGCCTGACGGATCACGTCTCGAGCCTTCTTTTCTGTCCGACTCCGACCGCGGTCCGGAACCTGCGGGAAGAAGGGATACGGCGCGGCGTCCACCGGGTGGGGGACGTCATGATGGACGCCGTCGTTCGGAACCTCCGCCGCGCCCACGGCCTTCGTCCGGCGATGAAGGATGCGGCGCCCGGGAGCTACTATCTCGCCACCCTCCATCGCCAGGAGAACGTGGACGATCCCGCCCGCCTGGCCACACTCGTAGGGGCCCTCGAACGCCTTCCGCATCCGGTACTGCTGCCCCTTCACCCGCGCACACGCGACCGGCTGCACCGGATGAGCCTCCAGCCCGGCGGGAACGTTCGCCTCCGGCCGCCGGTCGCGTACCTCGAAATGCTGTTGCTGGAGGCCGGGGCGCGCGCCATCTTCACAGACTCCGGCGGCGTACAGAAGGAGGCCTTCATTCTCGGGACCCCGTGCGTCACGCTGCGCGCGACGACCGAATGGGTGGAGACGCTGCGTGGGGGAGCCAACCGCCTGGCGGGGACGGAGCCGGCGCGCATCCTGGCCGCGGCCCGGGCCATCGAGCGGCGGCGGCCGCAATCCCGGGCCGGGCGCCTCTATGGCCGGGGACGGGCTTCGGAGGCCATAGCGACGCTCGTGGCCCGGTTTCTGCATGGGCGCCGCGGGCGGGGACCCGCGGCGTGATCCTTCGCCTCGGCGAGCTCCTTCATCTGCCGGCCGGGGTGCCCGACGTCGAAGGCGACGTCGTGCGGTTGCGATATGCCCTGATGCTTCTGGCCGTCGTCTGGTCGGCCCTACGGGCTCGGGGTCACTCGGCCCTGGCTCTGCTCGCCGGCCTCGCCTTCGTCCTCATCGCTCAAGGCTTCTGGGCGACGACGTTGGGCCGGCCTTACGGCCTCTTCCTCGACGCGCAGATCACGAAGTGCGCAGGCGACGTCTCCGTGGCGGCGGTCGCGGCGGCGTCGCCGGCGGAGGGCCTGGTGGTGGACGAGCCCGGCAGCTGCCGGCTTTGGGCCGGCCTGGCCCGCCGCCTGGGCCCGAGCACCTACCTGCTTTTGCTGCCCACTCTCGTCACCGTCGTGGTTCACCCGCTGATCGGAGTCCTCGTTTACGCGCTCTGGCCGCGCCGCGAGCAGGCTTTCGCAGCTTCGTTCCTGTGGCTGGCCTTCTCGACGGGGGACCTGGAAACCGTCCGGGGCGTGGGGTTCGTGCCCGGCCTGTGGATGCATCCCGGCTCGGCCGTCCTCCTGGTTCTGCTCGTCGCGGCGGTCCTCGCCGCCTCCCGGCTCGCACTGCGCGCCTTCGCCGTCGAAGCCCTGGGCGCGAGCGTGCTCGCGCTGTGGCTGTTCGTGCGCGCACCCTTCGCGGGACGGAGCATCACGGAAACGCTGCTCCTCCTGACGCTGGACCAGACGCCCTGGTGGCTCCTCGCGGCCTGGGCCTGGCGGCGGGGGACGGAGCCCTCGGCCCGGGCCTTGATCCTCGGCGGCGCCGGTCTCGTCCTGGCCGGCACGTTTCCGCTCGGCGTCGACGCGTGGGGAGCGCAGGCCTTCTATCGACTCGGCCTCCTGCTCGCCGCCGCCGGCCCGGTCACGGGGATCGCGGACCGCGTGGGCGCGGCGCTGTCCCGCGTCCTCCCGCGGCGGCTTCCTGCCTCGGACCTCGGCGCGGCCGCCCTGGTGCTCGCGGGCGCGCCGGTTTGCTTCCTGGCGTGGTGGACCCCGAACCGGCTCGATCCCCTCATGGACGCCAGCCGGGAGCCGGTGGCCGACAGGCTCGTTGCCGCCATGGAATGGATACGCGGGCACACGCCGCCGTCATCGGTCTTCCTGGCGAGCCCGGACTACTCCCCGTCCGTGGCGGTCCTGGGTGGCCGTCGCGTGCTGCGCGCGCCGACGCTCGGGTCCGCCGCCGACGAGTTGCGGCGCGAGCGGATGGAGGACAAGGTCCTCTCCGGCCGGGATCCCGGCCGCCTCGGCGATCTCTACGGTCTGACCCATGTGTTCATCGCCCCCGGCGATTTCCCTTCCTACGGGATTCGCGCTCCTGAGGACCTCGAGCAACAGCCCGGCTTCCAACTGCTCTACGCGGACGCGGCCGACAACCGGGTGTATGCGATCACGCGCCCCCGGGCTGCGGGAGGCGGCAGGGACTCTTCTCTCGCCCGTCCAAACCCGAGGCACTGAGATGCTAAGATCTCGCGAGATGCCGGAAACAGTGATAGAACTGGCGTCACGCCTGGAGAGCGCCATCGAGGCGCGGACGGCGAAGGTCGGTGTGATCGGGTTGGGCTACGTCGGGCTCCCCCTGGTCCTCGAGTTCCACCGCGCCGGCTTCCCCGTGGTCGGCTTCGACATCGATCAGCGCAAGGTGGACTCCATCCGCGCGGGCAGTTCCTACATCGCGCATATCGATGCCGGTCGTATCCGGGCGGCCGTCAAGGGGGGCCGCCTCGAAGCGACCTCGGACTTCAGCCGGCTGTCCGAAGCCGACGCCATCCTCATCTGCGTGCCCACGCCCCTCACCCCTCAGCGCGAGCCGGACCTTTCCTACATCGAGAGCACGGCCGACTCCATAGCGGCCGTGGTGCGCCCGGGGCAGCTCGTGGTGCTGGAATCCACCACGTATCCGGGAACGACCGAGGAGGTGGTGCAGCCGCGCCTCGAAGCCGGCGGGATGCGGGTCGAGCGCGACATCTTCCTCGCCTTCAGCCCCGAACGCGAGGACCCGGGCAACCCGGATCATTCCACGCGGAGCATCCCGAAGGTGGTGGGAGGAGTCGGGCCGGCCTCCGGGCGCCTGGCCGAAGGGCTCTACCAGGGCGCGCTCGACCGCGTGGTGCGCGTCTCATCGGCGCGGGTGGCGGAGGCCGTCAAGATCCTGGAGAACACGTATCGGGCGGTGAACATCGCGCTCGTCAACGAGCTGAAGGTGACCTTCGACGCAATGGGGATCGACGTCTGGGAGGTGATCGAGGCGGCCCGGACCAAGCCCTTCGGCTTCGCGCCGTTCTACCCGGGGCCCGGCCTGGGTGGGCACTGCATCCCGATAGACCCGTTCTATCTGACCTGGAAGGCGCGCGAGTACGGACTCTCGACGCGGTTCATCGAGCTGGCCGGCGAGGTGAATACGGGCATGCCCGGCTACGTCGTGCGGCGCCTGACCGCGGCCCTGAACGAAGCGGGGAAGCCGCTGCGCGGCACGCGGGTGCTCGTCCTCGGCGCGGCCTACAAGAAGAACATCGCCGACGTGCGGGAGAGCCCGGCCCTCGAAATCATCGAAATGCTCCAGGAGGCGGGGGCCCGGGTCGACTACCACGACCCGCACATCCCCTTCCTCCCCAAGATGCGCCGCCATCAGATCGAGCTGAGCTCGGTGGCGCTGGACGGGCTCGCGCAGTACGACGCGGCCATCGTGGTCACCGACCACGCCAGCGTAGACTACCAGGCCGTGGCGGCCGCGGTCCCCCTCATCGTGGATACCCGCAACGTCTACGGTGGGCGCCCGCCCTCGCGCGCGCGAGTCGTGAAGGCCTGACCCTGGACGTCGCGTCCTTCCTGGCGAACGCCCGGCTGCTCTTTCCGCTCCTCGCGCTCGCGTGGCTCGCGGTGCTGCTGATCTGGCGCCGCCCGCAGTGGTTGCTGGCGGGCGTCCTGGCGGCGCAGGCCTACGCGTGGGGCGTCACCAACTACCCGCTGCAGCGCCTCTACGCGCTCGGGCCCAGCCGCGACCGCATCGCGAACCTGGGGCTCGTCCAGGTGGTGGCCGCGGGCGGCTCCCCTCTGCAGACGACCCAGGTCGGCCAGCTCCACTTCGAGCCCTTCTGGGGCGTGCTCGTCGCGGCGCTGTCCGGGTGGGATCCCGAGCGCGTGCTGCGGCTGTATCCCGTCTTGCCGCTCGTGATGGCGGTGGGCTTTCCCCTGGCGCTCTACCTTGGCCTGCGGCCGCTCGACAAGAACGCCGACGGCTGGTCGGCCTGGGAGCGGGTCCTCGTGGCGGGATTCGCGGCCCTGCTCAGCTCCTCGGCCCTCGACTATGCCGGAGCGTACCGCGTGCCCTGGGCGCGGAGCTTCCTCCTCAAGCCCAACCATGCGCTGGGCCTCGTGATCTTTCCGCTCTTCCTCGGTCTTTTCGCTCGCATTCGGAGCTGGCGCGGGCGGCTGGTGGCGGGCCTCGTCCTCCACCTGCTGGGCTGGGTCTTCATCCTGCACATGGCCTACGTGGGCTGCGGTCTCCTGTTCTTCGCCCTGCTCTCCTGGCTGGAGGACCGGGGGAAAGCGCAACGCGACTTGCTGGACGTGACCGCGGTGCTGGCGATCAACCTCCTCGTGGTGAGCCCCTACCTCGTCATGCTGCTGGTCGGCTACCCGTTCCTGGTGCGCCACCCGAACTACGCGCTTCCGGCCGGCTCGCCGCATCTGCTCGAGGGGACGCTCGCGGCCGGAGGACTGTTCTGGCTGGGCGGGTGGGGCGCGGTCGTAGCGTATCGACGCGGCGACCGCCTGGGACGGCTGTGGACCGCCCAGGTCCTGGGGGGGTTCGCGGTATGGCTCGCCTATCTGGGCCTGGGCGCGATCCACCTGGCGCGGGAACGGGACGAGATCTTCTATTGGCTCCGGTTCCTGATCGCCGCGAGCGCCGGGATCGGCGCGTGGGACCTCGTCAAGCGGGTCACGCCGCTGACGACGCCGCGGCTCGTCGCTCCGGCGCAGAGGGCGGCGGCGGTGGCCCTGGTCGCCGTCCCGTTCTCGCTGCCCTACTGGTGGGATCCCGCGCGGATGGATCCCAACTTCGCGGGATCGCTCACCCCCTTGCCCGAGACTCTGCGCGCTTCGATGGAGTTCCTGCGCCGGGAGACCGATCCCCAGGCGGTCCTCGCCGGCGATCCGATCCTGACCCGATGGGCGGCGGCCCTGGGGGCCCGGCGGGCCGTGATCGCGGACGGCATGAACGCGACGAAGGACTGGGAGCAGCGGGGGCGGCTGATGGATCTGCTGGTGAGCAGCGAGGACGGCGCGGCCGTACGCGCGGCGGCCGCCCCGTACCGCGTGCGGTACCTGCTGGTCGACCCCGCCCTCCTCGCACGGCATCCTCCCGTGACCCTGGCCGACCTGGAGCGGCGTCCCCACTTGCGGCGCGTGCATTTTTCGGGCGATCCCGAGGGCGACTTCGTGGCCATCTACCGCCTCGATTGACGCGGGAGGCATTGCTCCGGAAGATAGGGGCGGTTTCGTCCGGCGGGAGGCAAACCTGATCGACCTGAAGACGAAACGGATCCTGGTCACCGGCGGCGCGGGTTTCGTGGGCTCGGCGGTGATGGAGCGGCTGCGCCAGCGCGGCTGCCCGGCGGAGGCGGTCGTCGTCCCGCGCAAGGCCGAGTTCGACCTCGTGCACGAGGCCGACGTCCGGCGACTCTACGACGTCCACCAACCCCGGGTCGTGATCCACCTGGCGGCGCTCGTCGGTGGCATCGGCGCCAACCGGGCCCGCCCGGGAGACTTCTTCTTCGACAACCTGGTCATGGGCGCGCTGCTGATGGAGTACGGCCGGCAGGCGGGGGTGGAGAAGTTCGTGGCCGTCGGCACCATCTGTGCGTACCCCAAGCTGACCCCCGTCCCCTTCCGCGAAGAGCAGCTGTGGGACGGATATCCGGAAGAGACCAACGCCCCCTACGGGCTGGCCAAGAAGATGCTGCTCGTGCAGTCCCAGGCCTACCGGGCGCAGTACGGGTTCAACTCCATCTACCTCCTGCCCGTGAACCTCTATGGACCGCGGGACAGCTTCGATCCCGGGAACTCCCATGTGATCCCGGCCCTGATCCGGAAGCTCGTGGAGGCGGTGGAGCGCGGGGACGACGCGGTGGAGGTATGGGGGACCGGACGGGCCACGCGGGAGTTTCTCTATGTCGACGACGCCGCCGAGGGGATCGTGCGCGCCACCGAGCTCTACGACGGGCCGGAGCCGGTGAACCTCGGCGCCGGCTTCGAGATCAGCATCCGCGATCTCGCCGAGCGGATCGCGCGCCTCACGGGCTTCACGGGACGACTGGTGTGGAACGCCAGCCAGCCCGACGGCCAGCCCCGGCGCTGCCTGGACACCAGCCGCGCCGCCGCGTACTTCGGCTTCCGGGCCACGACGCCCTTCGAGGACGGCCTGCGCCGGACGATCGACTGGTATCGGTCTCATCGCCCCTGAGGCGGGGCGCGCGCGAGCCCGCCGGCCGCAGCCTTCGCTTAGAATGAACGGCCATGTTCCAGGGGCGGCGCGTGTGCGTGGTGATCCCGGCCTACAACGAGCAGAGGCTGATCGGCGGCGTGCTCGATACCATGCCCGACTTGGTGGACCGCATGATCGTCGTGGACGACGGGTCCACCGACGCCACGGCGCAGGCCCTGTGCGCGGCCCAGTCCAGGCTCGGAGAACGGCTTCGGGTCGTCCGCCATGAGCGCAACGGCGGGGTGGGAGCCGCCATCATCAGCGGCTACAAGGCAGCGCTGGAGGAGCTGGAGGCGAAGGACCTGGTGGCGGTCATGGCCGGGGACGCCCAGATGGACCCGGCGGAGCTGCCGCGGCTGCTCGCCCCCCTCGTCAAGGACCAGGCTGACTACACCAAGGGCAACCGGCTCTTCACCGGCGAGGCGTGGGCGATCATCCCGCGCCACCGCTACCTGGGTAACGCGGCCCTGTCATTCGCGACGAAGATTGCGTCCGGCTACTGGCACGTGGCTGACAGCCAATCGGGCTACACGGCCATCACCGTAGAAGCTCTCTCCATCCTCAAGCTCGACCGGCTCTACCCGCGCTACGGATTCCCCAATCACCTCCTGGTGGAGCTCAACAACTACGACTTCCGGGTCCGGGACGTCCCCGTGCGCCCCGTATACAACGTGGGCGAAGTGTCCGGGATCCGCCTGCCCCGGGTGATCCCCACCATCAGTTGGCTCCTCTTCACGTGCTACTTCTGGAGGATGAAGGAGAAGTACGTCATCCGCGACTTCCATCCCCTGATCTTCTTCCTGGTCTTCGGCCTGCTGCTCACGGGGGGCGGGCTCCTCCTGGGGCTCTACATCCTCTACCTGCGCGTGGCTCACGGCGCCCTGTCACCCAACGCCGTGATCTTCGACGCCCTCTGCCTCATCATGGGCGTGCAGATGCTGTTCTTCGCCATGTGGATGGACATGGAGCACAACAAGGGACTGAAATAGGTGCCGGCGGGCAGGATCGGGATTGGGCTGGCGGGCTGTGGATACTGGGGGCGGAACCTGGGCCGCAACCTGTTTCAGATGGGCCATCTGGCCGCCGTGTGCGACCCCGATCCCAGGGCCCGCCGGGAGGCGAAGGCGAGCTACGGGGGTGTCCGCGCCATCGCCCGCTTCGACGACCTGCTGGACGATCCCAAGGTAAAGGCGATCGCGGTGGCCAGCCCCGCCGTCCTCCATTACGAGCTGGCGCGGAAGGCGCTCCAGGCGGGCAAGGACGTGTTCGTGGAGAAGCCCCTCGCCCTGAAGATCGGGGAGGCGGAGGAGCTCGTGGAGGCGGCCCGCCGCCGCAAACGGATCCTCATGGTGGGCCACGTCCTCGAGTACCATCCCGCCATCCTCAAGCTCAAGGAGTTCGTGGACTCCGGAGACCTGGGCGAGATCCATTACGTGTACTCCAACCGGCTGAACCTGGGCAAGGTGCGCAAGGAGGAGAACATCCTCTGGAGCTTCGCCCCTCACGACATCTCGGTGATCCTTCTGCTCCTGGGGACCCTGCCCGAATGGGCCTCCACGAGCGGCCACCACTACCTCCAGCACGAGATCGCCGACGTGACCATGACCTGCCTCGCCTTTCCCGGAAAGCCACGCGCCCACATCTTCGTGAGCTGGCTTCATCCCTACAAGGAGCAGAAGCTGGTCGTCATCGGGAGCCGCAAGATGGCGGTGTTCGACGACGTGGCCAAGGAAGGCAAGCTCAAGATCTTCGACAAGGGGATCGAGTGGAAGAACGGCGAGCCGGTGACGCGGCAGACCGCGGAGTCGACGCTGTTCTTTCCCGAGATGGAGCCCCTGCGGGAGGAGCTGGCCCACTTCGTCGACTGCGTACGCACCCGCCGCCCTCCCCGCACCGACGGGTTGAACGGCCTGAGGGTCCTGAGGGTGCTGGACGCCTGCCAAAGATCCCTCGAGGCCGGCGGGCAGCCGGTCCCGGTGTGAGCATGGAGCGGAAGTACTTCGCCCACGAAAGCAGCTACGTCGACGAACCCTGCACGATCGGGGAGGGGACCCGCATCTGGCACTTCAGCCACGTCATGAAGGACAGCGCCATCGGGCGCGGCTGCACCATTGGCCAGAACGTGCTCGTGGCCTCCGGGGTGCGGGTCGGCGACGGCTGCAAGATCCAGAACAACGTGAGCCTCTACACCGGGGTCATCCTGGAAGACCACGTCTTCTGCGGGCCCTCGATGGTGTTCACCAACGTCGTGAACCCGCGCAGCGAGGTCGTCCGGCGCGACGAATACAAGACGACGCTGGTCAAGCGCGGGGCCTCGATCGGGGCCAACGCGACCATCGTCTGCGGCACGACCATCGGGCGGTATGCGTTCATCGCCGCGGGGGCGGTCGTCACGCACGACGTGCCCGACTTCGCCCTCGTGGTCGGGAACCCCGCGCGCCGCTCGGGATGGATGTGCCGGTGCGGGATCAAGCTCCGCGTCGAGGAGTGGGAAGCCCAGTGCGAGACCTGCCGCGCTCGTTACTCGCTGCACGAGGACGTGCTGACGCTCCTCTGAGAGGCGCGCGGATCACCAGGGATGTGCGGCATCGCGGGGATCGTGGGGGCGCCGGGGGAAGCGCCGTCCCGCGAGGCGCTGGAGGCCATGGGGGGCACCCTCGCGCACCGCGGACCCGACGACGCCACGCTGGGGCTCTACGGCCGGGCCGGCTTCTCGTTTCGTCGCCTCTCGATCATCGACGTGGCGGGGGGGGCGCAGCCGATCGACAACGAGGACG
>QHVJ01000109.1 GCA_003222275.1 Acidobacteriota bacterium | reverse complement strand
GCTCGTCCGCTCGGCGGACGCGCCGATCGTCTTCACCGACGCGACCGCCGCCGCCGGCATCCGCTTCAAGCACAACAACGGCGCCTTCGGAAAGAAGTACCTGCCCGAGACCATCGGCGCGGGCGCCGCGTGGCTCGACTTCGACGGCGACGGCTGGCCGGACATCCTGCTCGCCAACTCGAAGAACTGGCCGGGCCGCCCGGGCCCGCCGTCGCGGCCGGCGCTCTACCGCAACAACCACGACGGCACGTTCACCGACGTCACGCGCGGCTCGGGCCTCGAGGTGGACATGTACGGCATGGGCGTCGCGGCCGCCGACTACGACAACGACGGCAAGGCCGACGTGTACCTGACCGCCCTCGGCGGCAACCGGCTCTTTCACAATCTCGGCGACGGCAAGTTCGCCGACGTCACGGCCAGGGCGGGGGTGGCCAACGGCGGCTTTTCGACGAGCGCGGTCTTCTTCGACTACGACAAGGACGGCAAGCTCGACCTGTTCGTCGCCAACTACGTCGCGTGGTCCGTCGCCAAGGACCTCTTCTGCACGCTCGACGGCACGCATAAGTCGTATTGCACGCCCGAGTCGTACAAGGGCCAGAGCCCCGCCCTCTATCGCAACCGCGGTGACGGCACTTTCGAGGACGTGACCGCGAAGGCCGGTCTGGAGAACCCCTCGTCGAAGGCCCTGGGGATCACGCTGCTCGACTACGACGGCGACGGATGGCTCGACCTCTTCGTGGCCAACGACACGCAGCCCAACAAGCTCTACCGGAACAAGGGCAACGGCACCTTCGCGGAGGTCGGGATGGCGGCGGGCGTCGCGTTCAACGAGGCCGGCGTCGCCCGGGCGGGCATGGGCGCGGACGCGGCCGACTACGACGGCTCCGGACGGCCCAGCCTGATCATCGGCAACTTCTCCAACGAGATGATGGCGCTCTACCACAACGAGGGCACGGGACTGTTCATCGACGAGGCACCGACCTCCACCCTCGGCCAGGCGACGCTGCTCAGCCTCACCTTCGCCTGCTTCTTCTTCGACTACGACCTCGACGGCCGGCCCGACATCTTCGCCGGCAACGGGCACGTCGCCGACGACATCGCGACCGTGCAGCCCAAGGTCCGCTACGCACAGCCGCCTCACCTCTTCCGCAACGCCGGCGGTGGCCGCTTCGAGGTGATGGACGACAGGCTGGGACCGGCCTTCGCTCGGCCGATGGTGGCGCGGGGCGCTGCCTACGCTGACTTCGACGGAGACGGCGACCTCGACGTGCTGGTGACCACCAACAACGGGCCCGCCCGCCTGCTCCGCAACGACGGCGGCAACCGCAACCACTTCCTGCGCGTCCGCACCGTGGGCACGCGGTCGAATCGCGACGGTATCGGAGCGCGCGTGACGGTGACGCCCGCGGGCAGCACGCGGCAGTGGGGCCTCGTAAAGACCGGCTCCAGCTATGCTTCCCAGAGCGAGCTGACCCTGACCTTCGGCCTCGGCCCGACCGCCCGCTCGTCTCGGGTCGAAGTCGCCTGGCCCAGCGGCGCGGTCGACACGGTGCCTTCCGTCGCCGCGGACCGCACCATCACGATCGAAGAGGGGAAGGGGATCACGCAACCCCTTTCAACGCAGAGGCCGCAGAGGTAACGCAGAGACCGCAGAGTAAAACTGAAATGAAACGCCGGACTCTCCTCGGTCTTTTTGCTCTCTGCGGCCTCTGCGTCGTCCTCTGCGGCCTCTGCGTTTCATTCGTTGGGGCCTCGGCGACGCCGTTTGGCGTGAGGGAAGACGCCTACCGCGCGAACAACCGGGGGGTGGCGCTGCTCGAGCAGTTCCGGCCCGCGGATGCGGCCGAGGCCTTCCGGGAAGCGCTGAAGATCGATCCGACGCTCGCCATTGCCCGCGCCAACCTCGCCATCGCGCTCCTCAACGTGCCCGACCTTGCGGGCGCCGAGCGCGAGGCGCGGGCCGCCGCGCAAGCCTTGCCGGACCTGCCCCCGCCGCACTACGTCCTCGGCCTGGTCGCGCGGGGGCAGAACCGTATCGACGAGGCGGAAGCGGCGTTCAGGAAGGTGCTGTCTCTCGATCCCAACGACGTCGGTACGCTCGTCAACCTCGGCCAGCTCTACCTCCAGGCGCGCAAGTATCCGGAGGCCGTCGCACAGTTCCGGGCCGCGGTGGCGGCCGAGCCCTACAACGCCACCGCCGTCTACAACCTCGGCCTCGCCCTCATCCGCTCCGGCCAGCCGGAGGAAGGCCAGAAGATGCTCGAGCGCTTCCGAGTGCTGCGCGAGGGCGGTTACGGGTCGCTGATCGGCCAGAACTACCCGGAGCAGGGGCGCTACGCGGAGGCCGTGTCGTCCACCGGGGCGGAGCCCGACCTCGTCGACGCCGCGACGCCGGCGGTACGCTTCGCCGACGCGACCGCGCGCGTGCTTCCGTCGGGCGCCAGGGAGGGCGGGGAAGCCGTCCCTTCGGCCTTCGGACGCCGATTCGCTTCGGCGGCCGATGCGTGGCCGGCGCTGCCGGGCACCGTTACGCTCATCGACCTGGACGGTGATGGCGCGCTCGACGTCTACGCGGCGGGCCCCCAGGGCCAGCGGCTCTACCACAACGAAAAGGGTCGCCTCGTCGATGTCACGGTCGCATGGGGCCTCGATCCGAAGCAGGGCGCGACGGGCGCGGTAGCGGGGGACTACGACAACGACGAGCATCCGGACCTGCTCCTCCTCCGCCGCGGCGGCATCGCGCTCCTTCACAACGACGGCCGCCGATTCTCCGACGTGACGGCGGCCGCGGGCATTGCGGCCGATCCGCGGCCCTACGTCTCCGCCGCCCTGGTGGACGCGGACCACGACGGCGACCTCGACATCGTGCTCGCCGGTCTCGTCGACCCCGCGGGGGCTCCGGCGGGGGGCGCGGCCTTCCCCGACGGCTTTCCCGGCTCGACGACCCGCCTCCTGCAGAACGACGGCAGCGGCCACTTCAAGGACGTGAGCGCGAAGGCGGGCATCGCTCCCGCGCCGGGGCACGCGGTCGCCGTCGTGCCCACCGACTTCGACAACCGGCGCGACGTGGACCTGCTGGTCCTGCGCGACGACGCGGCGCCGCTGCTCTTCCAGAACATGCGCGACGGGACGTTCCAGGACGCGGCGTCACGAACCGGACTGACGCCTTCCGGCGGCTTTCGCAGCGTGGCCGCGGCCGACGTGAACAAGGACGGCTTCACGGACTTCTTCTTCGGACGGCCGGATGGTCCCGGCGTCCTGGCCCTCAGCGACGGCCGGAGTCGTTTCAACCTCGTACCGGCCCCGGCGGGCGCGGAGAACGCCACCGCCGCCCAATTCATCGACTACGACAACGACGGTCTGCTGGACCTGCTGGTCTTCACGGACAAGGGCCCGCGGCTCCTTCGCAACCTCGGCCGGAGCTGGGCCGATGTGACTGCCACCGCTCTGCCGGCCGCGCTCGCGGGCGGAGCGCCGGAATCCCTGGCCGGGGCGAGCTTCGCCGCCGCCGACCTCGACGGCGACGGCGCCACCGATCTCGTCGTGCGCCTTGCTTCGGGAGCGCTGCGCTTCTGGCAAAACCAGGGCGGCCGCAACCACTCCCTCACGGTCCGGGTCGCCGGCCTCGTCAGCAACCGCAGCGGCGTCGGAGCCAAGGTCGAGATGAGGGCCGGGAGCCTGCGCCAGAAGCTCGAGACCTACGCGGCGACTCCGAATCCGGCCCCGGCCGACCTCGTCTTCGGCCTGGGGCCGCGCCCGGCCGCCGACGCGGTCAGGGTGCTGTGGCCGGCGGGCATCCTCCAGACCGAGATGGGCGACGAGAAGAAGACGGCGCTCCTCGTGAAGGAGCTGGACCGCAAGCCGTCGTCCTGCCCCTATCTCTACGCGTGGAACGGCGAGCGCTTCGCGTTCGTGACCGATTTCATGGGCGGCGGCGAGATGGGTTACTGGGAGGGGCCGGGAGAATGGAACCACCCCGACCCGGACGAGTACGTCCGGCTCACCGACGAACAGCTCCGGCCGCGGGACGGCCACTACGAGCTGCGCGTCACGAACGAGCTCGAGGAGGGACTCTTCGTCGACCGCCTCGCGCTGATGGCGGTGGCGCATCCCGCCGACGAGGAGATCTTCCCCGACGAGGGGCTCCGGTCGCCGCCGCCCTCATTCCGGCTGTTCGCCGCGGCGGGGGCGCGGCCGCCGGTTCACGCGGTCGACGAGCACGGCCACGACGTGGCCGACCGCGTCGCTCGCCTCGATCGCCGGTACCCCGACGACTTCCGCCTCCGCCCCATACGCGGCTACGCCGAGGACCATTCCCTCACGCTCGACTTCGGCCCCGCTGCGCCCCCGCACGCGCTGCTCGTGCTCACGGGCTGGACCGACTACGCCTTCTCCAGCGACAACGTGGCGGCCCAGCAGGCCGGGCTGGCGATGCGCCCGCCCGTCGTCGAAATCGAGGATCGGCACGGAGGGTGGAAGAGCGTGGCCGAGACGGGCGTTCCGGTGGGCCGTCCGCAGACGCTGGTCGTCGATCTGGCCGGGAAGTGGCGGCCGGGGCAGCGGCTCCGCCTCTCGACCAACATGCGCATCTACTGGGACCAGATCCGCCTGGCCGCGCGCGCGCGCGCGCCGGCCCGGGTCACGTGGCTTCCCCTCTCGCGGGCCAACCTGCGCGAGCGCGGCTTCTCGGCCGAGGTCAGCCCCGACGGCCGGCCGCCGTTCTCCTACGACTACGCGCTCGTGAGCGGGGACTCGCCGTGGAAGGTGATGCCGGGCCGCTACACGCGTCCGGGAGACGTGCGGGAGCTGCTGGCCTCCACCGACGATCTTTTCGTCACCTCGCGCCCCGGTGACGAAATCGCGCTCTCCTTCGAGGCGTCCGCGCTGCCCCCCCTGCCCGGGGGGTGGCGCCGCACGTTCCTGCTCTACGCCGACGGGTTCAGCAAGGAGATGGACGTCAACTCCGCGAGCCCCGACGTCCTCGAGCCGCTACCCTTCCACGGCATGACGCGGTATCCCTACGGCCCCGGGGAGTCGTACCCGCTGACGCCGGAGCGCCGAGCGGTGATCGAGCGTTACGACACGCGGGTGGTGGCGTTCCCGCTGCCGCCGCTGGAGCTCCGAGCTACCTCGGCACGCGGTCGGTAACGAGCCGCCGGAACTCGGGATCGTCCTTCAAGGTGTCGAAGTCGGGGTCGTCGTGCAGGTGCGTGAACTCGCCGTGGCCGAGGGCGATGCCCTGCGCCAGCTCGTGGAGAGCCTGGTCGTGCCGTCCCGCCACCGCGTGCAGGCGGGCGGACTGGACGAAGTACGTGGTGTCGTCGCCCCGGAGCCGTGGCGGCTCATTGACCATGATGCCGAGGCGTGCCTGCGCCCGGGCACGGAAGCTCGCCGCCTGCCACGTCGCGGCGTCGCCCGGGGCGCGGTGGGATTCTATGAGCTCCTTGCACTGCACGATCACGTTGGCGAAGACCGCGGCCGCCCGCGCCTTCTGCCCGAGCTTCTGGGCCGCGACCCCCGCGTAGTACCGCGCGGCGAGGTCGCCGCTGACCATCCCCTGGTGCTGGTTGCCGAAGCCGCGCGGCGTGCGCTCGAACGCGGTCTCGAGATCGACGGCCGCCGCGGCGTCGTCGCCGCGGGCCATGGCCATCCAGCCCCGCAGGTGGTACGCATTGCCGTAGAGCGGGTCGAGGACGAGCGCGCGCGCGAGAAGCGCCGACGCGTCCGGCGGCCGGCCGGCCATGTAGAACCCCCAGGCGGCGTCGGTGAGGTTGGTGGCGTCCGCTTCCGGGGCTTCGCGTATCGCGCGGAACTCGGCGAGCGCCTCCGTGCGGCGGCCGGCTTCCAGGGCCGTCCGGCCGAGGATCGCGCGCTGAGAAAGGAACCGCGGTCCCTCCCGCTGCGGCCACGACGCCACCGCCTGCCGCGCATAGTGGACCGAGCGCTCGAACTCTCCCTTGCGGCGGAAGGCCTGGGCCAGCACCGAGCACAGTAGCGCCCGCTCCCCGGCGGGCAGGGACGGCGCGTCGACGTGGGCCTCGCCGATCATGATCGCGTCTTCCCACCGGCCGAGGGCCTGGAACGTCTCCGCGGCGAGCCCGGGCACTCCCACTTCCTGCGCGTAGGCCGGGTAGAACTGCAGCAGCGCGTTCCAGTGCTCGAGAGCATGGTCCGAGCGCCGCTCCACGACGAGGGCCTCGAAGCTCTGGACGAGAAGGCGATCACGGTCGGGAAGCTCCTTCACGAGGCGGGCCGCCGCGCGCACGGCAGGAGCGGGGTCCGGATTGCCGTAGCCCCACCGTCGGCGCCACTGCTCGACCTCCGCCTTCTTGACGTAGGCCTGGGCGAAGGCGGGATCGAGCTGCAGCGCCTCGTCGAGACGCTTCTCGGCCTGCTCCGTGCCCTCCCGGCCCCCACGGGTGAATTGGTCGAGAGCCTCCAGGTAGAGCCGCTCGGCTTCCACCGATCCGGTCGTGAGCTTCGAGGGACGCCAGCTCGATCCGGCGACCTCGGGCGGCTGCAGGTGGTGGAGCAGCCGCAGCGTCAGCTCATCCACCGCCTCGAGGAGCTGCGCCGGATGCTCACCGCGCACGGAGGCGCTCGCCTCGGCGCGGCCGGTCGACGCGTCCACGAGCTGGGCGTTGATGACGAACCGGTCCTCCACCCGGACGAACGAGGCGGTGATGATGCGCTCCGCCCCCAGCTTGCGGGCGACGGCCGTCGCCGCTGAGGGCGAAGGTGCCTCGTCCCCGGCCAGGCCCGCCTCGGCGAGCGCGGCATCCACCTGGTGGCGGGGCAGCACCTTCAAGCCGGGCGTCTGCCCGAGCTGCGAGCGGATCATGTCGGGGAGTCCCTGGCGCAGGTACCCGCTCTCCGGCCGCGGCTCCGAGACCGACACCGGCATGACGACCAGCGCGTCCGGATCGAGCGCGCGCACGTCGTCCGGGCCGCGGCGCACCCGGAGAAAGCCTCCCGTGACGAGGATCAAGGCCAGGGCGGCGGCGAGCGCGGCGCCGACAGGCAGCCACCGGCGGCGCGAGTGCGCCGGGCGCGGGAGGACCCATGGGCGGGGAAGCTCGGCGGGAGCGGGGAACGCCAGAACGAGCTGCGGTCGCGGCGTCGCGGGCTCTTCGCGCGTGCTGACGTCGGCCGCGAGGAGGTAGCCCTTTCGAGGAACCGTCCGTACGTAGCGAGGGTTGCGCATGGCCTCGCCGAGGGCACGGCGGGCCTCCACCACGCACTGTACGACCGCGTCCTCGTTGGCGTCCCCGCCGGGCCACAGCACGTCCAGCAGCTCGCGGCGAGAGACGATGCGGCCGGGCCGGCGCGCGAGATACAGCAACAGCTCGAAGGGCTTCGCGGCGAGGGGGATGGAGCGGTCGCCTTCCCGCAGGACACCGGTGCCGGGATCGAGCTCGAATGGCCCGAAGACCAGCCGCGGAGGCGGCTGTCCGCGCAAGCCGGTCATCGACTCCGGGCCCGGGGGGATCATGGGACGCGGGATGATACGTCAGGGGACTCAGGGCCGGACGGTGTCGAGGATCACGCTCACGCCGCCGGAGCCGGCGGCGACACTCTTGACGGTCCCTTCCAGGTCGCCCGGCTGGGGGGTGGCGTCGCCGCTTCGAGAGAGCCGGGCGGTGAGGTCGAAGGGGCCCTCGAACGGCGTTCCCGGCATCATCGAGTCGCCGGACGACAGCCGGAACGAGAACGGGAAGCGGACGTGTTCCTCCTTGCGCACGGCCACGATCTGGCGGCTGGCCGAGCCGCGCGCGATGATATAGAGGACGTCCTCGGGCTTCGCCTTGTACTTCACGCGCGGGTGGAGCCGAACCTCGCCCTCCACCGGCTTGCCGGCGGCGGGGGCGGCCGATTCGCCGCCCAGGGCAGGATGCCCGGGCGGCAGCGTCGCCGCGACGTCGGGAGCGGGCACGGTCCCGTCCCGCGAGGTGAGGGGACGCAACGGAGCCGCCTCGGCCGGGGTCGTTGCGGGCGGGGGCGCGGGCCGCTCGTCTCCGCACGCGGCGAGCGCCGCGGCGAAGGTCAGGACGGTGAGGCGCCTCAGGATCCCGCTCCGCGCTCAGCCTTGGCTCGGGCGAGCGCCTTCTCGATGTCGGCGCGGGTGTGCTCGCCCTGCAGGAGCGCCACGCGCCTGCCTTCGCGGTCGTACACCAGCGTGGCGGGCACGACGCCGCTCCACTCGCGGTCCACCCCGTCGATGAAGGCCTGGTCCGGTCCCGGCGTCCGGGTGTAGACAGGGAAGGGCGGCCGGCGCTCCGCCACGAAAGCCTCGAGGGCCTTGCGGTCGTCGGGCTCGTCGATCGACACCGAGAGGAAGGCCACGTCCTTGCGCTCGCGCGCCAGCGCCGCCAGCGCCGGGAACTCCTTGACGCAGGGCTCGCACCATGTGGCCCACAGCGTCAGTACCACCGGCCGCCCGCGGTGGGCGGCCACGGCGCGGCCGATCCCGGCGGCGTCGAGCGGGCCGGCGAGGACCACGGCGAGGAGCAGCGCGGCCGACATCACCGGCCGACGCGCTTGATCGTGCAGCCGAAGGCCTTCGTCTCCGCCACCGGCACCGCCTGGCCGGCGAGGACCGCGTCGAGGGCGTTGCGCAGGTCCCGGCTCTTCACGTTCGCGCCGCTGCGGTCGTCGTCGATGCGCCCGTGGTAGCGCAGCACCCACGCCGGGTCGTAGACGTAGATCTCGGGCGTGACCTGGGCCCCGAAGTGGTCGGCCTGGACGTTGCCCACGTCCTTCAGGATCGGGAACGTGAAGCCGTGCTCGGCGGCGTGACCCGCGATCTCCTCCACGCTCTCCTGCCGGTTGGAGTTGATCCCCACGAAGGCGACACCCTTGGCCCCGTATTCACGCGACAGGGCGGCCATCCGCTCGTTGTAGGAGTTGGACACCGGGCACTGCGTCGCGATGAACATCAGCACCACGGCCTTCCGTCCCTGGAGGCCACCGAGGTCCACCGTCTTGCCGGTGGCGTCGTCCAGCTTGAAGGGCCGGAGCTTCTCCCCGATCGCGACCGCTCCGATGGCGGGCGCCGCGGCCGCGAGGCCCACGGAGGTGACGAGCGCGAGGCGGGTGAGACGCATGTTCATCTCCTTGATTCAGCGGGCGCGGCGGCGACCTGCACCGCGCGGAGCAGCGCCGCCCGCGCGAGCAACCGTGTGGAATCGAGCGTCGGCAGGGGAGAATTCGAGTCATTCATGATCAACGGGATCTCGGTGCAGCCGAGGACGACCGCGTCGCAACCCTCGTCCTTCATCCGTCCGATGACCCGCTGAAAACAAGCGACCGCCTCGGGCTTGAAGACGCCGTAAACGAGCTCATCCATGATGATGCGGTTGATTTCTTCGCGCTCGGGGCGGTGGGAACGCACGTACTCCACTCCGCGCGCCTCGAGCTTTTCCGGATAGATCTCGCTCTCGACGAGATATCGAGTTCCGGTCAGGCCGAGGCGCCGGAACCCGCGCGCGACCGCCTCGGCGGCGACGACCTCGGCGATGTGGAGCCAGGGCAGCGGTGATCGCGGTTTGACGTAAGGAAGAGCCTGGTGGACGGTGTTGTCGGGGCAGATCAGGAAATCGGCCCCGCCTTTCGCGAGCTTGTTTGCGGAGGAGAGCATCAGCTCACCCACGCCCTGCCAGTCGCCGCGATAGATGCATTTCATGTACTCGGCGAGCGAGTGCGTGTGCATCGAGACCTCGGGATGATCGTGCGCGCCGAGAAGCGGCGCGCCTTCCACGCAGATGGTCCGATAACAAAGCGCGGCCCCTTCCGCGGAGCAGGCAACGATGCCGATGTGTTGAGGCATGAGGTGTATCACGCATTATACGAGGAACCTGATCCGTGGTCGCCGCGGCGACTCTTCGCCGGCACGCGCGCGTGAACGTTCCCATCCCCGCGGCCCGCTCTTCCCGGGGCGAGTTGACTTTTTACCACAGATAGGAATGATTACTGCCTGTGTTGAGCCGGCAGACCAGGCAGCGGGAGCTGATCCTCGACGTGGTGCGGTCCACCATGGACCATCCCACCGCAGACTGGGTCTACCGCCAGGCGCGCCGCCGCCTCCCGCGCATCAGCCTCGGCACCGTCTACCGCAACCTCAAGCGGCTCGCGGAGCAGGGAATCATCCGCGAGATCCATACCGGAGGCCATCCGGCGCGCTTCGACGGCAACACCGGGCGGCACTATCACATCCGCTGCCTCGGCTGCGGCCGGGTCAACGACCTTCCGATGTCCGTCGACCCGCGCTTCGAGGAGGAGGCGGGCCGGGCCATGAATTACCGGGTCCTCGGACACCAGCTCGAGGTGCAGGGACTCTGCCCGCTCTGCCAGGGCCTCGCAAAGATCAAGAATCATTCTCGAGAACATCCCAGGGAGGAACAAGGACGATGAAGGACCTCAAGGGCACCAAGACGCACGAGAACCTCAAGCACGCGTTCGCCGGCGAGAGCCAGGCCAACCGCCGCTATCTCTATTTCGCGCGCGCCGCGGACATCGAGGGTTATCCGGAGATCGGCGGGCTCTTCCGAGACACTTCCGAGGCGGAGACCGGCCATGCCTTCGGCCACATGGACTTCCTGAAGCCCGTGGGCGACCCGGCGACCGACGTCGCCTTCGGCAACACGAAGCAGAACCTCCAGTCGGCCATCGAGGGCGAGACCTACGAGTACACGCAGATGTACCCCGGCATGGCCCGGACCGCCCGCGAGGAGGGCTTCGCGGAGATCGCCGAGTGGTTCGAGACGCTGGCCAAGGCCGAGCGCAGCCACGCGGGCCGTTTCACCAAGGGCCTGGACGGCCTGAAAGAGCTGTAACTGCCCTACGACCCCCGGGACCCCGCCTATTTCGAAGGCGCCGCCGTCGAGAAGGAGCTGGCGCGGGTCACCGAGATCTGCGACGGCTGCCGGAGGTGTCACCGGCTCTGTCCCTCCTTCGACCACATGCTGGAGCGGGTGGACGCCCACGACGGCGACGTGGGGAAGGTGGCGAGCGCCGACTACCGCCGCGTCGTGGACCTGTGCTGGCAGTGCAAGCTCTGCTTCAACCACTGCCCCTACACGCCGCCCCACCGCTTCGACATCGACTTCCCGCGTCTCATGCTCCGGGCAAAGGCGGCCCGGGCGCGGGCGGAAGGCGTCAGCCGGCAGGATGCGTGGCTCGGGAACGTCGACGCGGTCGGCGCGCTCGGCTCGGCGGCGGCGCCGTTGAGCAACTGGGCCAACCGCTTCACTCCCCATCGGGCGCTCATGGAGGCGGTCCTCGGAATCGACCGCAGCCGCAACCTGCCCCGGTTCCACCACAAGACGTTCGCCCGCTGGTTCCGCGAGCGGGAGAAGAATCGGGGGAGTGTGCCGCCGCACCCCCCCGCTCAACGACGAATCGCCTTCTTTCATACGTGCGTCGTGAACTACAACGAGCCCCAGGTGGGTCGCGACGCCGTCGCCGTGCTCGAGAGGAACGGCTGCGCCGTCGCCTCGCCGGAACAGGTCTGCTGCGGCATGCCCCATCTCGACGGCGGCGACATCGATGCCGCCGTCCGCAACGCCCGCCGGAACGTCGACGCCCTTCTGCCCCTCGTGGAGCGGGGGGCCGACGTCGTGGTCCCCCAGCCGACCTGCTCCTACGTTCTGAAGAAGGAATACCCGATGCTGGTGCCCGGGGCCGCCGCGGAGAAGGTTGCCGAGCGCACGCGCGACCTCTTCGAGTACCTCGCGGGACGACACCGCGAAGGCAGCCTGGCCACCGACTTTCCGGGGCGCCGGCCCGGAAAGGTGGCCTACCAGATGCCGTGCCACCTGCGCGCGCAGAACATGGGCTACAAGACCCGCGACGTGCTGCAGCTGATCCCGGGCACGAAGGTCACGGTCGTCGAGCGCTGCACGGCCATGGATGGCACGTGGGGGATGAAGAAGGAGTTCTACCCCATCAGCCTGGAGTTCGCCCGCAAGGCGGTCCTCGAGATGGACGCGGCCGAGCCGGAGACCTACGCGACCGATTGCTCGATGGCGGCGCTCCAGCTCGAGCAGGTGAAAGGCGTCAAGCCCGCGCATCCGGCCAGCCTTCTGCGGGAAGCGTACGGCTTGCCGGAGGAACACTAGAAGCAATCAGCAATCAGCGGTCAGCCATCAGACGGCCCGAATGCCTGCTGCACGCTGATTGCTGAAACCCGAGGTCTGAATGCAGCAGATCCACTTGTCCGAGATCAAGAACCTCGTCGAGTACGAGAAGGCCCGCGACGGCATGCGCGCGCGGGTCATCGCGCTCAAGAAGAACCGCCGAGTGGCGGTGGGCGACAACCTCACGATCCTCTTCGAGAACCGAGACACCGTGCTCTTCCAGATCCAGGAGATGGTGCGCACCGAACGCATCGTGGACGACGCGCGCATCCAGGAGGAGATCGACGCCTACAACGCCCTCGTCCCGGCGCCGGGCGAGCTCTCCGCCACGCTGTTCATCGAGATCCCCGAGCTCGCCCGCATGAGCAACGAGGAGGTGCGTCGCACGATCAACCGCTTCCAGGGGCTCGACCGGGAGGCCGTGAAGCTGCGGCTGGGGAACCGGCCCGCAGTTCCCGCCCGCTTCGAAGAGGGCCACAGCAAGGAAGAGAAGATGGCCGCCGTGCACTACCTGCGGTTCGCCGTCCCGCGCGACGCCCAGGCCGTGCTCGCCGATCCCGGCCAGACGGTGCGGCTCGTCGTCGACCATCCGAACTATCGGGCGGAAGCAGAAGTGCCGGCCGCCACGCGCGCGGAGCTGCTCGCGGACCTTCATTGAGCTGGGGGGTGCTAGCGGCGCACCCCCCAGACCCCCCGCTCGCATCTTCCGTGCCGGCGAAGTGAATTCGCCGCCGCTCATCTAGCGGGTCCGCTTCGCGGCCCCGGGGGAGTGAATCCCGCTCCGCTCGCAGCTTTGGCTGCGTGCTTGGGTTCGCGTGTCGAGCCGCGCCGCTATAATCGTCACTACGTGGCCTCCCGGACGCAGCTCCTCATCCTCAGCCTGGGTCGGCGGTTTTCCCAGCAGGTCAAGGGGTCCGTCCTCGCGGTCCAGGACTACGTCCTGCTCACGGTGCGCGGTCTGGCCGCGCTCGTCACGCCCCCGCGTTACCAGCGCGAGCTCGTCACCCAGATGGACAGCATCGGCGTGCAGTCCCTGTCGATCGTGGTCCTCACCGGCATGTTCACGGGCATGGTGCTCGCGCTGCAGTCGGCGGCCAGCCTCGACGCTTTCGGGGCTCGCCCCTACGTCGGCCGCCTGGTCTGCATCTCCATGGTCCGCGAGCTGGGCCCGGTCCTCACCGCCCTCATGGTGACGGGACGGGTGGGCTCGGGCATGGCCGCGGAGCTGGGCTCCATGGTGGTGACGCAGCAGATCGACGCCCTCCGCGTGCTCGGCTCGGACCCCGTGCGCAAGCTGGTCGCGCCCCGGCTGGGCGCGGCGCTCATCATGGTGCCGCTCCTCACCGTCATCTCGGACACCGTCGGCATCTTCGGGGGCAGCCTGATCAGCATCTTCAACCTGAAGCTGTCGTGGGAGTTCTACTGGCGGTCGGTCGGGAACGCGATGGTCATCAACGACCTCGTGATGGGCTTCCTCAAGCCGCTCGTCTTCGGGCTCATCCTTTCCTCGGTGGGCTGCTACATGGGCCTCAACACCTCCGGCGGCACGCAAGGCGTGGGGCTCTCGACGACGCGGTCGGTGGTGGTGGCGTCGGTGACGATCCTCTCCTCGGACTTCTTCATCACCAAGCTCCTCCTGATCCTGTTCCCGGTGGTGTGATGCGCGAGACGATCCGTGCCATCCTCGGCCTCACCCCCCGGCCGGCTCCCGCCCCCCCGGAGCCGCCGCCGGGCCCTCAGGATCCCGACGAGCCCGTCATCTCGTTCCGCGACGTGCACCTCTCGTTCGATCGCCCGATTCTCCAGGGGGTGAGCTTCGATCTCGCCCCCGGCACCACCAAGGTCATCCTGGGCGGCTCCGGGTCGGGCAAGACGACCATCCTGCGGCTCATCCTGGGCCTGCTGAAGCCCGACGCCGGCTCCATTCATGTCGACGGGGCGGACGTGGGTCACATGGTCGAAGAGGATCTGCGGCCGGTGCGGCTGAAGCTCGGGATGGTGTTCCAGGAGGGCGCCCTGTTCGACTCGCTCACCGTCGGCGAGAACGTCGGCTACCGGCTGGTGGAAGACGGCAACGTGTCCGAAGCGGACATCGAGGCGCGGGTCCGGGAGATGCTCGGTTTCGTGGGCCTCGAGACCTTCTACGGACGCATGCCCTCCGAGCTGTCCGGCGGGCAGCGACGCCGCGTGGCCTTCGCGCGGGCACTCGTCGCCCGGCCCCAGATCATGCTGTACGACGAGCCCACGACCGGACTCGATCCCATCACCTCCACGACCATCACCGACCTCATCGTCAAGGTCCGGGACCTGGACGGCGTCACGTCGATCCTGGTGACGCACCAGCTTCGCGATGCGTTCAACGTGGCCCGGACCTTCATGGCCCGCGAGAACGGGCAGTTCCTGCCGAAGGTGGTGGAGGACCTCTCGACGCTGGAGGGAACCGAGTTCATGATGCTCCGGCAGGGTGTCGTGGAGTTCAAGGGCACGCCGCACGAGCTGAAGACCTCGGAAGACCCCTACCTCCGCGAGTTTCTGTCGTAGGAGACCCCGCGGAACGGTACTAACCGCTATGCTGTGAGGGAGTCATGGAAAAGAAGGCGCTGACCTGGACCGAGCTCAGGGTGGGGTTGGTGGTCATCGCCAGCCTCGTGATCCTCGCGATCACCATCCTCTATATCGGCAGCACCGGAGGATCCCCCTGGGCGGCCACCTATCACGTGAAGGCCCTGATGTCGGACGTCAACGGCCTCAAGGCCGGAGCACCGGTGCGGCTGGGAGGCGTCGAGAAGGGCACGGTGACCAAGGTCGACTTCGCGCCCGAGGGGAGCGGCATGGTCGAGGTGGACATGCGGCTCGACCGCCGGGTGAGGTCGCGGATCACGACCCAGAGCACGGTCACGCTCGGGGCGCTCGGGCTCCTGGGCGAGAAGGCGGTGGACATCACTCCCTCGAGCAAGGGCGTGCCGATCGAGGACGGCGGTCTGCTGTCCGGCGTGGCCGAGGATCCGTTCAAGGGCCTGCTGTCCGACGCGTCGGACTCCACGACGCACCTCAAGAAGATCCTCTCGCGCATGGACGCGGGGGAGGGGACGATCGGGAAGGCGCTCCGCGACGAGGAGCTGTACTCGCGGATGGTGGACGTGAGCCTCCGCCTGCAGCAGGTGATGAACAAGCTCGAGTCGCCCTCGGGACCGCTGGGCCGCCTCGTGAACGACCAGGCGATGTCCCGGCAGCTGGCCTCCTCGGTGCGGGGCATCGAGAGCATCGTTTCGCGCATCGATGAGGGGAAGGGGAACCTGGGCGTGCTGTCCAAGGACGAGGAGCTGACCCAGAGCCTGAAGAACCTCACCCGCAGCATGAACGACATCGCCGGCCACCTCCAGCGTGGCGAGGGCTCGGCGGGCCGGCTGCTGAACGACGACGCTCTCTACAAGAGGATCGACGGGCTGTCGACGCGCCTCGACGCGTTGGTGGCCAGGGTCGAGAAGGGGGAGGGTACGGCCGGCCGGTTCGTACAGGACCCGGCCCTCTACGAGAACTTCAACGCGGCGGCGAAGGAGCTGCGTGGGCTCCTCGGCGACGTGCGCAAAGATCCGCGCAAGTACTTGCGGGTCAGGCTGAGTGTGTTTTAATGATCTCGGACAAGGAGACCATCCATGCGTGACGACGAGGATTATTCCGACGAGGGCACCAGCCCGGTGCTGGCTTTCCTGCTGGGCGCCGCGACGGGCGCCGTCCTGGCCCTGCTCTATGCTCCCCGGTCCGGGCAAGAGACCCGCGAGCTGCTGAACGAGAAGCTTCGCGAGACGGCCGAGCGGGGACGGGAGGCGCGGGAGCAGCTGATCAACCGCGGGCGCGAGCTTCTGGACGAGGCGGGCAACTACGTCGAGAAGCAGAAGGGGGCGGTGGAGGAGCGCAAGGAGCGCTTCGCCGCCGCCGTCGAGGCGGGCCGGCAGGCCTATCGTGAGGAGAAGGCCAGGGAGAAGGTCTAGCCTTCCCCGTCCGGCCCGGACCCGGGGAGGTTGAGGTGGGAAGAGGTCATGGAGTCGCTGGGACTCGTCTTTCTCGGGTTGATCGCGCTGTCGTCCCTCGTCCAGGGCCTCTTCCTCCTGGGCCTCGGCTGGGGCGGCCTGAGGCTGATGCGGCGCATCGAGGAGCTGCAGGTCCGCGTCGAAGGCGAGTTGAAGCCGGCCCTCGCCAGCGTCTCCCGCATCACCCGTAACGTCACGGAGGTCAGCGCGATCGCCTCCGCGCAGGCGCAGCGCGTGGAGGCGCTCGTAGAGCACACGCTCGCCCGCGTCGACGAGACGAAGGAGCAGATGCGTGAGGCCCTGTCGATCCCCCGGGGCGGGTTGGTCGAGGTCTCGGCGCTGCTGAAGGGCTTCCGCCGCGGGCTCGACGTGTACCAGCGGCTGGGCGGTCTGGAAGCCCAGGCCCGCGGCACCACGCGCCGCTATTCAGACGACGAGCACCTGTTTATCTAGCCGCGCTGTTGTCGTGAATGCGGCGGGCGATCGTGCGCTCCAGGCTCGCCCGCTGCTCGGGGCGGAAATCGGTCGTATCGACCTCGATCCGTGTCTCGTCCGCCCCGACCACCACGATGGCGCCAGGCCCGCCTTCCACGCGGCTGATCGCCGGCCAGGCGACCACCCGCCGTCCCGCAAGTCCACGCGAGGAGAGCCCGGCGGCATCCGCTTCGAGACGGTAGGCGAGGAGGTGCGCGCCCACCGCCAGGCCGAGCGCGGCCAGGGCCCCCGCCGCGATGCGGGGCCACCGCCGGCGGACGGCCAACGCCAGCAGCGCCGCGCCGAGGGCGGCGGCGAGGGCCCCCACTCCCCGGAACCACGGGTACTCGACGCTCAAGCCCGCATTCGTCAGCGTCAACCGCGGCGGGCCCATCGAGACGATCGCGCCCAGCAGGATGAGGGCCACCGCCGCCAGCAGCTTTCGCCGTCCGCTCATGACCGCGATTCTATGCTCCCTGCCTGCAATGACAGGACCGACCGCGGCGCGAGATAGACTCCATCCTCGTGGCAGGGGAGGCTCGATGAAGCGACGGTGGGTGGAGCAGCTGTTGGCTCTGGGGCTCGTCGCCGGTGCCCCGGTTGCGGGTGGCGCCGAGGATCGGATGGTGCCGTTCTGGCCGCAGGCGGTGACGGATGCGATCCACGGCGAGATAGACGGCGGGGCCGCCCTGCGGACGGTACGGGACCTGGGCCGTTTCCACCGCGTCCACGGCTCGCCTGGCTTCACCGCGGCCGCGGAGATGATGCGGGAAAGACTCATCGCGGCGGGCCTCGCCGATGCCGCGATCGAGCGCTTCCCGGCCGACGGCACGACTCGCTATGCGCACTTCCGCAGCTACCTCGGCTGGAACCCGACGGAGGCGTCTCTGGAGGAGGTGTCGCCGCACGCTCGCCCCATCGCCCGCTTCCCCGACCTGGCGGTGGCCCTCGCCGACTACAGCCAGGACGCGGACGTCACCGCCGAGCTGGTGGACGTCGGCCGCGGGGCGGCACCCGCCGACTACGCCGGGAAGGCCGTACGGGGCCGGCTCGTGCTCGCGAGCGGCCCGCTGCCTCTCGTTCATCGCCGGGCCGTCGAGGAGCGGGGAGCCGCCGGGTTCCTGTCGGACTACCCGAACCAGCGCACCGCGTGGTCCGGCGACGACCGCGACCTGGTGCGGTGGGGCCACCTGTCGCCCTACCAGACGGGAAACACGTTCGCATTCATGCTCTCGGCGCGGCAATCGCAGGACCTTCGGAACCGTCTCGCGGCCGGAGAGAAGATCGTGCTGCACGCGCGGGTAAGCGCCCGCATGGTGCCCGCGACCTACGACGTCGTCACCGCGACGATCGCGGGCCAGGAGCGGCCGGGAGAGGAAGTCGTCCTCACCGCTCACCTCTGCCACGAGTCCGCGGGAGCCAACGACAATGCCTCCGGCAGCGCGGCCGTCTTCGAGATCGCACGCGCGCTCCGATCCGCGGTGGCGCGCGGGACCCTGGCCGCGCCGCGCCGGACGCTCCGCTTCCTGTGGCTGCCCGAGATCGCCGGATCGCAGGCCTGGCTCGTGCGCCACCCCGAAGCGGCGCGGGCGACCGTGGCGGGCATCCACATGGACATGGTGGGCGGGCTGCTCGCCACCACCCACGGCACGTTCCATCTCTCCCGCTCCGCGGAGTCGCACCCGCACGTCGTGGACGAGATCGCCCGTGCGTGGCTGGCGGCGGTGGTGCGCGCCTCCGAGCGATACGCGGAGCGCGGGGGCGATGCCTACGCGGGGCTCGCCTGGCCGTCGGGATCGCGCGAGTCGTTTCTCACCGACCTGCGCGGGGTGGAGATGGGGAGTGATCACCAGGTCTTCGAAGAGGCGAGCTTCGGCGTGCCCATGGTCTACTTCCACGACTGGCCGGACGTCACGATCCACACCAACAAGGACCTTCCCGAGAACCTCGACGCCACCAAGCTGGGCCGCGTGGCGTTCCTGGGCGCGGGCATCGCGTGGACGCTGGCCGCCCTGCCCGATGCGGAGGCGCCCCGATTGCTCGCGGTGACGCGGGCCGGCCTCGCGGAACGAGCGGCGTGCGCCGGGCTGCGGGCGGAGCTATCCGGGTATGCAAGGGACGCCGCCCTGATCCGCCGCGAGGCGGCCGTGGTGACTTCGGCGACGCTGCGATCGCTGGGCGCGCTGTGGCCCTCAGCTGCGGGAGCGGCCGGCACAGAAGAAGCGCGCTTGCGGGATCCTTCTCCGATGGCGCCGCTTGCGGACAGCGATGGACGCGTTCCCGTTCGCAACCCGGACGTGCGCGGGCCGCTGGGCGTCTACTACTACGACCATCTGGCCGAGATGCTCGGGCCGGACGCGGAGGTGGAGACGGCTCTCGCCCGCCGCGACGGCGGCGAAGTACTGACATGGGAGGCGCTCAATCTCGTCGACGGCCGGCGGAGCGTTCAGGAGATCCGCGACGTCCTCACCGGCCGCTACGAGCCGGTACCGGTGGCCGAGGTCGCCGAGTATCTCGACCTCCTCGCCCGCGCCCGCGTCGTGAGCTGGAGATAGGCCTCCCTCTCCCTACAACCTCGTCGTCTTGTGCTCCGCGCCGTCGTAGGAGAGCAGGCGCCCGCGCTCGTCGTCCATGGTCTCGATGTGCACCGGCCGGCGCCAGATGCGGTGCAGGTTCTTGAGGGTGTCACGCGCCTTGTCGAGGTCGAGAGGAACGCTCTCGTAGCGGTGCTTGAGGTACAGCTCGCCGCGGTTGCCGTAGTTGGCGTCGACGACGTGCACGATCGGCTGGCCGAGATTCGTCAGGGAGAAGAGGAGGCGCTCCTTCACCTTGCGCCAGTCCTTGCTCACGATCACCGGCCGGCCCGTGCGCGTGTCGTGGCCGTAGACGTAGAGCTTGAGCCGCTCGCAGAACTCCTCGGTCATGAACGCGTCGATGAACATGACGTCGTTGTAGATCTTGCGCACCTCGAAGATCTTCTGGCGGCCGAGGCCGAGCTTGCGGTCCCACCGCTTGCGGACCTCGCGGTCGTCGCAATCGTCGTAGTCCTTGCCGAACTTGCCCTTGTTCCAGCGGTCTTCGACATCGCGAAAAAGCTCGATGCCGATCTTGTAGGGATTGATGCGGCCCGGGCTCATTGCCAACGTACCCGAGTGGTGGTCCGCGAAGTCAATCACCTCCGAGTCGGTCAGCGCCCGCTGCGTCATGATGACGCTATGCCAATACGCGGCCCACCCTTCGTTCGCGATCTTCGTCATCGCCTGCGGCGCGAAGTAGTAGGCCTCGTCGCGGACCATGGCCAGGATGTCGCGCTCCCAGTTCTCGAGCGGAGCATGCTCGAGCAGGAACTGCAGCACGTCGCGCTTCGGCTCCTCGGGCAGCATGCGCTTCCTCTTGCGCCGCTCCGCGATCTTCGCCTTCTGCTCCTCCATGAAGGCGGGCGGGTTGATGTACGTCTCCATGTAACGCTTGCTCTTCAGGCGCGGGACCTCGACCGTCTCCTCCTCGTCCTCCGCCCCCGGCACCGTCCGCTCCTTCTTCTCCTCCCGCTCGATGAAGTGGGAGTGGTAATCGATGAGGTTCTCCAGGCTCAAGCACGCGTCGATGAAGTCCTCCACCGCTTCGACGCCGTAACGATCGATGTGCTGGCGCACCCGGGTGGCGTGGTTGGCCATGATGTCGATCATCCGGCGGTTGGTCTTGCTGAACCACAGGTTGTTCTTGAAGAAGTCGGCGTGGCCGAAGACGTGGGCCATCACGAGCTTCTGCTCGACGGTTGCGTTCGCCTTCATCAAGTAGGCGTAGACGGGATTGGTGTTGACGACGAGCTCGTAGATCTTCGACAGCCCGTACGAGTAGGTCTTCGACAGCTCCTCGTACTCCATCCCGAAACGCCAGTGCGGATAGCGGGTGGGGAAGCCGCCGTAGGCGGCGACCTCGTTCAGCTGGTCGTAATCGAGGACCTCGAAGACCACGTCATAGAAGTCGAGGCCGTACTCGCGCGCGTGGGTCTCGATCTGCCGCCGGGCCTTGTCTATCTCGGGCGGAAGGTTCACAGAAAGCAAGAGCGGCGCGAGCGGCGGGATTCACTTCCGACGCGAGCGCGGGGGGTTTCTGGGGGGCGCGGCGCAGCGCCCCCCTGCTCAATGTCCGAAGCAGAACGTGTCACAAGCCCTTCCCCAAGAACCTTTTGATGGCGTCGTAGATCTCGTCCTTGTCGCGGATCTCGCAGGTGACGATCTTCGGCTCCCCGGGGAAGGCCTCCTCCACGTCGGTCTTGAACCGGCCCCCGCCGTAGGAGGAGCGGACCTGGCCGAAGCAGAACAGGTTGAGCTTGGGCAGCAGGTCGTCGCGCAGGACTTCCATGCAGCGCTCGGTGTCGCGGCTGTCGCCGTTCTCGCCGTCCGAGAAGTGGAAGAGGTACACGTTCCACGAATCGGGGCTGAACCGCGTGTCGACGACCTGGTTGATCAGCTCGTAGGCGGTCGAGATCTTGGTGCCCCCGCTCTCGCGCAGGTGGTAGAAGGTATGGGGGTCGACCTCCTTCGCGAAGGCTTCGTGGATGACGTAGACGTTGTCGAGGTTCTTGTATTGGCTCCGGAGCCAGGTGTCGATCCAGAAGGAGGCGATGCGCACGATCTCCTTCTGCTGGTCGCCCATGCTCCCGCTCACGTCCATGCACAGGATGATCACCGCGTTCGACTCCGGCACCTCCCGCACGTGCCACGAGCGGTAGCGGCGGTCCTCGCGGATGGGGACGATGATGGGGTTCTTCGGATCGTATTGGCCGGTCGCGACCTGGCGCTTCAGGGCCTCGCGGAACGTGCGCTTGAAGTGGCGCAGCGTCTCCGGGCCGACCTTGCGGATGTTCGAGTACTTCAGCTTCTCGACCGGGATCGTGCGCCGGCCGCGCGGCATGATGCGCGGCAGCTCCAGCTCTTCGCCCAGGATCGCCGCCAGCTCTTCGAGGCTCACCTCCACCTCGAGGATGTGCTGGCCCGGCTCGGTCCCCGGCTGCGGCTCGAACGCCTCGCCCGCCTCGCCCTCACCCTGACCCACGCCGCCCATTTCCTTCTGGCCAAAACGGAACCGGGGGATCTCGACCTGAGGGAGGGGTATGGAGACGATGTGCTTGCCCTGCCGGCCGATCAGCTCGCCCTGGGTCAGGTACTTCCGGAATTCCTTCTTGATGACGCCGCGGACGATCTGCCGGAATCTCTTCACGTCACGGTCGATCTTCCGGAGCATCGGGGTCATCGGTCGGCCCGGGTGTCCAGGCTCGGCACGAGGGTACGGGATTTCGATGGGGCTGACAAGGTCGACGTCGAGTGTAAGTTCTTACGCCCAGGGTAACTGCGCGAAAAAGCAGAGTCCCGAGGCTCAGCATCTTGCGCAACACATCGGCTTGGCACGATTGATGCTCCGGCTCGACCCAGTGTCGTATCGGCGTGGGACGGTCGTCCTCGTTCTGCTGATGAGCCTCGGTGCGTGCTTCCGGCATGCCGCGCGGACGCCTGTCCCCGCAGACTCGGTCGGGTCGGGCCCGCCACCGTCCGCCGCCGTTTCCGCACCGCCTCCCCCGCCGGCGGCGGCCGCACCCGAGCCGCCGGCGCGTGCGCCCGAGCCGTCGCCGGCCCCTTCGCCGGGGACCTCGGTGGCGGCTGGTCCGCCCACGGAATCGCCTCGTCCGTCGCCCGTCCCCGTCGCCTCCGGCGGAGCCGTCCGCGTCGAGATGAAGAACGTCCATATGCATATGACCGACCGAGTGGTCCTGCTGATCCACAGCCTGCGCGGGGCCCTGCTCCGCACGGCGAAGAGCCGTCCGCCCGTCTTCGACGACAAGGAGTCGTTCGTGATCAGGATCGACGCGGGCGAGATCGCCATGAGCACCGCCTCGCTCACCGCGCTCATGAACGATTACGTCTTCAACTATCGCAAGGCTCCCATCAAGGAGTTGGAGATCACCACGAACGAGAAGGGCCAGCTCGAGCAGGAAGGCGTCCTGGACAAGGCGGTGGACGTCCCGTTCAAGGTCAAGGCCGAGCTGATGCCGACGCCTGACGGCCGCATCCGCGTCCACGCCCGATCGATCAAGGCAGCGGGCCTGCCCGTCAAGGGCCTCATGGGGCTGCTCGGGATCGAGATGGACGACATGGTCAAGATCCAGGCCGGCCGGGGAATCGTGGTCGAGGACAACGACTTCATCCTCGATCCCCAGCAGATGCTGCCCCCGCCGCGCATCCGTGGCAACGTGACCTCGGTACGAATCGAAGGCGATCAGGTGATCCAGGTCTTCGGCACGGGCACCGCTCCGGGGCGGCGCCTCCTTCCCTATGCGCAGTACCGCAATTACATGTACTTCCGCGGCGGCAACCTGCGGTTCGGGAAGCTGACGATGGCCGACGCCGACCTCGCCCTCATCGACCAGGACGCGAAGGACCCGTTCGACTTCAACCTCGACCGGTACAACGATCAGCTCGTGGCCGGCTACTCGAAGAACACGCCGAGCCACGGCTTGAAGACCTTCATGCCGGACGCGAACGACCTGGCCGCGCGGACCGCGAAGGCGCCGGCCGCGGGCGCCCGCCCCTAGCGTGATAGACTCCGCCCCCGATCGACCGATTGGGGGCTCTCTTGAAGACTCTCCTGCGCATTCACCGCTACCTGAGCTGCTTCGTCGCGCCCGCGATGCTGTTCTTCGCCGTCTCGGGCGCGTGGCAGGCCGCGCTGTTCGCGACCACGGCGGCTACACCTCGTCCGACGCTTCGGTGATCCCCTCGAACAGGAACGTCGTCAAGTAGCGCTCCCCCGTGTCGGGCAGCATCGCCAGCAGCACGGACCCTTCCGTCGCCTTCGTCGCGACCTTCACCGCGGCGGCGAACGTCGCGCCCGAGGAAATCCCGCAGAAGATGCCTTCCTTCTGCGCGAGGGCGCGGGCGGCGTCGCGGGATTCGACTTCGCCCACGAGCACGGCCTCGTCGTAGATCGATTTGTTGAAGACGGCGGGGACGAAGTCGGGGTTCCAGCCCTGGATCTTGTGCGGGACCCATTGCCCCTTGGTGACGAGGGGCGCCGTCTCGGGCTCGGTGTAGACGATCTTGATGTCGGGGCGTGCCTTCTTCAGCATCTCCCCCGCGCCGGTGATGGTCCCCCCAGTCCCGATCCCGCTCACGAAATAATCCAGCCTCTTCCCGGCGAAGTCGCGCAGGATCTCGGGGCCCGTGGTGTTGCGGTGATACTCGGGGTTGGACGGGTTCTCGAACTGCTGGGGCAGGAACCAGCCGTGCTTCTTCGCCAGCTCCTCCGCCTTGCGGACCATCCCGGAGCCGCGCTCGGCGGCGGGCGTCAGGACGACCTTCGCCCCCATGCCCTTCATCAGCTTCCGCCTCTCGACGCTGAAGCTGTCCGACATCACCGCCACGAAGGGATAGCCCTTCGCCGCGCAAACCATCGCGAGCGCGATGCCCGTGTTGCCCGACGTCGGCTCGATGACCGTCTGGCCCGGCTTGAGGGTGCCGCGCCGCTCGGCGTCCTCGATCATGGCGATCGCGAGACGGTCCTTCACCGAGCTCATCGGGTTGAAGGCCTCGCATTTCACGTAGATGGTGGTGTTGCGCGGCGCCAGACGATTGATGCGGACGATCGGCGTATTCCCGATGGTGCCCAGGATGCTGTCGTGGATCATGGCCTCCTCGCAATGAAGGGACCTCCGATGATATACGCAACGCCAGGAGGAGGCCCGCATCGGCCATGCTGAAGTTCGTGGTAGTGCTGTACCGCAAGCCCGGAACGAGCCGGGAGGAGTTCCGGCGGTATCTCGAGCACGTGCACGGGCCGCTGGCGGAGGCCATCCCCGGACTCCGCCGCTACGTCCAGAACCACGTGGCCGAGGATGCCTCCCGCGCCGAACCCGGATGGGACGGCGTGGTCGAGCTGTACTGGGACGACCGCGACGCGATGGAGAGGGGCTGGGCGAGCCCGGAGGGGAAGCGGGCCACCGCGGACCTCGAAGCCTTCGCCGATCTGAAGCGGTCCACGTGGTCGATCGTGGACGAGCAGGTCCGTCGCTAGGTGAACGGCGCGGATCCACGATCCCGGCCGCGAAGACCCTGCTCGGGCACTGAAGCCTAGCGCTGCTTGGTGTCGCCCCGGGCGAAGATCGACGCCACGTAGTTCAGCACGTCGGTGGCGCACACGTCGCAGTAGCCGTAGTTCTTGATGAGGCGCCCCTTGACGATGTCGATCTTCTCCTGGGTGTCGCGGTCCACCACGGTGGAGACGAGGCTCGTGAGCTTGATCGAGTCCTTCTGGTCCTCGAAGAGCTTCAGCTCCAGCGCCTTCTGCAGCCGCTCGTTGGTCTTGTAGTCGAACTGCTTGCCCTCGAGGGCGAGGGCCGCGATGTAGTTCATGATCTCGCGGCGGAAGTCGTCCTTGCGGCTCTCGGAGATGTCGATCTTCTCCTCGATCGAGCGCATCAGCCGCTCGTCGGGGTCCTCCTCCTGCCCGGTGAACTTGTTGCGGACCTTCTCCCGGAAGGTGTAGGCCTTGATGTTGTCCACGTAGTTCCCGCACAGGCGGGCGATGGCCTCCTCGTCGGCGGAGATCGCCTTCTGGACCTCGTTCTTCACCACGTCCTCGTACTCCTGCTTGACCATGGCCAGGAGCTCGCGGTAGCGCTTGCGCACTTCCTCGCGGGTGATGAGGCTGTGGTGCTGGAGGCCCGACTCCAGCTCGTTGAGGACCATGAAGGGGTTCACGCAGACGCCGCTGTCGTCGCGCACGAGGGCGTTGGAGATCTTGTCCTGGATGTAGCGGGGGGAGATGCCTTCCATCCCCTCGCGCAGGGCCTCCTCGTGGAACTCCTTGATGTTGTCCTCGGTGAAGCCGGGCAGCGTCTTGCCGCCGTAGAGCTTCAGCTTCTGCAGCAGCGTGATCTGGGCCTTCTTGGGCTCCTCGAGCCGGGTCAGCACCGCCCACATCGCCGACATCTCGATCGTGTGGGGGGCGATGTGCTTGCCCGTGATCTGGCGGTCGTTGAAGTCGCGCGCGTAGATCTTGACTTCCTCCTGCCAGACCGTGTTATAAGGAATATCAATTTTTACGGTACGATCCCGAAACGCTTCCATCAACTCGTTGTTCTGCAGCTTCCGGTATTCAGGCTCGTTCGTGTTGTGGCACACGACGTTGCCCACGCCGCAAACGAAATTGTGCAGGGCTTCGCACTCGATGTCGTAGACCCACTCGGCGAATACGGGCCGTCGATGGAGTCGGGCCTGAAAGGTCTTGTGGCGTCCGCCACGCTTGCCTCCGCCCGAGCAGAAGCGGATGCGGTACGCGGGGATGCGGCCGGGCCGCGGTGCCCGGTAGACGCTGTAATCGTGACCGAGGAGGCTGGCCAGCGTCCCGACCTGCGCCGCCAGCAGCGGCGAGATGGTCTTGTACTCGAAAAAACACTCCCGATAGCCGGCGCTCGCGACGCTCGCGACATTGCGCGGGAGCCGGCGGCTCCCGTCCGTCCGCATGAGCTCGTCGAACGCATGGCGCAGGAACTCTTCGGGCAGGCTGAAGAGGAAGTCGGGCAGCCTCTTGTTCGGGGAGTGCTCCCCGCAATGGTGCTGGGCCAGCCGCGCGATGGCCTGCGAGCCGAGATAGAGCCGCCACGCGGAGTCGGTCTTGGCGCCCGCATCGATCGAGCCGTGGCCGGCCGTGATGCGCGCGTAGGCCGCCCGGACGCGCTCCAGCTCTGCCGGGTCGGCTTGGGTGATCACGATTCCGCCATTGCGGCCGTTGACGTGCCCTTCCGTCGCGTACCACACGAGCACCGTAATCAGGTCCTTGAGCGCCGCCCCATCGGTGGCGACGTCGTAGATCGACTGGATCTCGGTGGCATGGCGGGGGAGACCGAGGCGGGCCCAACCGGGCCGGCTCGGCCGCGTCATCGGCCCGCCGCCGGCCGCGATGCGCGTTTCGCACGTCACGAACCCGGGGATCGCTCCCGCGACGTCGATGAAAAGTGCACCCACGGGGGCAAACGACTGGATGCGGCGAGCCGCGAGGACTTCGTGGAGTTCCTCGGGATAGAACGTGGCTCCCGAGCGGTCGTAGATCGAGTGGTTGGGAGTCGTCTCCACGACACCCCATTTCTGGTCCGTCGTGAGCATCTCGCCCGTGAAACGGTGCCGGATGACCGAACGAACCGGCGTCCACCGCGTCGCGCTCGTCTCGAGGTCGTGGGCCAGCACTTCGAGGCCTTCGCAGCTCGGGGAGAAACGCTCGTGAAGCCGTTCCATCGTGGTCCAGGCGATGCCCTCCTGGGACCTGAAGAGGATGGGCTCGTGCCCGGCCACGCTGTGCCCACAGATGACCTCGTCGATGTCCGTCTGCGGGAACTTCTTGGGCTTGATCTTGTGCTCCTGCGACGCGCCGAGCAGGTCGTACAGGAAGGCGACGTCCAGCTTCAAGATCTCGATGAACTCGATCATCCCCCGGTTGGCGATGTTCAGCTCGCCGTCGAAGTTGAAGGCCCGCGGGTCCGAGTCGGAGCCGTACTCGGCGATCTTGCGGTAGTTGAGGTCGCCGGTCAGCTCGGTCGAGTCCTGGTTCTTCTCGTCCTTCGGCTGGAAGGTGCCGATGCCGATCCGGTCTTTCTCGGAGAGGACGAGCCGCTTGACGACGACGTGCCGGATCACCTTCTCCCAGTCGCCGTCGTAGGCGGTCATCAGGTCCTGGTACGTCTTCCGGCAGAAGGGGCACAGGCTGCCGGTGTGCACGATGCGGTAGTCCTTGGGTCCCATCCGCCGGTTCAGCTCGGCGTAGACGGCCTCCTGGCTCTCGAGGGGGATGAGGTGCAGCGGGTCCTCGTGCATCGGGCACCAGTGCACGGCCTCGGGTCCGCTGGCGCCGAGGTCGGACCGCCAACCATAGGTGTAGAGCGCCCCCTCGGCGGTGTTCGAGTACAGCTCGAGGCCCTTCTTCAGCAGGCGGGCGATCGTCGACTTGGACGAGCCCACCGGGCCGTGCAGGAGCAGGATGCGCTTCTCCGTCCCGTAGCCGAAGGCGGCCGACTTGATGTTGTGGACGAGCCGCATCAGGGAAGCGTCGAGGCCGAAGACCGCGTCCCGGCCGTGGTCGATGGGGTCGTCGAAGAGCCGGTAATGCACGTAGCGCTCGTGATGCCGGGTGTACTCGGTGAACCCGTAGGCGAGGATCATGTCGTAGAGCCGCTGGCAGGCGTTGCGCGCGACCCGCGGGCTCCCCAGGACGATCTCCATGTAGTCCTGGACCGTGCCGTTCCAGTGTCGTTCCCGGTAGCTCTGGAGGTCCTGCTTCTGCTTGATGAGGCTGAACAGCGTGTCCGCTCCGGCAACGCCCATGGGTCTTTTCTCCCTCGCCTGGGGTCGCCGTGGACCGGTCAGGGCGCGGCGCCCCGGACCTCGACTGCGGGATCAGGGTACGGGATTTCCCGCCCCGAGACAAGGGAAAGGCGAGGCGGCGTTCGGGGTTGACTCGCGCGCCATCGCGGGGGGACACTGGCGAGGAGCCATGGCCAGGAAGAGCGTCTCGCTGTCGCACCTGGTCGACACGCTGCGCGCGTTCGAATCGGAGCCCATCACCCGCGAGCGGCTGCTGAGCTACTTCCGCGAGACCGCGGTGGACCGTTCTTCGCTCGCGCCCTACGTGCATTTCCGGCCGGACATGTACACGCGGAACCTCATCTACCGCGACGGGCTCGTCGAGCTGATGGCGGTGTGCTGGCAGCCGGGGCAGCGGACGGTGATCCACACCCACAACGGCCAGCTGGGATGGATGAGCGTCGAGCAGGGCGCGCTCGCGGTCGTCAACTACAAATGGCTGGGGTGCAACGCGGCCGACAACCAGAACGTGGCGGGCATGGACTGCCTGGCCGGCGCGACGGAGCTCGACCTCGACCGCCGCGAGGTCCAGGAGTGCTACCCGGACGGACCCGTGAACACCGTGGACAAGGTGCAGACGATCCATCAGGTCGTCGTGCAGGGAAGGGAGCCGGTCATCTCCCTCCACGTCTACAGCCAGCCCATCGAGTCCTGCGTGGCCTTCGACCTCGAGCAACGGCGGTGCTATCGCCGGCAACTGAGCTTCTACAGCAAGTACGGACAGGTCGTGGTCCGCGAGGGCGACCTCCCCGCAGTCAAGGTCTGACGGCCGGCTCCGGGTTCTTCTCCCCGTCCGAACCGCGGGAAAGCACGGCGCCCGCCGAAGGAAGCGCGGACGCGTCCCACCCGCCCCCGAGCGCCTTGACGAGGTCCACGCTCCCCGTCATCCGCCGCGTCAGCAGGTCCACCGCCGCCCGCCGGTTCGTCAGCGCCGTCGCCTCCGCGACCACCACCTCGAGATAGGTCGTGATCCCGCCGTCGTAGCGGGTGCGCGCGAGCGAGAGGAGACGGTCGTTCATGGTTTCGAAGCTGTGCGTCAGCGGTGTTCATGAACGAACGCCATTCCCATATTGCCCCCTTACGCCCGAACGGTTCCCGCCGCGAGCGTAGGATTGTGCCCATGACCAAGCGTTTGGACGATCGTGGCTGACCCGCTGGCGGGCGTCGTCGTGTCGAGCAGGGGGGTGCTGCGCCGCACCCCCCTGGAACGCCCCGCGCGCTCCGCGGGAGTGCGGTCCGAGCGCAGCGAGGACCCGCTGGCGTGGCTCCACGGAGTGGAGGCGCGCAGCAATCCCGCTGCGCGCGCAGCTGTGGCTTGTTGTGTCTGACCCGCTGGCGGGCATCCGCATCGTCGATCTCACTCGCATACTGGCGGGACCTTATTGCACGCAGGCGCTGGCGGATGCCGGGGCGGACGTCGTCAAGGTCGAGGAACGGGAGAAGGGCGACGACACCCGGGGTTGGGGTCCCCCTTTC
>QHVJ01000576.1 GCA_003222275.1 Acidobacteriota bacterium | reverse complement strand
CGACATACAGAGTCTTGCTAGACTCACCCATGGCTGACCTCCACGCTCGTTTGTGCCTAGAGCACCTTGCGGCTCTGGCCTCCATGAGGCTAATCCGCGTTGAGCGGCGGAGGTCAGCCTCACTTCGCGGAAGTCATACTGTCTAGCCGACAGTGAGTTTGGCTAGAAACGTCGAGATGAAGGCGCGGGTAGCAGATCTGTCCCGTCTTCGGGTCAAGGTAGGGTCGCTTGCGCCAGCGCCGCCGGAAGCCTTGGTCCAGACGGATACGTTTTTCGTTGTTCCTCGGGGCCGCTTGAAGCTTCGCGAGTTCTCCGACGGATCGGGTGAGCTAATTTTTTATGAGCGTCCAGACCTCGCTGGCCCGAAGGAATCTCTGTACGTCCGCTGCGCGTGTTCCGACCCCAAGGCCGTCTCGGCGGTCCTGGGCCAAGCGCTTGGCGTTCGGGGTGTCGTGGAGAAGCGGCGGGAGCTCTTCATGATCGACGGGTCGCGAGTTCACCTTGATGAGGTCCGGGGGCTTGGGAGTTTCCTGGAGATCGAGGTCGTCCTGGCCGACGGCGACACCGCCGCTGAGGGAGAACGCATAGCACGGGAGCTGCTGGCAGCGCTCGGGGTTCCGGAGTCGGCTCTGGTAGCGCACGCGTACATCGACCTGCTTGAGGAACTGGGTGTCGGCTAACGACGCAGTCGAGCAGACCGCTGACTCACATTTGCTCGCAGCGGCTGCTCACCGCGAACGTTAGAAAGCTGTGGTGATGCGGAAGAAGATCAAGCAAGGTCAGAAGGTCGAGGTCAGCTTCAGCCCGCGCGAGCGGGTCTTGGTGCTGGAGCACACGTTCACCGGGCCCGAGCTGACAACAGCGCTCCGCCGGGCGCAGCTCGAGTCGGGACAGTACGTAGTTCGGTACACGCTCGACGATCTCGACGAGTTGCTGGGCTTCGTGGCGGCGGAGGCCAACCACTCAACGGACAAGAAGCTTCGCAAGGAACTCGACGCGCTATACGCGCGAGTCCGCCTTGAGATGGAGTCGTACGATGACGGCCTGTGGCAACAGGCTTTCTAACCCCGCGCTGGAGCAGACCGCTGGCTCGCATCCGCTCGCCGCGGCTGCTCACCGCGAGCGTTAGACAGCAGCGATCGCGCACATGTTGACCCCTCCCTCCAAATCCAACACTCGTCATCTCCTGGATCTTGCCATTCCGTTTGTCGCCGTCGGCCTGGGCGCCGTGACCGTGGGGCTCTTCTATGACCCCAAGGCCCTGCTCCCTCGCCCACCGTACTGGCCCTGGCTGTTCATGGTGTTCGCGCTGGGCGTCCTCGGAGGACTATTCGCGTTGGGCCTCGAGGACGGCTGGGAGGATGAAGCTCAGCTTGATCAAGCCGCGCGATGGAAAATCGCGGCACTCGCCTATCTGATAACCTTGCTGGTGGGTGCAGAATTCATCCTGCTTTCGCGATTCCTGAAGTAGGTCGGGAGGGTGAACGGTCGGCGACATAGGTAACAAAAGAGTCCGGGACATGGGTTACACGTGTCGACGATAAAGTCTCCCGTAGTGATCCTCAATCCGCATGTGGCGCTCGTTCAAGCGGCCGAGCCTGAGGCGCCCGAAGTAGACGTTCCAGATCCCATCAGCAATCCGCTAGGTTGCCGAATGAGGGACGATCGATGCGCCTCAGTCTTGTGACCGGTGCGATCGCGTCGCTCTGCGTGGGAGTTGCGCTAGGAGCCGACACGGTCCGGGCCACAGGAGTGTACAGCAGCCTGTATTTCAACAAAGAGGGCGGCGATCTTCTCGGTGCCGAGATCCTCATCTTCCCATCGAAGGGCCCGACCGGATTCTTCGCTTTGGTCCAGCTTGCCGAAGGCGGAGCCCCGTTTGCCGTGCTTGTTCCAGTCCGAGTTGCGGGGACGCAAGTCGAATTCACGATGCCGGCAAGTGGCCCGTATGGCGGTCTCAACTTCACTGGGACTGTCACGCGCACTGAGTTGATCGGGAAGTGGAGTTCAGGCAGCGCGTTCGCGGGCGCCGGCGACCGAGAGAGGCTGAAACGCGGGAAGAGTTACTGGCAATGACTTCGAGGCAACCTAACGGCAGGCTGGAGCGGTCCGGCCGGCCGCTCAGCCTGGGCGTTGACAGACTATGAAGATACTGGCGATTACACTGTTCGCTGTCACAGCGTGCTTCATTCCCATCGTCAGCTCCCAGGACAGTCGCTTGATTGTTCCCGGCGGGGCCGAATGGGCTGTTGCGTCAGGGGATGTCTAACAATCCGCGCTGGCTCTTCTCGCGAACCGTGACGGGCGCGAAGGCGCGCGAGCGACCCTCTTGCGGAGGATGGGGTGTTGCGAGGCCGTCCGAGCAAGTCGCGGCGTACAGGCGAGCATCGTCGGCGCGAGGTGGGGCGTCCACGCTCGGGCGCAGCGACATCGCGGATTCGCGAGCCGCTCTCACGCCAGCTACTCTTCCGGCCCGGCCTCGCGCTCGAGGATGCGGTAGAGCGTGCGGCGGTCGATGCCGAGCAGCT
>QHVJ01000575.1 GCA_003222275.1 Acidobacteriota bacterium | reverse complement strand
CGAGATGGTGATGCCGTTCATCGGCGCCGCCGACCGCGACCCCGTGCAGTTCCCCGAGCCCGATCGTCTCGACATCGGCCGAACCGACAACCGCCACGTGGCCTTCGGGCTGGGCATCCACTTCTGTCTCGGCGCGCCGCTCGCGCGCATCGAGGGCCAGATCGCGATCAACACGCTTCTCAAGCGCCTGCCGAAGCTGGCGCTGGCCACCGACCGCCCGGAATATCGCCAGAGCCTCACGCTACGGGGGCTGAAGTCGCTGCCGGTGGCGTTCTGAGCGCGCGTCACGGTTAACACCTCAAAAGCGGCCCGGCCAATCCCCGCGCCAATCTAGCGCCCCGATCACGACAGCGCACGCCTACAGGTGCCACGAGTGACCGTTCCATGCAACGGGCGGGGTCGCAGTGCTGATTGTGACTATGGGGGACTCATTGCCCGTGCTGGGTTTTTGTTTCCGAGGAACCCTGACGACGATTTCTTCTAGTCGTTCAACTTGCCTTTTGCGGCGCTCAGGACGTGCGTGTTCACGCCTTGCTGACAATGCTGAGCGACGAGTTCGTCGTCCGAGAGATGCTTAAGTGGATTTCAGCACTCATCGCCCGCCGCCCCGCGGCCCCCCGGGTCCACGGTGTCGGGGAGCACTGTGTGCTCACGCCTTCACGCCGAACTGGTGGCACAGACCTCTGCATGTTCCGATCAAAGCGGAGTAGGCCATCTCAGCTTCACGGCAGGCTGACTCCGTCTGAAACGCGCGCTCGATCTGCCAAGAACCACCAGCCTTCATTTGGAACCACAACACCCACGCGCACTCGGCGTGGGCGGTCGCAGCCGTGGCGAGCAGGGAGAAGGCGAGGAGCAGTAAGGCCCTTGAGTCGAGTCGGCCCACCGGGTCAGCGAGGATTGACTTCACGAATGCGTCTAACGAAGAGTAGAAGGGTCAAGAGAATCACCACCGCGAAGATGCCCGCTTCATCCACGTCAACCTTATTGAGCATGACGAGCGCCATGAGGATAGCAACAAAGAAAAGTCTGCGTGGGTTCGAGAGACCGGCAAATCCAGGCACTCGAACAGAGTTGTGCGTCTGAGGCCCGATCACCCTAGGGCACCACTGCTCCAAGCGACGCCAGCGCCCCTTGGCCCCGAACATTGCTCGGCGCTTGTAGAAGTAGCCAAAGAAGGCCACTGTCATCAAGACAGTGGCGAGAGCCACGAAGAGTTTGTTCCGCCAATCACTCGCCACCAAAGCTATATACAGTCCGCCCCATCCTGGATAAAGGGCGACGGATGCAAGAAGGGCATACCAACTCCACGGTCTAACAATGGCCGCCGCTAGCCCTACGACCAGGTACGAACTCCTCAATACTAGGTCGAGCGGAAATCCGTACACCGCTAGCGCCGAGTTTGTGCTCATTGCTAGCGAGGTACACGCGACGTACCACCCGAACGCATAACCCTGTGGCCGATCCGCCATCGTCCCAGGACGTTCCGACCTGTTGCGCCTCGGCAACGAAGGGCCCTCGAAGTTATGGCCACAGTCGCAGCGTGTGGTTCCAGGCGGATTTATCAGTCCGCAGTGTGGGCAACTCCTGGGGGCCGTACTCATCGAGCCCTCCTCAACGTCTCCCACGCCGCCGCTGCACCGCCCGCCACGGTGTCGGCTCGAAGGCAGAGCCCGTCGCGCTCATCGCCGAATGCTCCGTCGCGCTCACGCCACCATCGCCTCTATTACGGTTGCCACTTCGGAGGCTCTGCGTCGGGCGTCATCTTGCCGTCCCTCCGCTGGTCTTGAAGGGCGTAATACATACAGGCATCCCAGTCGCGGTATTCACTCATGCTGCCGTATTGCACCCACACAAGCCCGTTGGTCTCAATTTTCGTCAACGAGACGCCTGGGAAATGATCGCACTGCTTCCACCGCTCCCACGCCAAGTCCTGAGCCCGCGTATTCTTCAGAACGCTACATCCGCTAACAATGAGCAAGGCGAGTGTCGCAGCTCGTAACATGGCGTCCCTCCGCTATGGCAGTGAATCAGTCATAACTCGGCTCCCTCGGGCGGCACGAGGGCGAAGCCAACGGCGGCACGGAGCAGCAGGTCGCGCTGATCGAGCATGGAATGAGTCTAAGGCCCGTCTCAACGTCGCGCTCGGTCTCGGCCGCCAGCGGGCGAGCGACGACCAGGCCGCCCTCGACCGGATCGAGCGGGAAGCCGAGCGTCTGAACTCGCTGATCGGTCAACTGCTCATGCTGGCCCGGATGGAGAGCGGAGTCGCCACGGTCGTGCGCGAGCCGATCGATCTCGTCGCGATCGTCCACGATGTCGTGGAGGATGCGGCGTTCGAGGCCAAGAGCCGCGGCCGGGCCGTGGAGATCACCGAGACCTGCGACGCCCGCGTGTCGGGCGATCCCGAGCTGCTGTACAGCGCCGTCGAGAACGTGGTGCGCAATGCGGTCCGCCACACGCGGGCCAAGTCCTATAGTTGCTGGATAACGAGACGGGGATGCACTCTTGCTTGGAACCCAAACCAAGCGTCGCCGGGTGGCACCGGCGGCAAGAGGAGGCATCCCCGTGGAGTCGAGAATACCGGCATCCGAGCGGACAAGCCAGAAGCTCAGTGAGCTGCTGACCCAGGGCGTGGCCGACGGCGA
>QHVJ01000574.1 GCA_003222275.1 Acidobacteriota bacterium | reverse complement strand
ATGCGCGCGGAGATCAAGCGCCTGCATCAGGGGCTCGGGCTCACGTCCATCTACGTGACGCACGACCAGGCGGAGGCGCTCTCGCTCTCGGACCGCATCGTGGTCATGCGCGAGGGCCGCGTGATGCAGGTCGGCGCGCCGGCCGACATCCACGACCGGCCGCGCAACCTCTTCGTGGCCGACTTCGTCGGCTATCGCAACGTGATCCCGCTGACGGTCACCGCGCGCGGCGCCGACGACCGCGTCACCGCCGAGGGTGCCGGGCTCGCGCTGAGCGGGCGCTGCGAGGCGGCGGCCGGCGCCGCCGTGCTCGCCGCGGTGCGTCCGGAGGACCTGCGCCTGACCGACGACGCGCGCGGCCCGAGCGTCGCCCGCGGCACCGTGCGGCTCGTGGAATACCAGGGCCGCGAGTACGACGTCGAGGTCGCGCTGGAGTCGGGCGTCGTCCTCAAAGCACGGCTGCCGACGGCGCCGAAGGTCGGCAGCGTCGTCGCACTCGCGCTGGATTCCGCGCGCGTCGTGCTGCTGCCGCCGGAGGGCGCCGCATGAGGCTGGATCGCGGCGGGCTGGCCAAGGTGATCGACGAGTTCTGGGCGGAGCGCGCGCGCGGTGTCTACTTTCCGCCGGCTTGGGAGAGTCGGCTCGACCTCGACGACGCCTATCGCATCCAGCTCGGGCTCGTCGCGCGGCGCTGCGCCGGCGGCGTCACGCACGTCGGCTGGAAGGTGGGCCTCACCGCGAAGCCCATCCAGGAGCAGTTCAAGGTGCACGAGCCGGTCTTCGGCTGCCTGCTCAGCGAGGGCCGGGTCGAGAGCCGCCGGCAGTTCCGCTACGACGACCTCATCAGGCCGGGCTTCGAGAACGAGATCTGCGTCGTGCTCGGGCGCGATCTCGTCGGCGCCAAGCTCGGCATCGACGACGTCGCGCGCGCGGTGGACCGGTGCCATCCGGCGCTGGAGATCATCGAGACGCGCGGCGACCTGACCGCACAGCTGGCGCTTGCGCTGGCGGACAACGCGCAGCAGAAGTTCTTCGTGCTCGGCCCACCGATGCCGCTCGGCGCGGACCTCGACCTCTCGGCCATCGGCGTGCGCGTCAGCGTGAACGGCGCCGAGGTGGGCGCGGGCCGCGGCGACGCGGTGCTCGGACACCCGCTGCGCTCGGTCGCGTGGCTCGCCGGCAAGCTGGCCGCCTACGGTCGCCGGCTCAAAGCCGGCGACCACATCATGACCGGCTCGTTCACGCGGCAGTTCCCCATCGCGCGCGGCGACCGGATCCGCACCGAGTTCGAGCGGGTCGGCGCCGTCGAGGCGGCGTTCCTGTGAAGCGCGGCGGCCTGCTCCTGCTCGTGCTGCCGTCGGTCGTCTATCTCCTGGTGATGTTCGTCTACCCGTTCGCCTACGGCGTGTTCCTCTCGCTCCATCCCGCCAAGGGCGCCGCCGGCGCGTCGCTCGCCAACTACCTCGCGTTCTTCGGCGATCCCTGGCAGCTGCGCACCATCGCGGTGACGGCGTCGCTCGCGGTGCCGAACACGATCGTCACCGTGGTCCTGGCGCTCACGGTCGCGTACGCGATGCGCCGCGGCATCTGGGCCGAGCGCACGATCACCGCCCTGCTCGTGCTGCCGATCGCGCTGGGCACGGTGCTGGTGGCGGAAGGGATCAACGGCTTCTACGGGCCGAAGGGCTGGCTGAACCAGGGACTGCAGGCGGCGGGCCTCGGCGATCCGCCCCGGCTCACCCACAACTACACGGGCGTGATGATCGCGCTCTTCGTGCAGCACTTCCCCTTCTGCTTCCTGATGCTGCTCGGCTACATCTCGGGCATCGATCCCGCCCTCGAAGCCTCGGCGCGCGTGCTGGGCGCCAGGCCGTGGGTGGTCTTCCGCCGGGTCATGTGGCCGCTGATCGCGCCGGGCGCGGCCATCGCGTTCGCGCTCGTGTTCGTGATGAACTTCGGCGTGTTCCCCTCCGCGGTGCTGGTCGGCCAGCCCGCGGGCGCCACCCGCACGATCGCCATCGCCGCCTACCAGCAGGCCTTCGAGCACTACGACATGTCGATGGCCTCGGCCATCGCCGTCGTCATGGGCCTCTGCCAGCTGCTCGGGCTCGCCATCGTCGTCGGGCTGCGCGGCCGTCTCGCCGCGACCGGCGTCGCCACCGTCGGCGCGGGCAAACGCTGATGCGCCTCGCCGCATGCGGTGGCGACAGGGCGGGTGGCGCGTTGGTGTCGGGCGCGCGCCGTATGGCGAGAACTTCCCCGCTTTTCGAGCGCCGGCTTTGCCGGCGCAATCCGGTTCTGGGGGAGGCTTCGGAGGGGGCCATCGAGGCCCCCTCCGAGTTCGATGGGGGGTCGCGCGAGTCGCGCCCGAGCGAGTTGCGGCGTACAGGCGAGCCATCCTCGGCGCGCGCGCGGCGCCCACGCCCGGGCGCCGGCGTCACCGCGATCGCGGGCAAACGCTGATGCGTGGGCGGGTGTGGCGGCTGGCGGTGTTCCTGTTCGTGCTGGGCTTCACGCTCAATCTCGTCGGCATCGTGAGCCACGTCGTCGTGTCGTCCCTCGCCAAGCGCTGGTTCGCCACGCCGCTGCCCGGCGCCTTCACGACCGAGTGGTACGCATACTCGTGGCGCGAGTTCCAGCTGGCCGACGTGCTGACGGTCACCG
>QHVJ01000573.1 GCA_003222275.1 Acidobacteriota bacterium | reverse complement strand
CGAGGGGGTCGTCGGCCTTGTCGGCGCGGGCCGGGGCAGGCTCGATCCGCCGGATGAGCGCGACGCTGCTCATGCGCGGCCCTTCCTTCGCGGGCGGCACCTGGAAGGCGGCGCGCACGGTGCCGATGTGGTCCCGCTCGCGGTCCTGGCCCGCGACCTCCAGCGTGTACGCGCCGGGCGGGAGCGTGAAGCGGCGCTTGAGCACGATGTTGCCGAGCTTCAGCGCCTCCGCCCTCTCGAGGGGGCCTTCGAAGGGATAGTCCTCGCTGAAGCGCTCCACCACCGAACCGTCCTTGTCCTTCACGAGGGCGAGGAGCGAGAGGTGTATGCGGTAGGTCTTCTTCGCTTCGTCCCTGATCATCTTGAGGCTGCCGACCTTCGTCTCGACGATGAGCCGGTGCTCCCGGCCCGCGGGAGAGTCCTCGAAGTGGAGGGCGCCGGCGCGGATCTCGAAATCGTGGGGCGGGTCGGGCCGGCCCAGGGCGGCGAGCAGCGGCACCTCGTAGGCGAGCAGAACCGTGGACTGGCCGGAGGGCAGCGCGAAGTAGCCGCTGCGGGTCTGGACCACGACGCCGCTCCGGGCGATCTTCACCTCGATCCGACGGAAGCGTCCGTCGTACGTGACCGAGGGAGGCTGGTACGTGAGCTCGTAATGGCCGGAGAGGTCGGCGGCCAGTCGCTCCGCGCCCTGCTTGAAGTCGTTGGTGTTGGCGACGAGGAAGCCGCCGGTGCTCTCGGACAGGTCGGCCAGCGTCCCCTCGACGTTGAGGCGCAAGGCCGACTCCGCGGTGTCGGCCGCGTAGATCTCTTCCTTGCTGACCGAGCCGCCGCCCTTGCTCTGCACCGCGCGCTGGGTCGCCCGCTGGGCCTGGGAGAGGGCGTCACCGGAGGCGGCCATCGCGCGCTCGACGTTGAGACCGCGGGCGTCGATCGCGTAGACGCTGACGTTCGCGCGGTTGGCGGCGCTGATCGTCGAGCGGAAGACCGCCTCGAGGTTCGGGGGGACTTGCAGGCCCTCGGAGAGATAGATGAGCGTCTTGCGGCCGGCCAGCGTCTCGTGCCCTCGCATGAGCGCGAGGAGCGGGTAGAGCGACGTGGTGCCCTGCTGCTGTCGCTGAAGCGAGTAGGAGAGACGGATCATGTTCACGAGCGCCTGGGCCTGAGCCTGGGCAGAGAATTGGCCGCCCGAAGCGGGGGCGCCCCGACCGCCACCGCCCATGTCGGGCGCCGCCGCCGCTGCCTGCTCGATCTCCTTCTGGGCCTGCTCCAGCGCCGCTTGCTCGTCGACGACGCCCTTGTAGGTGCCGGCCGTCGCACGCGCCACCGCATCTCTCAACACGGCCGCGTCGTTAGTGAATGGCTGAAGGAGCACGAGGCGCTGGTCGATCTGGAAGACGGCCACCCATGTGTTGGGGCGAACGCCCTTCTCCAAGAAGCTCGTGGCCGCCTTGGCCGCCAGCCGGCGCCCGTCGGGCCCGAGCTGGTCGAAGACCAGCGAGACCAGGTTCAACTGGCGCGCCGAGTCCGGGACGCGCGAAGGCGCGGCCGCACCCTCCACCGGCAGCGGCTCGGTCTCGACCCAGCGAAAGCTTTCCACCTTCTGCCGGGTGCCGTCCTCGTAGACCTCGATCTCCTCCGGCTTGACGTCAGGGACGGGCCGCCCCTTCTTGTCGCGGATGACCACGTCGAGCAGGACGACGGCGGTGCCGGTTCGGAAAGCGGGCGGGCTGGCCGGCGTTTGAGTCGGCGCTTGCGCGGCCGATGGCGCGGCGAGGGCGACGACGAGGACCAGCGACAGGGGACGCATGTATCAACCCAGACTACGCCCCCTCTCGGAGGCCGGTCAACCGGAGGGGCGGCCTAGATATACGCGATGCAGTCGATCTCCACCAGCGAGTTCCCCGGGATGCCCCCCGCGGCGGCGATGGTCGTCCGCACGCCCGGCTCGGGCCCGAACTTACCGAGGAAGACCTCGTTCATGCCGGGGTAGTCCTTCAGGTCGTTCAGGTAGACGTTCACCTTCAGGACCTTCTCCATCGAAGAGCCCGCGGCTTCGAGCTTCTTCTTGATCTCGTCGAGCACGTGCGCGGTGTGGCTCTTGATGTCGCCCTCGAAGTGCGCGCCGATGCCGGAGATGAACAGGAGGTTGCCGTAGGACACCGCGGGGCTGAAGAGCGCCTGCTTCTCGGGCCGCTTGTCGTCGGTCCACAGCACCTTCTTCACGGGCTTGTTCTTGTCCGCCTTGTTGCCCTTGTCGGCGGCGAGGGCCGGCGTTGCTGTGGCGGCGGCCGCGGCGACCGCTACCGCGGGCGCCTTGGCCAGGAAGCTCCTCCGGCTCGATTTCGCCATCCTCACCTCCCCTCCCACCGGGGGTCGCCGGTGGACTTGTAAT
>QHVJ01000108.1 GCA_003222275.1 Acidobacteriota bacterium | reverse complement strand
GGTAGGCGGAGATCTCCGCGAAGACGCGCGTTCCCGCGCGCCAGTCGCGGAAGTTGGGAAACGAAACCCAGTCCGCTTCTCCGCCGGAGCGGAGGCCCGATTCGTAGAGCTGCACGAGGCGGTCGGGCTCCTCGTAGGCCAGCGGCCGCAGCACGACGGCGTGGACCAGGCTGAAGACGGCGGAGGTGGCGCCGATGCCGAGGGCGAGCGTGGCCACGACCGCCGCGGTGAGTACCGGGCTGCGCGCCAGCAGCCGCAGCGCGAACCGCGTGTCCTGCGCGAGCCGGTCCCAGAAGAGCAGCCGGCCGCTCTCGTAGTAACGCTCCTGGGCGGCGGTGACGTTGCCGAAAGCGCGCCGCGCGGCGGCCTCCGCGGCCTCCGGGCTCAGGCCGCTCTCGCGCAGCCGGTCGCCCTCGATCTGCAGGTGGGCCTGGATCTCGGCATCGAACTCGGCCGGCGTCCGCCGTCGCCCGAACACGCTACCTCCGGGCGGGCTCGGGCCCCAGGACGCGGCCGATGGCCGCGGCCATCTTCTGCCACCGGCTCGTCTCGCGCACGAGCTGCCGACGGCCCTGGCGGGTCAGCGCGTAGAAGCGTGCCCTGCGATTGTTGCTCGAGGTCCCCCACTCGGCGTCGATCCAGCCCTGGGCCTCCAGGCGCTGCAGCGCCGGGTAGAGCGCGCCGTGCTCGACGAGCAGGACGTCCTCGGACGTCTGTTGGATCGCCCGCGCGATCCCCTGACCGTGTTGCGCGCCGAAGACGAGCGTGCGCAGGATCAGGAGGTCCAGGGTGCCCTGGAGCAAGGCGACACGGTCGGGGTCGTCCTGGGTAGACATCTGACCCGAAGATAGTCCCGCTCGGGTAACCTGTCAACCCGAGATGAGGGGATGGATCACCAGGCCCGAGGGCAGCTTCGGGTGGAAGAACGTGCTCTTGGCGGGCATCGACTCGCCCGCCTCCGCCACGTCCACGATCTGTTGCGGCGGCGTGGCGCGCATCAACACCGCCAGTCGGCAGGCCGCGGCCGCCACCGCCTCCTCGGCCTCGGTGAGCGAGTGGACGTAGCGGACGGCCGAATCGGCGATGCCCAACAGCTTGGGCAGCACGCCCTGATGAAGGAAATAGGTGTCGAGGGCGCGCAGGCTCGGGGGGGCGTCGCGGGGGAGCAGCTCTTCGGCCGCAGGCAAAGCCTCCGCCACCAGTCCGCCCGCGCCCGGCTCGGCGAGCCCGAAGGCGTAGGACGCAGTGGACGCGCCCGCCGCGCGGGCCGCCTCCCGCGTGTCGGAGGTCGTGCTCAGCCGGAAATGCCTGTCCAGAGCGCGACGGGCCGCCTCCAGGCGCGGTCCCTCTTGAAGTATGCGGTGGTAGGGCAGCACGACGAGACCCGGCGCCTCGAGGGGCGTGAAGTAGCCGAGGGTCCACGCGCCGTCGGGTCCGTGCTCGTCACGGTAGCGCAGCGCGGTCGCGTAACGGTGGTGGCCGTCGGCGATGTACGCCTTCGGGCGGGCCAGCGCGTCGGCGAACGCGGCGATCGCCGCCGGATCCGCGATCCGCCACAGGCGATGGGCGACGCCGGCATCGTCGGTGAACGTCGACTCCGGGCGCGACGTCATCGCCGCGGCGGCGAGCGACGCGAAGGCGCCGCGCGCGTCGGGGAACATCATGAAGATCGGGCTGAAGTTCGCGCGGGTGGCCAGCAGCACGCGCCAGCGGTCCTCGCGCGGCCCCTTGCGGGTCTGCTCGTGGGGGAGGATCCTCCGCGTACCGGGGTCCTCGGCGCGGAAGCGCGCGAGCAGGCCGACGCGCACCCGCGGCCGGTCCTCGACCGCGAACGACTGCTCGAGCAGGTACAGCGACGGCTCCGGATCGGGCGCGAGGACGCCATCGGCCAGCCAGCGCCGGTACGTCCTCCCCGCCTCCTCGTAAGCGGCCTCCCCCACCCCGCGGTTGAGGATCACGCGCACGATGTTCCGGGGGTCTCGCCCGTAGAGCGCTTCCTGGTACGCGGGGGGGATGACGTCGTAGGGAGGCGCCAGCACCCGGGGCAGCTCCGGGTCGGGAACGCGATAGCGCACGCCGGCGAACGGCCGGATCTCGGCCAAGGTAACCTCCGTCTCGTCAGCTCGAGCTGATGTAATCGACCTTGTACGCGATGAGCGCCGTCCCCAGACGCACCTCGTCCCCGGTGTTGAGCTGGGCGCTCTCGATGCGCTCGCCGTTGACATAGCTGCCGTTGCGGCTCTTGAGGTCGACGAGCACGAAGCCCTCCGGCCCGCGGTCCAGCCGCGCGTGGAAGGACGAGACCTTCGCGTCGGAGATCACGATGTCGTTGTTGCGGTGCCGGCCCAGCGTGTAGGTGTCGCGCGTCAGGGGGAACGAGGTCTCCTTGCCCGCGACGACCAGCGTCAGGCGGCTGACGGTGACCTTGCCGACGTGTCCCAGGTACTGCACGGCCTTGGGGGTCACGATCTCCCGCGTGTCGTCCTCCGGCCGGGGCCGCACCGCGGCCCCGAACTCCACCGCCACGGGGGACGCGGGCACCACGGGCCTGCCGTCCTGCAGCTTGTGGGTCCCTCTCGGATCCGCGGCCGCCGCCGTCTCGGCCGCGGGGATGGGGATAGGAGGCGCGACGGCGACGAACTTCGCGAGCACCAGGTTGTGCAGGATCTGCAGGGTGGCCAGCTCATCGGGGTTGCCGACCAGGCGGCAGATGTCGGCGAGGCTGCGCCGGCCGTCCACGAGGAAGAACACCTTCCACTCGTCCGGCGTGAGGTTGACGCTGTGCTTCACCCGCTCCGGATTCGCGACGGCCTCCACCGCCATCTCGAGGTCGGGGAACACCTCCGCGAGCCGGTGGCGCTCGTCGATCCGCCGCACGCCTTCCATCAGGAGGTTCTGGAGGTCCATGTCCAGGGTGACCGCGGTCGACGGAGGCGGGACGCCGTCCCAGAAGCTGAACACGCCCTCGCGCCAGGCGAAAGTGTCGAAGATGACCTCCGACACCTGCACCTTGAGGAAGGATGCCAGCTCCGCTTCGGTGAGGATGTTCTCGGCCAGGAGCGCGTGGCCGATACGGCCCGACTTCTTCGGCCCGGACATGACCTTCTCCAGGACGTCCGCCTGCACCTTTCCCAGCCGTACGAGCATGGATCCGAGCCGCAGGTCGTCGCGCGTGGAGGTCGCATAGACGGGCCGCCCGTCGCGGAAGAAGAGCTTCGTCTCCTGCTCGGACCGCTCGAGCGCGAGGACGCCCGTGCGATGCCCCATGTTCAGGAACGTGAGCAGGTCGGGCACCTCGATCCTGGTGAGATCGCCCTCCAATATCTTCTGCATCGCCGCGGCCCCATGCTATACTGCCTCCCGGCCCGCCGCACGGGACGCGTCACGCGAAGCTTGCCTGCCCTGGCGCACCCTCCCCGGCTCCCCGGGAGGAACGATTGACCACCTTCAAGGATCTGATCCGCCGCGTGAAATCCGAAGTCCACGAGGTGTCTCCCCAGGAGGCGCGGGAGATGGCCGGGCGCGGCGCGGTGATCGTGGACGTGCGCGAGGCCGACGAGTGGGTGCAGGGCCACATCCCGGACGCGCTCTTCATTCCCCGGGGCTTCCTCGAGCTGCGCGTCGAGGAGAAGCTGCCGGACAAGTCCCGCGAGATCGTCCTGCAGTGCGCGGGCGGTACCCGGAGCGCGCTGGCCGCCAAGGCGCTCCAGGAGCTGGGTTACACGCGCGTCTCGTCGATGGCGGGCGGCTTCGGCAAGTGGAAAGAGGCCGGCCTCCCGATCGAGGTGCCCCGCACGCTCAGCGCCGAGCAGAAGAGCCGCTACAGCCGCCACCTGCTGGTGCCCGAGGTCGGGGAAGCGGGACAGGCGAAGCTGCTCGCCTCCAAGGTGCTGCTCGTGGGAGCGGGCGGGCTCGGCTCGCCGGCGGGCTTGTACCTGGCGGCGGCCGGCGTGGGCACGATCGGGCTCGTCGACTCCGACGTCGTCGACCTGTCGAACCTCCAGCGCCAGATCCTCCACACCAACGCGTCGGTGGGCAAGCCGAAGACCGAGTCGGCGGCGGCCACCATCCGCGCCTTGAACCCCGACGTCGAGGTGGTCCGCCACGACCTGCGCCTCGACGCGAGCAACGTCATGGACGTCATCGCACCCTACGACGTGATCCTGGACGGCTCGGACAACTTCTCCACGAAGTACCTCGTGAACGACGCGTCGGTGCTCTCGAACAAGCCGAGCATCTACGGCAGCATCTTTCGCTTCGATGGGCAGGCATCGGTGTTCCTGCCCCGCCAGGGGCCCTGCTACCGTTGCCTCTTCCCAGAGCCGACGCCGTCGGACATGGCTCCCTCGTGCGACGAAGCAGGCGTGCTCGGCGTGCTGCCGGGCGTCGTCGGCCTCGTCCAGGCCACCGAGGCCATCAAGCTCCTGCTCGGGCGCGGCGAGCTGCTCGTGGGACGCCTGCTGACCTACGACGCGCTCACCATGAAGTTCCAGGAGTATCGCGTCCGCCGCGATCCCAAGTGCGCGGTGTGCGGCGACGCTCCCACGATCCGGCAGGTCTCCGACCTCGCCTGGTCGTGCCATTTCGAGCCGAGGCAGCCGGCCTCGGTATGAGCCTGACGCTCGCGCCGGCGCCGGTCCTCGCGAACATACTGGACGCGGTCGGCCACACGCCGCTGCTGCGCCTGCGCCTCGGGGGCGTGCCCGCCGGCGTCGAGCTGTGGGGCAAGTGCGAGTGGTTCAACCCGGGCGGCTCGGTCAAGGACCGCACCGCGCTCTCCATCGTCACGGAGGGCGAGCGCAGCGGCGCGCTCCGTCCCGGCCGGACGATCGTCGACTCCTCCTCGGGAAACACCGCCGTGGGCCTGGCCCTGGTGGGTCGGGCCAAGGGCTACCCGGTGGAGCTGGTGATGCCGGCGAGCGTCGGCGAGGAGCGCCAGCGCCTGTGCCGCGCGTACGGGGCGACGATCGTCTTCACGGATCCGCTCCTGGGCTCGGACGGGGCGATGGTCAAGGTCCGCGAGATCGTGGCCGCGGACCTCGACCGTTATTTCTACGCGGACCAGTATCGCAACCCGGCCAATCCCCTCGCCCACTACCGGACGACCGGCCCCGAGATCTGGGAGCAGACCGGAGGGCGGGTCACGCACTTCGTGGCCGGGCTCGGAACGAGCGGCACCGTCGTCGGCACCGCGCGCTACCTGCACGAGCGCAACCCGCGGGTGCGGGTCGTGGCGGTGGAACCGGACCACGGTATGCATGGCCTGGAAGGGCTGAAGCACATGGCGAGCGCCATCGTGCCCGAGATCTACGAGCCGCGCGCCCACGACGAAAAGATCTCCGTCGTCACCGAGGACGCCTACGCGGTCTGTGCGGAGGTGCTCGGCGGGGACGGACTGCTCGTCGGACACTCCGCGGGGGCGGCGCTGTGGGCGGCGCGCGAGGTGGCGCTTGCGCTGAGGTCGGGAGTGGTGGTGGCGCTGCTCCCCGACGGCGGCGAGCGCTACCTCGGCGCCAGCAGAGGGATTCACTCCCGAGCGAGCGAGAGATGAAGATCTCGGGGGCGCTCATGGAGCAGATCCTCGGCCACGCGCGCTCCGGTTATCCCTTCGAGGTGTGTGGCGTGCTGCTCGGGCGCAACGGCGAAGGCGCGCGCCGAGTCGACCGCGTCGTGCCCGCCGTGAACCGCGAGCGGGACTCCCCGCGCGTCCGCTACGAGATCGCCCCCGAGGACCTGGTGCGCATCCAGCGCGAGGGTCGCGACGAGGGGCGCGAGATCCTCGGCTACTACCACAGCCACCCCGACCATCCGGCCCGGCCGTCGGAGACGGACCGTCGCATCGCCGCCGAGGGCCTCTCGGACGGCGTCGTCCACATGGTCGTGGGCGTGGAGCGCGGAGAGCGCGCGCTTCCCTCGGCCTGGGTCTTCCGGGACCGCATGACGGCCTTCGAAGAAGAGCCGCTCGAGATCGAATAGGAGGAAGCACGATGGCAGTGAAGGTGCAGATCCCCGCCCCCTTGCGCTCGCTGACGGGAGGGCAGGCGGAGGTGGAGCTGGACGCAGCCGACGTCGGCGGGCTCATCGAGGGCCTGGACCGCCGCCACAAGGGCTTGAAGGAGCGGCTCTGCGACGCGGACGGCAACCTGCGGAGCTACGTCCGGCTCTTCGTCAACGACGAAGACGTGCGCTTCCTGAAGGACAAGGCCACGCCGCTCAAGACGGGGGACACGGTGGCGATCGTGCCGGCCATCGCCGGAGGCGCATCGGTCTAGTTACCGGCGGCATCAAGCACGGCTGCCCGTCCCAGCATCGTTGGGGCGCACCGTAACCACTCGTAACCGCCACGGGCGCCGTCGACCTGCTGTCGGGAGGAACGGATGGACAAGCCTCGCATCTTCCTAGGCTCGTCAGGAAAGCAGGAGAAGCTGCTGCTGGCGCTGACGCGCGGCCTTGAAGACGTCGCGCACGTAGAACCCTGGACGACTTCATTCAATCCTGGGACCACCACACTGGAGCGGCTCCTCGAGCTCACGCATGAGGTCGATTTCGCCGCCTTCGTGTTCGCTCGGGACGACTGGACGACCATCAGCCCCCCCGCATCCGATCCCACGGGATCCGGCCAGGCTTCTCCGCGAGACAACGTGGTCTTCGAAGCCGGCCTTTTCGGTGGCGCCCTCGGAATGCGCCGAACTTTCATCCTCCATGCGAGTGGCGCAAAGCTTCCCAGCGATCTTCTCGGTCTCACGTGCGTACGGTACGGCGAAACGACGACCACTACCGAGATGAGAGCCGTCAATCAGAAGCTTCGGAAGGCGATCGAGAATGAGGGCCGCGTCGCCCGCATCGAGGGCCTGTGGTGGCAGTTTTCCCTGACGGAGCGCAGCGCCCGGGAGCCTTCGGCCGTGAGTCTTCTACGGATCTCGCGAGACCGCGACGGGGTGCTGGAGCTGGGTGGCCGCTCATGGCAAGAGGATGGCACCCTGTCCGCGCGATACTGGAGCGAAGCGGCGAAGGAGAGGAAAGATCCCCCGAGCATCTTCTACTACTGGAAGGGAGAACGGCCTCGGCACCCGAACGCGCCGCAGTTGGACGGGACGGGAGAGATCCGAATCGAGTCCGCCGATCGCGCAGCCGGGTACTTCACAACTCGCTCGGACACTGACCCGAAGGTCAATGCGCGGACGTCCGGTGTTTACTTGCGCGCCGATCCTCAGGACATGAGCATCCTGGACGGACGCGACGATCGGCATCGCGCCGAGTTGATCGCAGAGCGGCTGAGGCATTGGAAGTCGATCACGAACGCTTGAGATCAGCCAGCGACTCACCCTCACCCCTGCTCTCCCTTCCAGGGAGAGGGATTTCCACCGTGCACGTGCACGTGGGCCGTGAACGTGCCCGTCCGTTCCCGTCTGTGCCCGCCCGCGAGGGACACGTCGACGCCATGCGCGTCCTCATCAAGGGCGGGGCCGACGTGAACCGGCGTGACCGCCGCTTCACCCGCTGGACGCCGCTCGTCCACGCCATCCACAAGCGGCAGGACGCGGCCGCGCGGCTCCTCCTCGACTCCGGGGCGGAGGTGGATGCAGCGATGCACGGCGGAGCGACCGCCCTGATCTTCGCCGCCGCCTACGGCGAGACGGCGATCGTGGAGGATCTGCTCTCCCACGGCGCCGACCCTCGCCACCAGACGGTGGACGGCGTCACCGCCCTCAGCAACGCCGCCGGAGGAGGCCCGGTCTTCGACATCACCGACGGCCCGCGGATCGGCTCGTGCCACCTCGGCACGGTGAGAGCCCTGCTCCGCCACTCTCCGGACCTCGAGCTGCCGGCGAATCTCTGGAGCCGCGCCGCGCGCTTCCTCGGCCGGTCGAAGGACTGCGAAAAGGCCTTTGCCTTGCTGGAAGCGGACCGCCGCTCAGGAGCGAGGGGGCGCGGCCCAGACCAGCGCGAACGCCAGGGCGGCGATCGCCAGCTCCCAGCCCGCGATCCACAGGCCGCCCGCGAAGCCGCGCAGCCAGGCCACGGTGCCCAGCACGACTAATGCGAGCAGCGGGAGGACCGCGATCGCGACTCCCCCCCGCTTTCGCGGGAGGCCGCCCACGACGTTCGGCAGCATGAAGATCCACAGCGCCGGCACCGGGTGCCGCCAGAAGAAGACGCCGAACAGGGCGGCCTGGAAGAGGCGCAGGCCGAACGCACCGTCGCGATGGGATGAGGCGGTCGCCAGCCCCGGAATCACGGACAGGAGGGCGAGGGCGACGAGGATCGGCCATGAGAAGGCGTGGCCGAAGGCGGCGAACCATTGCGCCTCCGTCGCCGGGCCCCGCTTCACGCGCGAAAGCTCGTCCACGATGCCGAGCACCGCCTGCCCCATGCGCGCGAGCGCCGGCGCCTCGATGCGCTCCGGGGTGTCCGTGGGCTGGTGATACCACGGATAGAACGCGGTGAAGGACGAATCGGAGAGAAAGAGGGCGGGCAGACCTGCCTCGACGAAGGAGAGATCGTCGCCGTAGAACTTCACCCGCATCGCGCGCACCGCGGGCTGGTAGAGCCAGGACAGGCGCGGATCGCCCACGATCAGGGGCGCTCCCGCGGACCGCGCCCCGCGCAGGGCCGCTCCTACCGCCCACGCGGGCACCACGTGATATCGGCCCGGCCGCAGCGGATCGGCGTAGGGAACGGGATGGATCGCCGGCGTCCCGCGCTTCCATCCGCACATCTCCACGTCGACCGCGGCCACCATGTCGCGCACCGTCGCGCCGAGCTGCTTGATGAAGGCGCGCGATCCCGTCGTGGTGCCATGCCCCGTCGACCACGCTTCCTCTCCGTCCCAGGTGACGAAGACCAGGGCCCGGCTCCGCGAGCGCCGCGCGAGGACACGCGCCGTTTCGATCACGACGCCCACTCCCCCGCCGTCGTCGTAGGCGCCGGGAGCGCCGGGAGCGCTGTCGTGGTGGGCGCCGATCACGACGAACTCGGACCCCGGTCCGGGCAGCTTCCCCAGCACGTTGATGCCGTGGATGCCCCCGGTGTCGAAGTCCTGCAGCCGCACGTCGGCGAGGCCCGCATCGCGGAGCTGCGCGGCGACGTACTGGGCGGCGGCGAGGGCGCGCGGCGAGCCCCAGGGATGCGGGCCGAGCGCGGCCAGGGCGGACGCATGGCGCAAGGCGGCCTGGCCGTCGAAGGCCGCGGCGGCGAGCAGCGCGGGCAGCAACGCGTTCACGCGAAGCGCCGATTATAGGCCGCGGTGCTACAATCGCGCCCGCTCTGGCGGAGGTGCGGGTGCGCAGTGCGCTGTTGGCTGCCGTTCTCGGCCTCGCCGCTCCCGCGGCGGCGGGAACGGTGACGGGCCGGGTCGACGTGCTCGACAAGGGAGGCCGCCGGCTCACGGACCTCTCCGACGTGGTGGTCTACGTGGACGGAGCCCGCGCGAAGCCCCGGCCCGCCGCCCACGCCACCGTGACCATGAAGGGCAAGGCGTTCACGCCGCGGGTGCTCGTCGTCGGCATGGGCACCACCGTCGATTTCCCCAACGAGGACCCGATCTTCCACAACGTCTTCTCGGTCTCGGGCGACAACCGCTTCGACCTCGACCTCTACAAGCGCCCGAAGAGCGGCTCGTGGACGTTCCTGCATCCCGGCCTGGCCCGCGTCTACTGCAACATCCATCCCCAGATGAGCGCGGTGGTGCTGGTGCGCGACAACCCCTTCTTCACCAAGGCCGCGCCCGACGGCAGCTTCAGCCTCGAAGGCGTCCCGGCCGGGCGCTACACGCTGAAGGCCTGGCACGAGCGGGGGGGCGAGACCTCGGCGGAGCTGGTGGTGCCCGCCGACGGCCGGGTGGCCGGCGAGCTGCACCTCGATGCGTCCGCGTACAAGCAGCTCCCGCACAAGAACAAGTTCGGCAAGGACTACTCGGCCGATGAGAAGTACTGAGAGCGGTCCGCGTTTTCCGAGCGGAGCGTTTCCATCGTCGGCGAGCCGCGATTCATTCGCGGCGAGACCGCTTGAACGAAGGCGGACGCGGAGCGAGGACGCCTTCTAAGATGGGGCTCACCCAGAAGATCCTCGTCTTCACGAGCCTCCTCGTCGTGGCCCTGGTGGGGGCGACGCTCGCCTTCACCACCGTGCAGGCCGACCGTCTCGCGCACGAGACGATCCACCAGGGCCTCTCGGAGACCCGGGAAGTCTGGGAGACGTTCCAGGCCGACCGCTACAACAAGCTGAAGCTGGGGATCCGCGTCCTCGGCAACGATCCCGCCTTCAAGTCGCTCGTGGAGACGAACGACCAGGCCACCATCCTCGACACCCTGCGGGAGCGGGGCCAGGAGCTGAACGCGGACTTCTTCATCGCCACCGACCCCGCGGGCGTGGTCATCGCCCGCACCGACCGGCCCACCGCGCAGGGGGACGATCTCTCGAAGGACCCGGTGGTGATGAAGCCGCTCGAGGGCGAGGAGTCGGCCACGGTCTGGCGGCAGGGCGACAAGCTCTATCACGCCGTGTCGGTGCCGATGCAGACGGGCCCCGACCTCAAGGGCGTGCTCGTCGCCGGCTATGGGATCGACGAGGCGCTGGCCAGCCAGATCCGCAAGCTGACGCATAGCGAGATCGCCTACCTCGTCCAGGCCCCCGGCCAGCCGCCCCGTCTCTCGGTCTCCTCTCTCGGCCCTCGGGAGAGCGCGCTGCGCTCGGCGCTGGGCGAGCCCGAGTTCGCGGCGGCCAGCCGCGAGCCGTTCAACGTCGACCTGGGCCGCGAGCGCTGGGTGGGCGTGCAGGTGCCCCTCAAGTCGGCCACGGGCGAGACCGTGGGCTCGGTGGTGCCGCTGCGCAGCCTCAACCAGGAGATGGCCTCCTTCCTCCGCTTCCGCAACAGCCTCGTGATCGTGTCGCTCGTCATCATGGGCCTCGCTCTGGTCCTCGCGTATCTCATCGCCTCCCGGATCACGGGGCCGGTGCGCCGGCTGGCCAGCGTGGTGGAGCGCGCCCGTGACGGGTCGTACTCGGGGGCGGTGGAGGTCGCTTCCCGGGACGAGATCGGCGTGCTCGCCCGTGCGTTCAACGGCCTGCTCGCCGATCTGCGCGAGAAGGAGCAGCTCATCGGCTTCCTGAAGGAGGGCATGACGGACGTCAAGAAGGCGGAGGCCGCCCCGACCCTTTCGAGCGCCGCCACCGCTTCCGTCTCCACCGCCAGCCCGTCCGGTCCCCGCGTCGCCCCGGGCAGCGTCTTCAGCGGGCGCTACGACGTTCTCGGCACGATCGGGAAAGGCGGGATGGGTGTGGTCTACCGGGCGCGGGATCGGCAGCTCGACGAGATCGTCGCCTTGAAGGTGCTGCGCAGCGACGTGCTCAAGGACGATCCCACGCTGCTCGAACGCTTCAAGCGGGAGATCAAGCTCGCGCGGCGCATCACGCACCGCAACGTCCTCCGCACGCATGATTTCGGAGAGACGGAGGGCACGCCCTACATCTCGATGGAGTACCTGGAGGGTGTGACGCTGAAGGACCTGATCCGAGGCAAGGGCGCCCTGCCCCTGCCCGTCGGCCTCCGTATCGCCAAGCAGATGTGCCTCGGGCTCGAGGCCGCCCACCAGGAAGGTGTGGTCCACCGCGACATCAAGCCGCAGAACATGCTGATCATCCCCGAGACCGGCGACCTCAAGATAATGGACTTCGGGATCGCGCGCGTCTCGGAGATGAAGGCGGGAGCGGCCGGCCTCACCTCGACGGGCACCGTCATGGGCACGCCCGACTACATGCCTCCCGAGCAGGCCCAGGGCCAGCCGGCCGATTTCCGGTCGGACATCTACTCGCTCGGAATCGTCTTCTACGAGATCTTCACCGGCCACCTTCCCTTCTCGGGCGACACCGTGATGGCGGTCGTCCTCGCCCACATCCAGAGGCCCGCGCCCGCCCCGCGGCAGGCCAACCCCGCGATCCCCCCGGAGCTGGAGGCGGTCATCCTGCGCTGCATCGAGAAGAGCCCTTCGAAGCGCTACCAGCGGGTCGAGGACGTCCTCGAGGACCTCGGCGCGGTGTCCACCCGATTGGACGCCACCGCCGCCTAGGCCGTCACGATTCGCGCGTCCTGCGCCTATAGCCTCCGAGGAGGCTAATGATGATCAAGCGAATCGTCGGTCTGGCCCTGCTGGTAGCCGCCCTGGGCGCGCCCGTGATGGCCTACGCCGCCACGGCGGAGTCGTGCCCGTCGGGTTGTCCCTGCTGCCCCTGCCCGGGCTGCTAGGGCGTCCCTGAGCAACTCCTGCTGCGCGGCGTTCGGCACGCGGAGCGGAGCGTTTCCTTTGTTGCACGCCGACGGGGTCTCCCCGGCGGCGTGCGCTTGATGAGGCCAAACGCGGAGCGGAGCGTGCCGCATCCGGATCACGACTTGCAGGATCTACTGTCTCGTCTGGCGGACGGCGATCGCGCGGCGTTCCCTCCGGCCTTCACGCTGCTCTGGCCGGTGACGCGCGCGTTTGCCCGCTCGTTCCTCCGCGACGAGGGTGGCGCCGAGGACGCCGCCCAGCAGGCGCTCGTCCGCGTGTTCCTGCGCGCCGCGGAGTTCGATGCGTCGAGGCCGGCGCTGCCCTGGGTACTGGGTGTGGTGGCGAACGAGTGCCGCACGCTCCGGCGCAAGGCGCAGCGGCGTCGCGAAGGTCCGCTCGAAGAAGCCGACGCTCGCCCGGACCCGGGCGCCTCCCCGGAGGAGAGCGCGACCGGGCGCGATCTCGAGCGCGCGGCCCTGGCCGCGCTCGACGGGCTGCCCGCGCCGGACGTGGAGGCGATCCTGGCTCATATCGGCGCGGCCGGGCGCCCCGACCTGCCGCCGGCGACGTTCCGGAAGCGACTCGAGCGGGCCCTGAAGCGGCTGCGGCGGGCATGGAGTGAGAGACATGGAACCCTCTGACGCCGCTCTTCTCGCTCGGACCCGCCGCGCCTACGAGCAGGGACGTCTCCGGGCCGCGTTGTGGCGCGCGGCTCCCCTCGTCCCGGTCGTGGCCTGGACCTGGAGCTGGTGCCGGTATCCCGCCCTGGCCGCGCTCTGCGGCGCGGCGCTCGTGGCGCTGACGGTTGCCTTCCGATGGCGCGGACAGGTCTGGGGCCGCGCGGTCTTACCCGGCCTCGCCGCCGGCCTGGCTCCGCTCGTCCTGCCCTGGCTGATGCGAGGCGCGAGCGAGGTGTGCGTCGGGGAGATGTGCTGCTCGCTCTGCCTGCTCGGATGCGTCGGGGGCGGGTCGCTGGCCGGCGTGCTCGTCGGCCGCCGCGCCGCCGCGCTCGACGAAGGGAGGGGGACCTTCCTCGCCGCCGCCGGAGCGCTCGCGCTTCTGGCCGGGGCGCCGGCCTGTGCCTTCGCGGGCGTCATCGGCCTCGCCGGCCTCCTCATCGGCTTCGCGGGAGGAACGGCCCCTGTCCTCCTCGCCCGTGCCCCCGCCTGAGGGTAGACTTCGTCCCCAGGAGATCCCTCATGAAACTGAGAATGCGCGGAGCAACCCCTGCTATAGCCTTCCTCTTCGCCGGCCTCGCCGCGTCTCCGCTCTTCGGCGGCTCCGCGGCGACGTCCTACAACGAGGCCCGGCAGGTGCTGGACGCGGGTATCAAGGCCATGGGCGGCCTCGAAGCCCTCCAGGCCCTGAAAGACCTGCGCCGGGTCGGCACCGGCACCGGATACAACCAGGGACAGAGCCTGCTGCCCGATGCGGCCCTCACGACGCGGGCGATGGAGATCACGAGCGTCCAGGACTTCGCCCGGGGCCGCAGCTCCACGGAGGTCACGAACGTGCCGACGGGCGGCATCATGACCAAGACGCGGGCGGTCCTCAGCGGCGATTCCGGCTTCGGCTACAGCCTGGTGACGAGGGTGCTCACGCCTTCGGCGCCGGGCGCGGTCGCGGGGGCCAAGGCCGCCCTGCGCCGGGATCCCGCCGTCCTCCTGCTGACGGCGCGGTCGCGCGCGGAGACGCTGCGCTCGCTGGGTGACGAGACCGTCGACGGGAAGCGCAACCGGGTGATCACGTTCGCCGACAGCGACGGCACGCAGACCGGCCTCTATTTCGACGCGGACACCGGCCTGCTCTCCAAGTTCGACACGCTGGCCGACAACGCCGCCCTGGGCGACGCCGTGACGGAGAACATCCTGTCGGACTACCGCGACGTGGCCGTCGGCTCGGCGCGGGTCCGGCTGCCCGCTCGCGTCGTCACGAAGGTCAACGGCGACGTCACCCAGGACCTGAAGTTCACGGTGATCGAGGCGAACACCGGGGCCAGGGACGACGCGTTCGCGGCGCCCGCGGACGCCCAGACGATCCCGCCCGCGCCCACGGGCGCGGTCACCGTGACGAAGCTCGGGGAGAGGGCCTACCTGCTGGCCGGCGGCTCGCACAACAGCCTGGCCGTCGTGTTCGACGACCACGTCGTGGTCGTCGAGGCGCCGCTCAACGAGGAGCGCTCACTGGCGGTGATGGCCAAGATCGCCGAGACGGTCCCGGGCAAGCCGATCAAGTACGTGGTGCCCACGCACTACCACTTCGACCATTCAGGGGGGCTGCGCACGTACGTCGCCAAGGGCGTCACGATCGTCACCACGCCCGGCAACACGGCCTTCGTCGAGCGCCTGGCGGCCGCACCCCACACGATCCGGCCCGACAGCCTCTCCCGCGAGCCGCGGAAGCCGGTCATCGAGACGTTCACCGGCAAGCGGGTATTCCGCGACGCAACCGGCACCCTCGAAGTCATCGACATCGGCCCGAGCCCCCACGTGACGGAGGCGGTGATCGCCTATCTGCCGAAGGAGAAGGCCGTCTTCGTGGCGGACCTCTTCACGATCCCGGTCCAGGGTCCCTTCCCGCCCGCGAACCCCGCCCTCGTGCACTTCAGCGACAAGCTCAAGACGCTGGCCGTGGACACGATCGTCCCGGCCCACGGGCGGATCGGCACGATGGAGGACCTGAAGGCCGCCCTCGCGGTCAAGATGCCGCAGAACCCGCAGTGATCGCCCTGCTGCTCACCAGCCTGCGCCGGGCTTGAAGGGCGGGAGGGCGATGCGCTTCTCCGGGTCGACGAACTTCACGATCGTGCGGCGCACGGCGTCCTGGTAGCCCGCGGGGCCGCGTCCGCGCAAGGCCAGGTCGTCCTGCCCGACGGGCTTGTACACCTCCAGCGAGCCGGTGCGGCCGTGGAGGTTGACCTTGATCTCACGCAGCTCCTTGCGCTTGCCCGTGCGGTCGGAGCCGATCGTCACCGGCCGGGCGAGCTTGAACCACAACACCCAGTTGCCGGCCTTGATCTCCTTCACGTCCGACCACGGCACCACGGCGTCGGGAACGATCGTGGGATCGATGCAGCCGCCCCACGCCGCGTAGAAGCGCTCGTTGTCCGCGCCCGGGAACTCCGGGATGCCGTAGAAGCCCCGCTTGACGACACCCGCGAGCTGCTCCATCCGGTAGACGCGCAGCGCGTGGCGGTCGAAGGCGAGGAAGAAATAGGTGCGGGCGTCGACGTCGTAGAGCGTCGCGCTCCACACCACGGCGCCGCCCCCGTCGAGGGCGCGCTGCCACGCCGCCTCCGCCCGGTCGGGCTGCTCGAGGGCGAGGGCCACGCGGGCGAGGATGCCGTACCCCATCAGGTTGCGGGGGTCGGCCTCGAGGGCCCGCTCGGCGGCGAAGGCCGAGGCGTCGTTGAGATCGGCGAGCTGCTCCTCGTGCTTGCCGAGCTGGAAGCCGTCCCACCAGCTCCCCCGGGGATCATTGATGATGAGGGCCTGGGCGCGCGTGGTGAGGCGATAGCTGCGCGCATCCAGCGCGGACGGTTCGCAGGTGAGCGCTCCCGCGTCCGCGGCGGCCCCGCGCGCGAGCAGGATCAAGGCGACGACCCCGAAACTCCGCAGCATGACGATCCTCCTGTCACACCCTGGCGGTGACGACCTGCCGGGAGAGCGACTCGAGGGCGCGGCTCAATTCGGGAGGGAGCCGGTCGCCGAACCGATCGAAGAACGCGCGCATTTCCGGGACCTCCGCCGCCCATTCGTCCCGGTCCACGGTGAGCAGCCGCTCCAGGTCGCCGCGGCCGAGGCCGAGGCCGTCGACGTTGAGCGCGTCGGGGGTGGGCACGACGCCGATGGGTGCGTCCGCGCCGGCGGCCACGCCTTTCACGCGGTCGATCATCCACATCAGCACGCGCAGGTTCTCGCCGAAGCCGGGCCAGATGAACCGGCCGTCGTGGCCCGTGCGGAACCAGTTGACGTGGAAGATGCGCGGGGGCCGGGAGAGCGTGCGTCCCATCTTCAGCCAGTGGGCGAAGTAATCGCCCATGTTGTAGCCGCAGAAGGGCAGCATGGCCATCGGGTCGCGCCGCACGACGCCGACCTGCCCCGTGGCGGCGGCGGTCGTCTCCGAGCCCATCGTCGCGCCCACGAATACCCCGTGCTCCCAGTCCCGGCTCTCGAAGACGAGCGGAGCGAGGCGGGCCCGACGCCCGCCGAACACGATCGCGGAGAGCGGGACGCCCTGCGGGTCCTCCCAGCGCGCCGACATGCTCGGGCACTGGCGCGCGGCGGCGGTGAAGCGCGCGTTGGGATGGGCGGCCTTGCTCCGGCCGTCCCACGGCTTGCCCTGCCAGTCGATGAGCCCCGGCGGCGCGCTCTTCTCCTTGCCCTCCCACCACGGGATCCCGTCGGACGTCACCGCCACGTTGGTGAAGATCGTGTCGTGGCTGATGGTGGCCATCGCGTTGGGGTTCGTGTCGGGTCCCGTTCCGGGCACCACGCCGAAGAAGCCGGCCTCGGGGTTCACCGCCCACAGCCGGCCGTCCGTTCCCGGACGCAGCCACGCGATGTCGTCGCCGACGGTGCGCACCTTGTAGCCCACGCGCTCGAAGGGCGAGACCATCATCGCGAGGTTGGTCTTGCCGCAGGCGGACGGGAAGGCCGCGGCGATGTAATGGATCTCGCCGCCGGGCAGCTCCAGCTCCAGGATGAGCATGTGCTCGGCCATCCAGCCCTCGTCGCGGGCGAGGGCGCCGGCGATGCGCAGCGCGAAGCACTTCTTGCCGAGGAGCGCGTTGCCGCCGTAGCCGGAGCCGACGCTCCAGATGAGCCGCTCCTCCGGGAAGTGCACGATGTACCGGCGCTCGGGAGACAGGTCGCCGGTGGAGTGCAGCCCGGGCACGAAGCTCTCGCTCGCGCCGAGCTGCCGCCGGGCCGGCTCGCCCATGCGCGTCATGAGGCGCATGTTGGCCGCCACGTACGGGCTGTCGGTGACCTCGATCCCGACGCGGCTGAAGGGCGAGCCGAGCGGGCCCATCACGTACGGGACCACGTACATCGTCCGGCCCTTCATCACGCCTTCGAAGAGCGGGCCGACCCGCGCTCGTGCTTCCGAAGGCGCCATCCAGTTGTTGGTGGGGCCGGCGTCGCGCTTGTCGCGGCTGGCGATGAAGGTCAGGTGCTCCGTCCGGGCCACGTCGGAAGGATGGCTGCGGTGGAGCGTGGAGCCGGGGGCGGCGGTCGGATGCAGGCGAAGGAGCGTGCCGTCGGCGACCATGCCGTCGACGAGCCGGCGGCTCTCCTCCTCGGACCCGTCGCACCACACGACGCGCTCCGGCCGCGTGGTGCGGGCCACTTCGTCGACCCAGCGCTCGGCAGGCGTCATGAAGGGATCATTTTAGTAGACTCTCGGCCCGGCGCGCGGACCGCGTCCAAGGGGGTGCGTATGCGATTGGCGTTCCTGCCTCTTCTCATCATCGCTCTCTTCGCTCCGACCGAACGGCCGGAAGGTGCGAGCGGCGAGGCCGCGGTGACCCTCATCCGGGCCGGCACGCTTCTCGACGGCCGATCCGGCCCGCCGCGGCACGACCAGGCGATCGTGGTGCGCGGCCAGCGCATCGAGGCCGTCGGCGACGCGTCGTCCACGCGGGTCCCGGCGGGCGCTGCCATCATCGACCTGTCGTCGTCGACCGTCCTCCCGGGCCTCGTCGACTCCCACACTCACGTCTTCCTCCAGGGCGAGGACCCGAAGGAAGGCGGATACGACGCGCAGCTGCTCATGGCCCCCCTCGCGTTGCGCGCGGTGCGGGCCGCGGTCTCCGCGCGCCGCGCCCTGGAGCAGGGCTTCACCACCATCCGCGACGTCGAGACCGAAGGCGCCGGCTACGGCGACGTGGGGATCAAGGAGGCGATCGAGAAGGGATACATCCCCGGGCCGCGGATGCTCGTGGTCACGCGCGCGATCTCGACGACGGGCGGTTATCCGCTCGAAGGCTACGCGCCCGAGGTCGACGTGCCCAAGGGCGCCCAGCTCGTGGATGGCCCGGTCGAGGCGCGCAAGGCGGCCCGCGAGCAGCTCGACCACGGCGCGGACTGGATCAAGGTCTACATGACCCACCGCTCGTGGGTCGACGCGAAGGGCGGCCTCGTCTCGCAGCCGACGCTGACGGTGGAGGAGCTGAAGGCGATCGTGGACGAGGCCCACGGCTGGCAGCGCAAGGTCGCCTGCCACGCCTACGGCGGCGAGGGCCTGCACCGCGCCCTCGACGGCGGGTGTGATTCCATCGAGCACGGGCTCGACCTCGACGACGCCGCGGTGGCCCAGATGGTGCGCCAGGGGACGTGGTACTGCCCGACGCTCGGCGTCTACTACGAGGGATGGGCGCCGGAGGGCACGCCGGCGGGCCGCCGCGACCGCAAGCGCGCCGAGGTCCACGGGCCGTCGTTCCAGAAGGCGCTGAAGGCCGGCGTCAGGATCGTCTTCGGGACCGACGTGGGCGGCTTCTCCTGGTCGGAGCCGATCGCCGCCGAGTTCTCGCGGATGGTCGAGCTCGGGATGTCGCCCGCGGCCGCGCTTCGGTCCGCGACTTCGGTTCCGGCGGAGATGCTCGGGCTGGCCGGCCAGGTCGGCGTGGTGGCGCCCGGCGCCTATGCCGACGTCGTCGCCGTGCGGGGCGACCCGCTGAAGGACGTCAAGGAGCTGGAGCGCGTCGGTTTCGTGATGAAGGACGGGGTTACATTCAAGAACGAGCTCGCGAAGCCAGGGCCCTGAGCTCCTGGAACCAGCGGAGTCGCTCGGCCCAGGGCACCGCGGCGTTGGCGGGCGAGGTGGAGGGAAGCACGAACAGGCGCGTGTCCCCCAGGCGCCGTTCCTGCAGGCCGAGGGAGGGCCGCTCGCCGAAGGCGCCCCGATACGCCTCCTTCCCCACGAACGCGATCAGCGCCGGCCGCAGATCGGCCGCCAGGCGCGCGAGGCGCTCCGCCGCGCCCGCGAAGTCGCCCCGGCGCAAGTCGCCCGAGCCCGCCGTCGCGCGATGGGCGGAGTTGGTGATGCCGCAGCCGTGGCCCGTCAGCTCGCGTTGCTCGGCCGGCGTCATCAACCGCGGCGTGAAGCCGGCGGCGTGGAGCAGCCGCCAGAAGTCGTTCCGCGGGTTGGCGAAGTGGAGGCGCGCGGCGGCGGACATGCGGCCGGGGTTGATGCCGCAGAAGACGACGCGGAGGCCGGGCGCCAGCAGGTCCGGGATCACGCGCCGCGGCGGGCGGCGGGTTGCCATCCCGCTCAGCCGGAGGCGGCCGGCGCCGACGCCGCGAGGAGGATCGCCAGCTCGGCGGCGCTGGGCCGCTTCGGCGGCTGCTTGGCCAGGGCGCGCATGACGGCTTCTTCCAGCGAGAGCGGCACCTCGGGGTTGAGCGCGCGCAGCGGCGGGGGCAGCTCGCCGAGATGCTTGCGGGCCAGGGCCATCGGCTCGCCGTCGACCGCTTCGAAGGGCAGGCGGCCGGAGAGCATCTGGAAGAGCGTGACGCCGAGCCCGTAGACGTCGGCCTTGCCGTCGCAGGCCCCGCTCTCGAAGCGCTCGGGCGCCATGTACGCGGGAGTGCCCACGATCCAGCCGTCGAGCGTGAGCGCATGGCGCGGCGCCGCCCCGCCGAGGATCCGGGCGATGCCGAAATCGAGCACCTTGGGCACGGTGACGTCCCCCATCCGGTGCAGGAAGATGTTGGCCGGCTTCACGTCGCGGTGGACGATGCCGGCCCGGTGCGCCTCGGCCAGCGCTTCGCACACCGGGACCGCGATCGTCACCGAGCGCTGAACGCCGAGGGGCGTGGCGGGAGCCAGCTCGACGTCGAGCGAATGGCCTTCGAGCAGCTCCATGACGAGATAGGCCACGCCGCCCGCGACGGCAAAGTCGAGGACGGCCACCGCGTGGGGATGGCGGACCCTACAGGCGGCGATGCCTTCGCGGCGGAACCGGTGCAGGGCGTCGCCGCTCCCTGGCGCCCCCGTGCGCAGGACCTTCACCGCCACCGCCCGGTCCAGCTCCACGTGGCGGGCGCGGTAGACGGCCCCGTGGTTGCCGGACCCGATGCGCGACTCGAGGCGGTATCGGTCGCCGAGCACGGTGCCGATGCCGACCTCGGCCAGCGTTGCCGGCGCGGGGGTGGAAGCCTCCCGCCGCGTGCGCAGGGCGGCGTCGATGCGGGCCACCACCACCGGGAAGTCGATCGGCTTGGTCACGTAGTCGTTCGCGCCCTGGCCGAGCGCTTCGACCACGTCCTCGCTGTCCGAGGAAGCGGTGACCATGATGACGGGCAGCTCCGCGGCGGAGCGCGTCCGCCGCAGCACCTTCAGCACGTCCAGGCCGCCCATCCCCGGCATCATGAGGTCGAGGAGCACGAGGTCGACGCCGCCCGCCCGCACGACCTCCAGCGCCTGCTCCCCGCTCTCCGCCTGCCGGGTGCTCCATCCCTCGTGCTCGAGGCGGCGGCTGAGCAGGTCGCGGTTGTCCGCGTCGTCGTCGACGACGAGCAGGGTCCCCGCGCGCTCCATGCGCCCAGAGCGTATCACCGCGGCGGCGGAGGACCCTGGCCGCGCAGGTTCTGCTCGAAGAGCTTCAGGATCCGCTTGTACTCGTCGGCCCAGCTCGTCTCCTCCTCGAAGGCGTGGTTTTCCACCGGGTAGGCGGCCAGCTCCCAGTTCTCCTTGCGCAGCTCGATGAGCCGCTGGGCGAGGCGGACCGAGTCCTGGAAATGGACGTTGGTGTCGACCATGCCGTGGCCGATGAGGAGGGCGCCCTTGAGCCCCTCGGCGAAGTAGATGGGCGAGCTGCGGCGATAGGGCTCGGGGTCGCGGGGAGGCTCGTTCAGGATGCTGGACGTGTAGGAGTGATTGTAGTGGGCCCAGTCGGTGACCGGCCGCAGCGCCGCCCCCGCGGCGAACACGTCCGGGGCGGTGAACATCGCCATCAGCGTGATGAACCCCCCGTAGCTGCCCCCGTACACGCCGATGCGGCGCGGGTCGACGTTCTGCGCCGCGGCCAGGTACCGGGCGCCGTCGACGACGTCCTCGAGGTCGTGGCCACCCATGTGGCGGTAGATCCCCACCCTCCAGTCGCGGCCGTAGCCGGCGCTGCCGCGGTAGTCGGGATCGAGGACGACGTATCCGCGCGAGGCCAGCAGGTGGTGGAACATGTACTCGCGGTAGTAGCTCGACCAGTATCGGTGGGCGTTCTGCAGGTAGCCGGCCCCGTGGACGAAGACGACGCCGGGCGCGAGCGGATCACGCTTCGCCCCGACCATCTCCGGCGTGTAGAGGCGCGCCGTCACCTCCGCCCCGTCCCGCACCTTGTACGTCACCAGGGGAGGGGCCAGCCACGGGTACGAGCGCCACTCTTCGCTGGGGCTGGTCGTGATGCGGCGGAGCTCGCCGCCGGGCCGATTCGGCGCGAGGTAGACCTCGGGCGGCTGGTTGGCTTCGGAATGGATGAGAGCGAGGGTCTTCTCGTCGGGAGAGGCCTCGGCTTCGCTGGCACCGGGCGCGGTCGTGAGGCGCGTGTGCCGGCCACCGTCGACGGACACCGTGTAGACGTGGCGCTCGGCGGGGCCGGCTTCCGTCGAAGCGAAGTAGATCCTTCGCCGGTCGGGTGACAGCTCGGCCTGGGTCACTTCCCAGCGCCCCGACGTGAGCGGAGTCGCCTCGGCCCCGGGACGCGACACGTCGACGGTGTACAGATGCATCCATCCGTCACGCTCGGAGAGGAACCAGATCCGGCGGTCATCGGGCAGGAAGCCGAGGCCGTCGCTCGTGTCGCGGACCCAGGCGTCGTCGTGCAGGTGGTCGAGCGCGCGGGAGGCTCCGGTCTCGGGATCGAGGAGGACCAGCCAGCGGTCCTTGTTGTCCGCCGACCGCGCCGAGACGACCGCAAACGCGCCGTCGCGCGAGAACACCGGCAGGCTCCAACGCACCTCACGCAGGCCTGCCGCCAGCTTCTCTGCGGCCTCGGGGGGCTTCTCTGCGGCCTCTGCTGGCTTCGGTGACGGCTTCTCTGCGCCCTCTGCGGCCTTCTTTCCCGCGAACTCCGCACTCGCCCACACCGATTTGCCGGTCTTGCGGCTCAGGATCGCGAGGCGGCGCTTCTCCTGGAGGTCGCCGACCTTGCTGCGGCTGGCGATCTCCTCCGTGTAGGCCGACTCGGTCACGTAGTTGGGGACCTGCGCCGTCTTGGCCCGGTCGGCCTTGTCGGCCACGAGCAGGTAGACGTGATCGTCGTCGGGGGCGAGGGCCGCGTCGGAGACGCTCTGTCCGTCCTTCACCTCCAGCTTCGGCAGGGCGGCCTTCTTCTTCCTTTCCTCTTCCTTCTTCTTCTTCTCGGCCGCCTCGTGCACATGACCGATCAGCTTCTGCTCTTCTTCCTTGAGGAAGGTCTGGCTTTCGGTCGGCTTCGGCTCGGCCTTCGCCGGACCCACTTCTGTGAGCTGCACCACGAGGTCGCCCGCGCCCGCATCGAGCGGGACGAGGTATACATCGTTGCCGCGGAGGAAGCTGACGTGGCTCTCCCGGCGGGCCCAGTGCGGGCTCGACTCCTTCTCGACGGTGCGGGTGACCTGCCGGCGGGTGCGGGCCACGGAGTCCACCATCACCACGTCGCCGTCGTCCACGGAGAGAACCCGGCGATGCGCGTCGTCCCAAATGCCGTCCGCGGCCGGGGCCTTCTTCCGCTCCTCGTCGGTGAGACGGCGCGGCTCGCCGCCCTCGCGGGCGACCACCCAGGTCGCGGGCTCGTCTTCTCCGGCGTGGCGCCACTCGAAGTACAGCTCGCGCGAGTCCCCGGACCAGCGCAGGCCCGTGGGGGGATAGCCGACGAGCTTGGGGCCGCGCATGATGCTGTCGACGGTCAGCTCGAGCTTCGCGGGCGCCGCCGCGACGAGAGTGGCGGCGGCGACTACGAGCGCGGGGGTCCGCAATCGCTGGTTCATGGCACCTCTCCGCATTCGCCTCAGCGGCAGGCTTGCAGGTAGCGGCTGGGCAGGGGATGGCCGAGCCGGGGGGCGATGGCGCGGGAGGCGGCGGCCACCTGGGCCAGGTCGACGCCGGTCTCGATGCCCATGCCGTGGAGCATGTAGAGCAAGTCCTCGGTGGCCAGGTTCCCGCTCGCTCCGGGCGCGTAGGGACAGCCCCCGAGGCCGCCCGCCGAGCTGTCGACGGTGGCGATGCCCGACTGCAGGGCGGCGAGCACGTTGGCGAGGGCCGTGCCCCTCGTGTCGTGGAAGTGGACGGCGAGGGCGCGGGCGGGCACGACCTCTTTCAGCCGGCCCATGACGTCGGTCACCTGGGACGGAACGCCGACGCCGATGGTGTCGCCGATGGAGATCTCGTGGCACCCGGCCTCGAGCAGCCGCCGCGCCACCTCTGCCACCTTTTCCGGCTTCACCTGTCCCTCGTACGGGCAGCCGAAGCAGGTGGATACGTAGCCGCGCACCCAGAACCCGTCCTTCGCCGCCTCGGGCACGAACTCCGCGAAGCGCTGGAAGCTCTCGTCGATCGTCGCGTTGATGTTCTTCCGGTTGAAGGTCTCGCTGGCGGCGGTGAAGACGGCGATCTCCTTCACGCCGGCCTGCCGGGCCTGCTCGAAGCCCTGGCGGTTGGGGACGAGCACCGGTGTCTTCGCGCCCGGCCGCCGGCCGACGCGGCGGACGACCTCGTCGGAGCCGGCCATCTGCGGCACCCAGCGCGGCGAGACGAAGGCCCCGACCTCCACCACCTTCAGGCCGGCGTCGAGCAGACGGTTGCAGAACGAGACGCGGTCGTCCACCGTGACCGGGGCCGCTTCGTTCTGCAGGCCGTCGCGCGGTCCGACCTCCACGACCGTCACGCGGCGCGGCAGCGAGCCGAGGCTCACTCCAGCTCCACCAGCACCACGCCCGGGCTCACCATGTCCCCGGGACGGGCGGCCACGGATTTCACGGTCCCGTCGCGCGGCGCGCGGAGGGCGTTCTCCATCTTCATCGCCTCGACGACGAGGAGCTCCTGCCCCTTCGTGACCGCCTGGCCGGGCTCGACCCGCACCGCGATCACCCGGCCCGGCATCGGCGCCTCGAGCGCTCCCGGGACCACACGGTGGGCGGAGCGTGAGCTCTGGCCGTCCGCCTCGAGCCGGTACGCCGTCCCCCGCCAGAAGAGATGGACGACCTCCCCGTCGCGGACGCAGTGGAACGTCTCGACGTGGTCGTCGTCGCGCCAGACGAAGATGCCGGGGGCGACGAGCTCGACGCTCACGCGAGCCGCCACGGGCCCAGCGTCTCCCATGGATCGGATGCGGCCGCTTCGGGAGAGCCCGCGCCACGGCTCAGGCGGAGAGCGGCATGGGCGGCCGCCAGGGCTTCGGGCGGCGGGCCCACGGGCGGCGCCGGAGCGGCGAGGTGCTCTTCGATGAAGCCGGTGTGGAGCGCGCCGGCCCGGAAGGCGGGATGATCGACGATCGCCTGCAGCCGCGCGAGGTTCGTGGTCACGCCGAGCACGACGGTCCGGCGCAGGGCGGCGCGCATGCGCGCCACCGCCTCGCCGCGATCGCGGCCCCAGGTCACGAGCTTGGCGAGCATCGGGTCGTAGTGGACGGTGACCTCCGAGCCCGCGACCACGCCCGAGTCGAATCGGATCCCGGGACCTTCGGGGGCGGCGTAGTGGAGGACGCGGCCCGGCGCGGGCCGATCGTCGTGGTCGGGGTCTTCCGCGTACAGCCGGCACTCGAGCGCATGCCCCTGCGCGGACACCTCGTCCGGCCCGAACGGGAGCGCCTTCCCCGCCGCGATCTCGATCTGCAGGCGCACGAGGTCCAGCCCCGTGATCGCCTCCGTCACCGCGTGCTCGACCTGCAGGCGCGTGTTGACCTCGAGGAAGTAGAACGAGCCGTCGGGGGCGAGGAGGAACTCCACCGTGCCCGCATTCACATACGCGGCGGCCCGCGCCGCGGCCAGGCCCGCCGCGCACAGCGCCGCGCGGCGCTCGGGCGTGAGGGCGGGGCTCGGCGTCTCTTCGACGATCTTCTGGTGGCGGCGCTGGATGGAGCACTCGCGCTCGAAGAGGTGCACGAGATGCCCGTGAGTGTCGCCGAGCACCTGGACCTCGACGTGACGGGGCTTCTCCAGGTACCGCTCGAGCACCATGCGGTCGTCGCCGAAGGCCCCGCGCGCCTCGCGGCGCGAGGCCGCCAGCGCGGAGGGGAAGTCCTCCGCGCTTCGCACGACGCGCATTCCCTTGCCGCCGCCTCCCCGCGACGGCTTGAGGATCACGGGCCAGCCGACCTCGCGCGCGGCCGCAAGCAGCGCGCCGTCCGACTGGTCGTCGCCTTCGTAGCCGGGGACGACGGGGACGCCGGAGGCCGCCATCCGCCGCCGCGCGGCCTGCTTGTCGCCCATCGCGCGGTGCACGTCGGGCGGCGGGCCGATGAACGTGAGCCCGGCGCGGAGCACCGCCTCCGCGAAGTCGGCGTTCTGGCTCAGGAAGCCGTAGCCGGGATGGACGGCGTCGGCCCCGGTCCGCTTGGCCGCCGCCAGCACCGCGTCGATGTCGAGGTAGGAGCGGGCGGCCTCGGCCGGGCCGACGAGGACCGCCTCGTCGGCCTCCCGGGGATGGAGCGCGCCCCGATCGGCCTCGGAGTACACGGCCACCGTGGGAATGCCCATGACGCGGCACGTACGGGCCACGCGCACGGCGATCTCACCCCGGTTGGCAATGAGGACCTTTGCGAACAAGCCTTCTCCCCGACCATGCTACCATCCGCGCGCATGCGGGCGCTGCGCGGCGCGGCGGCCAGCTTCCTCCTCTTCTTCATCGTCGGACTCGCCCTCGCGTGGCCGGCGCTCCGCTGGCCGATGGTCTACGACGACCTCCACCTGCTGCGCACGTTCGCGCCCGAAGAGAGAGCGCGGGCCTGGTGGGGGTCGTGGGATCCCGACGGGATCGAGCACCCCGGCCTCCGGCCGCTCACCCTGCTCTTCAACGAGGCGCGCTACCGGGTCTTGGGCGAGGACGTCGCCGCCCACCGGCTCTTCCTGGTCGCTCTGTTCGCCCTCTACGCGAGCCTGCTCGTGAGGGTGGCCGGCTCGCTCGGCGTGCCCGAGCCGGCGGCGATCGGGGCCGGCCTGCTGCTCCTCTGCTCGCGCTACAGCGTGTATCACTACGCCTGGCTCACCGACGGGAACCACCCCTTGCAAGGCCTGTTCTTCGCGGCCGCCACCTTGGCCCTCATGGCGGGCTTGCGCCGGCGGTCTCCACCGTGGCTCGTCGCATCGCTGCTGGCTTTCGCGTCGGCGGTCCTCGTCCGCGAGGATGCGCTCGCTCTCGTGCCCGTACTGCTGCTCTTGGGTTTCATGGCCGCGCCCGCCGAGCGCCGGGCCCTGATGGCCTTTGCCGTCGGCCTGCTGGCGGTCTCCGGTGCGCTCTTCGTCCATCGGCTGCACACCGTGCCCGACGCGCCTCCGCCAGGCATGGACGTGCAGAGCTTCTTCGTCGCCGTCCGGCGGGTACTGAACCTCGTCGGCCCCGAGTCGTTCGACGGCCTCAGCCGCGCGCTGGCCTGGACGTGGACGGCGGCTCCCGTGCTGGTCGTCCTCGGCCTGATGCTCTGCCGGCGGTCGATCGACGCGCGCCCCGCGTTCGTCTTCCTGGCGTCGGCGGTTCTGGCCTGCACGCCGGCGCTGACGTTCCGCCGCGACGACATGCTGTTCTTTGCGGTGAGCTTCGCCGCGCTCTTCTACGGCAGCGCGCTGTGGGCGCTCGCCCGCGATCACCCGGCGTTGCGGGCGGCCGCCGCGGTGCTGTTCGCCTCGGGTGTCCTCGGCGGCGCCCACGTGTCGCGAGCCTTCGCGCTCAACTTCCACCCCGACAGCGCCCGCGCCATCCGCTGGAACGCGCAGATGTTGTATGGCGCGTACGCCGAGCGGGCCACGATTCCAGCCGAGCGGCGCACGGCCCTCGAGCGTCAGCTCGCCGCCCACGGCGTCATGTCGGCGGCGGACCTTCCTGGCCTCGGCTCACGCATCGGTCGCGCGCGACGCAACGGACCGTTCGAGCCGGTGGCGCCCGGCACGCTGTTCTTCCCGCCGTTGCCCGAAAACGACTTTTGACGACGCGCTCCGCTTCTGCGCGGTATCGGCGGTCTGGAGGCGGCCCGGTCGCCGGCGGCGGTACCTACCGCATCACCGGCGACCAGTCCGGACCTACACCGCTCAGGGAGCGACGATGGGCGTCTGCTGGAACGCGACCGACTGCCACTTGCCGTCTTTCTTGACGTAGACGCGAGTGAACATGACCGGTCCTTTCAGCTCTCGGCCGCCGATGGTTCCCTTCGCGGTCGACTTGCCGGTCACCACGGCCGTATTACCGTAGACGCGGACCTTCAGGTCCGAGACCTCGTTGGCCGTGAGCTTGATGACGCCCGTCTTGATGTTGTTCATGGTGGTCGGCTTGTCCGACAACTCGCCGTTTGCATTGATCAGGATGTAGTCGTCGGAGGTCAGCTTTTCCAGTGTCGCCACATCTCCCTTGACGACGGCCGCGGCGCGGTCCTTCTCCATCTTCTTGATCTGGTCCTCGACGCTGGCGGTGCTGCCCTGACCGCGGGCGGGCACGGCGCTGACGGTAGCGAGCGAGAATGCGGCGGCAACGACGACACCCGTAGCTATCCGGTTCATGCGAAACCTCTCATTCGGAAAGATCGATTGTTAGCTCTTGGAACACAACAGCCTAGGCCCCGCGGTCACTGCTGTCAACAAGAAAGCATCTAGCGCGTGTACGGCCCCATCTGCGCGACGCCGGGTGGAAGCTCCGGCGCGAACACGCGGAGGTGATCGGCGAGGGCGGCCGCCTCGGTCGGATCGACCGCGTAGAACGCGACCGTGCGGTCGCCGAGGACCACGTTGCGGGCGACCCGCCATCGGCCGGCGCGGATCCACTCCGGCGGGACGCCCCCCGCCGCGTCCAGCCAGCGCTCGTAGATCACCGCCACGCGGTCGCCGCGAGATCGGGCGAGCTCCGCGATCACGGCCGTCGTGTAACGACCCGTGAGCTTCGCCTCCGCCACTTCACGGCTGGCCAGGCCCCACAGATCCAGGACACGCAGATCGGCCAGCCAGTCGATCGCGCCGATATCGTTGGCGGCCACCGACTCTCCCGGGTAGTACCGCGCGAGGAACCGGCCCATCTGGATCTGCTGCTCGTAGATGTTGCCGACTGCGCCGGGCGTCTCGAGATGGGCGCGGACCCCGCGCACGGCGCAGACCAGCGCCACCGCGGAAGCGAGCGCCGCGGGCAGCCACCTCGGGCGGACGCGGTCGCCGAGGCCGTCCAGCGCGACGGCGGCCGCCACGATGCCGAACACCACCAGGTACGCCTCGTAGCGATAGAACCAGCCGGTCCGGGCATATTGCAGATGGAGGATGGCCGTGCCGATGAACACGATCAGCAGCGTGCCCTCCCGGGACGACGGCGAGCGCCAGCGCGCGACGAGCGTCACCGCGGCCAGCATGACGAGCGCCAGCACGTGAGGGGTACGGACGAGCTCGCCCCATCCGCCGAGGAACGGCACCAGGGCGAGGCGGCCCCAGCCCGCGAGGCCCTCGCCCAGGGCGCCCTTGAGGATGACGGGGTTGGGCAGCGCGTACCAGCCATGGGCGAGGGAGACGAGGCCATAGACGGCGGGCGGTAGCAGCGAAACGACGCCGAGCGCGAGCGCGAACGAGGAGCGGCGCCGGGCGGCGAGAACGAGACATGCGATGAACACGAGGAACAGCCCCTCGTATCGCGTCGCCGTCAGGGCGGGGGCGACGAGGAGGAGCGCCGCCGAAGGCGCCGCCCATGTCAGCAGCGCCGCGAAGACGAGCGTCAGCGTGGCGTGCAGGAGATGCTCCTGTCCCACCAGCACCAGCGGCGGAACCGGCGTGAGGACGACGACCGCGACGAGGGCCAGCAGCCGGGATCGTGGTCGGGCCCCGTGGGTCTGGAGTACGCGGTCGGCCACCGCGAGGAGCGAAGCGGCAAAGAGGACGTTGAAAGCGAGAGGCACCCAGTCGCGCGCGCCGAAAATGGCGAACACCCCGGCCAGCACCAGCGTCCACAGCGGTGAGGACGAAGACGATGTGAAGCCGTACCGCGTCACGCCGAAGACGCCGTGCTCGGCCAGGTTCCGCGCCATGGCCAGGTGGATGTAGGCGTCGTCGAGCGCGTAGACGAGGTGCCCGGAGCTGTACCGCCACGACCACGCGACGAGCACGCCGACGGCGACGAGCATGAGCGCAAGCGCGGCGGCCAGGGACCGGAGGTGGCGCGAGGCGCCGGGCGGAGCCGGCGGGCTCAAGGGACCCAGTAGGGCTTGCGCTTCTCCAGGAACGCGCGCATGCCCTCCTGGCCCTCGGGCGAGGCCCGGACCTCGGCGATGCGCTCCACCGTGTAGCGCTGCACGTCCTCCACGCGCCGGAACGCGACCTCGCGGATGAGGGCCTTCGCCTCCGCGATCGCCCGCGGACCGGCCTTCAGCAGCTCCTGTACCCGTCCTTCGATGGCGGCGTCGAGGTCCGCCTCCGGCACCGCCGCGCGCACGAGGCCGATCTCGAGGGCCCGGACCGCCTCGAAGCGCTCGCCGGTGAGGAACAGCTCCCGCGCCGCCGATTCGCCGATCTTGCCGATCACGTAGGGGGAGATCACCGCGGGGAGTATGCCCAGCCGCACCTCCGTGAAGCCGAACTGCGTACCGAGGGCGGCGACCGGGATATCGCACGCCGCAACGAGCCCGGATCCCCCGCCGAGCGCGGCGCCATGGACGCGAGCCACCACCGGCTTGGGCGACTCGTACACGGTGAAGAAGAGATCGGCGAGGGCCTGGGCCTCACGCAGGTTTTCCTCGCGCGAGAAGGACGCGGTGGCCCGCATCCACTCGAGGTCCGCCCCCGCGCAGAAGGAAGCGCCACGGCCCCCGAGCACGACCACCCGCACCGCGTCGACCGTGCGCAGGTCGAATAGTGTCTTGCGCAGCTCGGTGACCATCAGGCCGTCGAACGCGTTGCGGGCGGAGGGGCGGTTCAGCCAGATGCGCGCCACCGGACCATCGAACTGCACCTCAATGCGCTCGAGGTTCACGCTGCGCGCAGTATGCCACGGGGCCTCGGCGTCCGGCCAGTCAGGGGCGGACCGGCGAGGACGGCGGCTCGTAGCGCCGGACGAGCGGCGTCGCCGCCCCCACCGCCGCCGCGATGACGAGGGTGGCCAGCCCCCCCGAGACCACGGACACGGTGACCCCCGTGACCGCGGAGGCGAAGAGCGAGGCGACGAGCCCCGCCTCCATCTCTCCGAGCTGCGGGCCGCCCATGAAGAAGATCATGTTCACCGAGGTCATGCGCCCGCGCAGGTGGTCGGGAGTCAGGAGCTGGCGTAGCGTCTGGCGGACGACCGTGGAGACGAGGTCGGCGAGGCCGGTTCCGGCAAGAGCGACGAGGGTCAGGACGTAACTGCGGGAGAAGCCGTAGACGATCGTGGCCATCCCGTAGGCGGCGATCGACCACAGCAGCACCACCCCTTGCCGCCGGGGCAGCGGCCAGACGGAGGTGTAGATCGAGCCCAGCAGGGCGCCGACGGCGGGAGCGGCGACGAGCCAGCCGTAGCCGGCCGCGCCGACGTGGAGGACCTGGTCGGCGAAGATCGGCAGCAGCGACATCGAGCCTGCGAAGAAAGTGGCGAAGAAGTCGAGGCCCATCGTCCAGACCATGATCGGCGTCGTGAGGACGAAGCGCAGCCCTGCGCGCAGGGCGGCCAGCGGCGCCTCGTGGGCGCCCCCCTCGGCCGTGACCACGCCGGAGGTGCGCATCGTCATCAGGGCGAAGAGCACGGCCACGAACGAAAGCGCGTTGAGCGCGTAGATGAAGGCCAGGGTGCCCGTGTCCTGGCCGGCCCCGGCCCCCGCCAGCTCGGCCGGCCGGACGACGATCGTCCCCTGTCCCGCGATCAGCAGCCCGGCCAGGGCAGGGCCAATGATGAACGCGGCGTGGAACATCGTCAGGTTCAGGGAGAGCGCCCCGGGCAGGTCCTCCGGCGGCACCAGCCGCGGGATGAGCGCCTGCCGGGCCGGATTGTCGAACGCCGAGGCGGCGGCGAGAAGCGCGTTCAGCGCGTAGAGGGCGAGCACGGTCTCGCGGCCGGCGAAGGTGAGCGCGGCCAGCATCGCCGAGAGCACGGCCATGCCCGACTGGGCGGCGAACATCACCTTCTTGCGGTCCGCGCGGTCCGCGACGACCCCGCCCCACAGCGAGAACGCGATGATGGGAACGACGCGGGTCAGTCCCACCATGCCCAGGGCGAGGGGCGACCGGGTGAGCAGGTACACGTGCCAGTGCAGGGCCACCATCTGCATCTGGGAGCCGGTGATGGAAACGAGCTGGGCCGCCCACAGCCGGCGGAAGTCGCGATGCCGGAGGGCGTGGTACGGGCGCTGGGTCATAGGTAACGCAAAGCGGCGGAGCGGGATTCACTCCCGCGGAGCCGCGGGGGTCGGGGGGGCGCGCCGCGAGCGCCCCCCAGCTCACATCCTAAAGATGCCGAAGCGCGTCTCCGGGATGGGGCCGTTGAGCGCGGCGGAGATCCCCAGGGCCAGGACGGTGCGGGTGTCACGGGGAGCGATCACGCCGTCGTCCCACAGACGCGCGCTCGAGTAGTACGGGCTGCCTTCCTCCTCGTACTTGGCGAGGGTCGGCGCCTTGAAGGCGTCGATCTCGGCCGCGCTCATGCTCTTGCCCTGCCGCTCGAGCTGCTCCTGCTTGACCTGGGCCAGCACCGACGCCGCCTGCTCGCCCCCCATCACCGAGATCCGCGCGTTCGGCCACATCCAGAGCTGGCGCGGCTGGAAGGCGCGCCCGCACATCCCGTAGTTCCCGGCCCCGAAGCTGCCCCCGATGACGACGGTGAACTTCGGCACCTGCGCGTTGGCCACCGCGTGCACCATCTTGGCCCCATCCTTCGCGATGCCGCGCTGCTCGTACTCCTTGCCCACGATGAAGCCGGTGATGTTCTGCAGGAACACCAGCGGCACCTTCCGCAGGCAGCACATCTCGATGAAATGCGTGGCCTTCAGCGCGCTCTCGGAGAAGAGCACGCCGTTGTTGGCCAGGATCCCCACGGGATAGCCCATGAGGTCGGCGAAGCCGGTCACGAGGGTCGGGCCGTAGAGGGCCTTGAACTCGCTGAAGCGGCTGCCGTCCACGATCCGCGCGATCACCTCGTGGACGTCGTACGCCTGGCGCCGGTTCGCGGGGATGATCCCCCCCAGCTCGTTCGGATCGCAGGCGGGCTCCTCGCTCGCGCGCACCGTCCACGGCGGCTCCTTGCGCGCGGTGAGGCGGGACACGATGTCGCGGGCGATGCCGAGCGCGTGCTCGTCGTCGGTGGCCAGATGGTCGGCCACGCCGCTCGTCCGCGTGTGAACGTCGGCGCCGCCGAGCTCCTCCGCCGTCACCTCCTCGCCGGTGGCGGCCTTCACGAGGGGCGGCCCGCCGAGGAAGATCGTCCCCCGGCCCTTGACGATCGCGGTCTCGTCGCTCATCGCGGGGACGTAGGCGCCACCCGCGGTGCACGAGCCGAGGACGACGCTGATCTGCGCGATCCCGGCCGCGCTCAGGCGCGCCTCGTTGTAGAAGATGCGGCCGAAGTGCTCGCGGTCCGGAAAGACCTCGGCCTGCAGGGGCAGGAAGGCCCCGCCGGAGTCGACGAGGTAGACGCACGGCAGCCGGTTCTCCCCCGCGATCTCCTGGGCCCGCAGGTGCTTCTTCACGGTGAGGGGGAAGTAGGTCCCGCCCTTCACGCTGGGATCGTTGGCGACCACCATCACCTCGCGGCCGCTGACGCGCCCGATGCCGGTGACGAGGCCCGCCGAAGGCGCGGCCGCGTCGTACATGCCGTCGGCGGCGAGAGCCCCGATCTCCAGGAAGGGGGTGCCGCGGTCGAGCAGGCGCTCCACGCGATCGCGCACCGGCAGCTTGCCCTGCTCGCGCTGCCGCCGTTGCGCCTCTTCACCGCCGCCGGCGTGGGCGATGGCGAGATGGGCCTTCAGCTCCGCCTCGAGCCCGTCCATGTGCGCGAGGTTGGCCCGGAACTCGGCCCCGGCGGTATCGACCTGGCTCTCGATGACGGGCATGGCGTCCGCCGCAGTATGCCACGGCCGCCGGAGCCTCTTGCCCTGGATCGGCGGCTCGCGGCCGGCCCGGTGCCGCTCGACTCGGTGCCCGCCATGTCTTCGACTCGCATCGCACTTCTCTGGCACATCCTGTGCTTTGATCGAAGAGAGGAGGTACTCATGGGTGCTTTGAAGGAGCAGATGAAGGGCGCTGGCCAGCAGGCGAAGGGCAAGATCAAGGAAACCACCGGCCGGGCGGTCGGCAACCCGCGCCTGGAGGTCGAAGGCAACCTCGAGAAGAACGTCGGCAAGGTGCGGCAAGCGGTCGCCCGGCCCATCGAGGCGGTCAAGGGCGCGGCCCTGGAGGCCAAGGGCAGCGTGAAGAGAGGGATCGGTGAGGCCGCCGGCAACCCCGATCTCGCCGGCGAGGGCGAGGCCGAACGGGTCGCGGGCAAGGTCCGGCGGAAGCTGAACGACTAGCTCGTCTACAGGGCTCGTATACAGGGGCCGGGTCGCCGTGGAAGCGCCCGGCCCCTCGTGAGCGTAGAAGGCTCGGCCGCGACGTATGCCCCTGGACGCGGTTTTCCTCGACGCGGGCGGGGTCCTCGTCAACCCGAACTGGGCCCGGGTGAGCGAGGCCCTCGCCCACCGAGGCGTCGTCGTCGAGCCGGCCAGGCTCGCGGCGGCGGAGCCGCGCGCCAAGCGCGATCTGGACACGGCGGAGCGCATCCGGACCACTACCGATCAGAGCCGCGGCTGGGAATACTTCAACCTCGTGCTCCATCACGCCGGCATCGCCCTGTCGGAGGCCACCGACGAGGCGCTCGTCGAGCTTCACGAGTACCACCGGCGCCACAACCTCTGGGAGAGCGTCCCGGCGGAGGTGCCGCCCGCGCTGGCGGAGCTGCGCCGCCTCGGGCCGCGCCTGGTCGTCGTCTCCAATTCCAACGGCACGCTGCACACGAAGCTGGAGCGGCTCGGCCTGCTCTCCGCCGTGGACCTCGTCATGGACTCTTTCGAGCTCGGCGTCGAGAAGCCGGACCCGGCGATCTTCACTCTCGCGCTCGAGAGGTGCGGGGCGCGGGCGGGCTCGACGCTCCACGTCGGCGACTTCTTCCACATCGACGTCGTGGGCGCGCGCGCGGCCGGCCTGCACGCATGGCTCATCGACGCCGCCGGCCTCAACGCCGATCGCGACTGCCCGCGCTTCCCCACGCTGACCGCGGTGGTGGAGGCGGTCACCTCCGGCCGGCCTTCTTAGCTCGCGGCTGAGGTCCGGTCGGCTATGCCCCCAATGCCTTGGCCGCCTTCGCGTGATCGCCCTGCGCGACCCAGAGGACCATCCCGTAGCGTCCGCTCCCGGCCGCCGCCGCGGCGGCCGCCGTGATGTTGATCCTGGCCTCGCCGAGCTTCCGCATGACATCCGCGACCGCGCCCACACGGTCGTCGCCCTGGACCAGGAAAGCCTTGCGGGGACCGGTCAGCTTGACGCCCGCCTTGCCGGCGGCTTCCTTGAGGGCAACGGCGTTCTCGGGCACGACGTCGATCTGCGTTTTCCCCTTCTCGCTCGGGAAGGCCAGACATGCGAGCAGGTTCACGCCCGCCTGCTGCAGCTGAGCGAGAACCTTGGACCCGGTTCCCGGTTCGTCGGGGATGGTCGCGTAGTAGTACTCGACCGAGCGCACTTTCTCCGCCACGGCCCACCTCCTCGTTTGCCGTCGAGCATACGCCCGGAAAAGGGGGTTGTGCGCGGGGGCCCGGACAACCGCAATAGCGACCTGGCGGCCAACCTTCTCGCTGGTGTCAGAGAATCGTCCGCTTCTCGAACGATCGGGCTCCGAGCAGCGTGAACAGCGCGGCGAAGCCCACGGTGCCGACGATCAGCAGCGGCAGAGGCATGTGGCTGACGTCCGGCGTCACCGCCATGCGCATCGACTCGCTCATGAACACGAGCGGGTTGAGCAGGAAGATGTACTGCAGGGGTCCGATGACGGCGAGCCCGGTCCACGGGTAGTACGCGCAACCGAAGAGCATCATCGGCCCCAGGATCACGGCGAAGAGCAGACCGCTGAACCGCGGCTGCACCTGGCTGCCGATGGTCAGGCCGAAGGCGGCCGAGAGCAGGCCGCACAGCGCCACCAGGGGCAGGAGCACCGCCCAGCGAGGATGCACCTCGACGCCCGTGACGCGGTGCATCAGGAGCATCATCGCCGGCAGGGCGGTGAGGCCGGCGACCGCGGCGTGGATCGCGCCCGCCACGACCTTCTCGATCGCCACCCCGAGGACGCTGATGGGGGCGAGCAGCCGCTCGTCCACCTCGCGGCTTCCGGAGAGGTCGATCGTCAGGGGCATGAGGACGCCCTGGACGCCGGCCATCATCATCGTGATCGACATCAGGCCGGGCACCATGACGGTGCGGAACTCGTCGGCCACCAGATGCAGCCGGGGCAGGATGTTGCCGAAGACCAGCACCACCAGGATCGGCTGGGTGAGGGTGCCCATGAGCAGCGGGAGGGCGTTGCGCGAGGCCACCCGCAAGTCGCGGTGGAGGAGAGCCAGGAAGGCGGTCATTCGCGCAGCTCCTTGCCGGTGAGATGGATGTAGACGTCCTCGAGGCTCGGCTGGGTCAGGCTCACGTGCTGCAGATCCCCGCCTGCGCCCTGCACCGCCTGCAGCGCGCGGTCGAGCAGGCCGTCCTTCGGGTCGACGAACAGCCGCAGGCGCTCGAAGCCGTCCTCCTGGCCGGTACCCGTCACCTTTTCCACCCGCAGCACGCCGGGCAGCGCCTCCAGCCGCGGCGCGATCGGCTCCGGGCTCCGCACCCAGAGGTCGAGGATGCGACCCCCCGGCAGCGCCTTCTTGAGCGCGGCCGGCCTGTCGAGCTGCAGGATGCGGCCGTGGTCGATGATGGCCAGCCGCTGGCAGAGCCGGTCGGCCTCCTCCATGTAATGAGTCGTCATGATGAGGGTCAGCCCGCCGTCGTGCAGGCGGCTCAACGTCTCCCACAGGAGGCGCCGGGCCTGCGGGTCGAGGCCGATCGTGGGCTCGTCGAGCAGCAGCACCTTCGGATCGTGCATGAGGGCGCGCGCGATGAGGAGCCGCTGCTGCAGGCCTCCCGAGAGCGTGAGCGGTTTCACGCCCGCCTTCTCCGTGAGCTGCATCTCCGCGAGGAGCCGGTCCGCACGCGACTCGCGCTCCGCCTTCCGCAGGCCGAAGTACGCGGCGTGGAACGTCAGCACCTCGCGCACGGTCAGGTCGCGGTCGAGGTTGCGCGTCTGCGGCACGACCGCGATCCGGCGCTTGGCCTCGGTCGGGCGCCGCATGACGTCGATTCCGTCCACGGTCACCCGGCCCGCCGTGGGGCGGACGAGGGTGGTGATGCAGCCGAGTGTTGTGCTCTTGCCGGCGCCGTTCGGGCCGAGCAGGCCGAAGAACTCGCCCGGCGCCACCTCGAACGAGACGCCCCTCACCGCTTCCACCGCCGGCGTCTTGCGTGTCCCGCGATACGTCTTGACGAGGTCTTCGACGGCGAGGATCGCGCTCACGCGAGCATTCTGCCATCGCGAACGGCGACGCGCCCATCCTTCACCACCGCCCGGATGGCGGGAACGCCCACGCGCAAGAGGTCGAGCAGGCGCGGCGAGCGCAGCACGACGAGGTCGGCCCGCTTGCCCACCTCCACGCTCCCGCGCTCGTGGTGGACGCCGAGCGACCAGGCGGCGTTGACGGTGGCGGCGGCGAGCGCCTCCTCGAACGACAGGCCCATGGAGAAGCAGGCCACCGTCATCGCGAACGGCATCGAAGGGGACAGCCCTCCGCCCGGGTTCGCGTCGGTGCCGAGGGCGACGGGTGCCCCCGCTTCGACCAGCGCCCGCGCGGGCGCGAAGCGCGGAAGCCGAAGGTAGAACGAGGCGGCGGGCAGCAGCGTCGCCGCGCACGGGGCCTCGGCGAGCGCGCGCATGCCCGCCTCGGAGACGTGGACGAGGTGGTCGGCCGAGCGCGCGCCGAGCTCGGCGGCCAGCTCCGCGCCGCCGGTACGGGTCAGCTCGTCGGCGTGGACACGGAGGCCGAGGCCGCGCGCGCGGGCCGCGAGCAGCACCCGGCGCGTCTCGGCCACGCTGAAGACACCCTCCTCGCAGAAGACGTCGCAGAAGGCGGCCAGGCGGCGGCGGGCGACCTCCGGGATCATCTCGTCCACGAGCAGGCGCACGTAACGCTCCCGGTCGTCCCGGTGCTCGAGCGGGACCTCGTGCGCGCCGAGGAAGGTGGGGACGACCGTGACGGCGTGCGCGGCGGCGGCGTCACCGATCGCCTCGAGTGACCGCATTTCGGCCTCGAGCTCGAGCCCGTAGCCGCTCTTCACCTCGGCGGTGGTGGTGCCCTGCAGCAGCATCTCGTCGAGGCGGGAGCGGATCGCCGCCGCCAGCTCCTCGCGCGACGCCTTTCGTGTCGCCTCGACGCTGCGGACGATGCCGCCTCCGGCGGCCGCGATCTCGCGGTAGCTGGCCCCGGCCAGCCGGCGGCGGATCTCCTCGTCGCGGTCTCCCGCGAAGGCGAGGTGCGTGTGGGCATCGACGAAGCCGGGAACGACGGCTGCGCCTTCGGCATCGAGCACCGTCGCCCCCGGCTCGAGAGCCACGGCCGCGGGAAGGCCGGCCTCCGGACCCGCGTAAACGATGCGCCCGCGTTGAGAGGCCACGGCGACGGCCTCGACGAGGGCGAGGTCGCGCAAGCCCGCGCCCGTGCGTGGAGCGGGCCCCGCCAGCGTCGCGAGGCAGCCGATGTTCCGCACGACGAGGTCGGCCGGCGTCATCGGCGGGACGCGGCGGACGGCGCGGCTACCGACCCTCTTCGCGCCGCTTCAGGAAGCGGAGGTTGTCCTCGACCTCGGCCTCTTCCTGCAAGTCGAGGATGTGGGTGAGGCGGGTGATGAGGGCGCGCACGTCGGTGCGGAGCGAGCTGCGATGGGCCCTCAGGTCGAGGATGCCGTGCTCCACCTCCTGGGCCCGGCTCTGGGCCAGCTCGAGCAGGCGGTCGGCCTGTATCTCCGCCTCCTTGACGACGCTCTCCGACTGCTTGCGGGCCGCTTCCTTGATCTCCTCGGAAAGGCGTTGCGCGGTGAGGAGGGTGTTCTTGAGGATCGTCTCGCGCTGGCGGTGCTCGTCGACCAGCGCGCGGAGCGATTGCACCTCCTGCTCCAGGCCGTCACGCTCGCGCTGCAGCGCCGCCACTTCCTCGGCCACGATGTTGAGGTAGGTGCGCACCTCGGCGGGGTCGAACCCGCGCAGCCGCTGGGCGAAGGTCTGCCGCTGGAGGTCCATCGGCGAGATTTTCATTCCATCGGTCTCCCCTGGCTGGCGACTAGGGTCGCACGATCGCGGCGCCGGCTCAAGGGTTTCGCGTCGGGCCGGCGCTGGGGGCGGCGCTCGAGGCCGGGGTGGGCGAGGGAGCGGCCGGGGTCGGGAAATCCGGGGGAGGCGCCTCCAGGGCGGCGGGGGGGACGTCATACGCCGGATGGCGCAAGCGCTGGCCGAGGTCGTCCAGCGTCTGCACGACCGCGAAGCGGGCGAAGATCACGAGCCCGAAGAGCACCAGGAACGCGATGTCGAGCGGGAAGTAGCGGAGGCTGCTGGGCAGCATCCGGCGGATCACCCGCTGGGGAGGATCGGTGACCGTGATGAGGAAGCGGACGATCGGGTTGCGCGGGTCGGCGTTCACCCACGAGATGATGGCCCGGCCGATGAGCAGCCACATGTAGAGCCACAGCAACGAGCCCAGGACCTGAGCGATCCCGATCAGGATGTTTCCGAAGACGAACACGGTTGCCTCCTAAATCCGTTCCCCGAAGATGGCCGTGCCGACCCTCACCAGCGTCGCGCCCTCCTCCACCGCCACCTCGAGATCATGGCTCATCCCCATGGAAAGTTCGGCGCCTTCGATCAGTCCCTCCTGCCTCGCCCGATCGCGAAGGGCTCGCAGGCGGCGAAAGTAGGGGCGGGTCCGTTCGGCGTCCTCCTCGTAGGGCGGCAGGGCCATGAGCCCCAGAAGCTTGACCGCGCCCACCCCTCGGAGGGACTCGAGCGCGGGAAAAAGCTGCGACTCGTCCAGGCCGAACTTGGTCTGCTCGGCCCCGACCTCCACCTGCACGAGGGCGCGCAGCTCCCGGCCCGCGGCCACGGCCGCTTCGGCCAGGCGCCGGCCGATCGCCGCTCCGTCGAGCGAGTGCACCCAGTCGAAGAGCACGGCCGCCTTCTTCGCCTTGTTGGACTGGAGATGGCCCACCAGGTGCCAGCGCAGCCCCTGCGGAGCGAGGTCGGCCAGGGCGGCGACCTTGCCCTCCGCCTCCTGGACCCGGTTCTCGCCGACGTCACGGACGCCGGCGGCGAACGCCTCGCGCACGGCCTCCGGCGGATGCGTCTTGCTCACGGCCACGAGGGTCACCTCGCCCGCCGTCCGGCCGACTCGCGCCGCCGCCCGGGCGATGCGGTCCCGGACGGCGGCCACGCGGTCGGCGATCACTTCTTGGGCTTGAGCGCCTGCAGCAGGCCCTGAGCGGTGGCCACGTTCTGTGGGTTCGTCGGGTTCATGGAGAGGTACTTCTCGAGGCTGGCGACGGCGTCGGGTACCTTGTTCTGGCCGACGAGGATCGTGCCGATGTAGAAATACGGCTCCGCGTTGGTGGGGTCGGCCGCCGCGGACTTCTGGAACGCGGCCATGGCCTCCTCGGCCTTGCCCGAGTTGAGGTTGAACACGCCGAGGTTGAACTGGACCTTGGCGTCGCCCTCGTTGGCCGCCCCCGCTTTGTTCATCAGCTCGACGGCCTTGTCGCCCTGGCCGCTCTCCTGGTAGACCCGCGCCAGCCCCAGGCTCGCTTCGTTGTAGGAAGGCTTCAGCTCGAGCGCCTTCTTGTAGGCTGCTTCCGCGTTGGCCCAGTCCTTCTTCTGGGTGTAGATGTAACCGAGGTTGTACTGCACTTCGGGGATCGACGGGTTGGTCGTCAGGATCTGGTTGTACGCGGCGATCGCCTCGTCGTACTTGCCGGCCTGCGTGAGCTCGGTGGCGCTCTTGAAGGCGGCCGTCAGCTCGGCCCGTCCCTTGTCGGACCCGGCCGCCGCGGCCTGGGCGGCGCTCCGGGTCAGGAGCTTCATGTCGTTCAGGTAGGTGGGCTCGCCCAGGGCGATCCGCGCGTCCAGTACTCCGCCCTGGTAGCCTTCCTTGGTGACGGTCACCTTGTACACGCCGGGGTAGATGCCGACCTGCGTGTACTCCCCCTTCTTGTTGGTCTTGGTCTCGTACTTGCGGGTCACGCCGCCCTGGTACTCGATCGTGACGATGGCATCGACGATCGGCTGGCCCTTGTCGTCCATGATCTTCCCGCGGGCGGTGCCCGTCTGGGCCCGCGCCGCGGACCCGGCGAGGGCGAGGGCCAGAAACAGCCCGCCCGTAACAAACAAACGCTTCATGGCATGGTCCTCCAGGGGGGCCCGCCGCCCCCGCAACTTTTCCATTCTGTCACGCCAGGCCGGCCCGGGCTAGAGCCGCTTCCGGTAGCGAATGGGGTCCTCGGCCCCCGCCTCCGCGAAGCCCTTGAGGCGCAGGAGGCAGCTCTCGCAGGCGCCGCACGCCTCGGCCTCGGCCTGATAGCACGACCAGGTCTTCTCGAAGGGGGCCGCGAGCTGTCGTCCTTGCCGGACGATCTCGGCCTTGGTCAACGAGATCACGGGCGTGACGATGCGCAGGTCGGTCTCCGGCCGCGTACCCGCGTGAATCGCCTTCTCGAAGGCACGGTAGAACTCGGGACGGCAGTCGGGGTAGCCGGAGGAATCCTCCCACACCGCGCCCACGAAGATGGCCCGCGCTCCCAGCGCCTCACCCCAGGAGGCGGCGGCCGAGAGCAGGTGCGCGTTGCGAAAGGGCACGTAGGACGTCGGGATCACGCCCGGCACCGGCGGCCCCTCGCGCACGGGAACCGCCGGGTCGGTGAGGCTGCTCCCGCCGATCGCGCGCAGGTGTGAGAAGTCCACGACGAGCGTGCGCTCCGCGCGGAAGTGCTCCGCCAGCAGGCGGAAGCACTCCAGCTCTTTCGCCTCGGTCCGTTGGCCGTAGTTGGCATGGAGAAAGGCCAGCCGATGCTCGCCGGCGGCGATGGCGGCGGTCAGGCAGGAGTCCATGCCGCCGCTGACGCAGACCACCGCCAGCGGCGTCACACTCCCCTCTCGACACCCGGCCACAGGTATTTGTGGAGCTGGACCTGCAGCCTCGCGGGGAGGCCGTCCTCCAGGATCCAACCGGCCAGCTCTCCGGGCTCCAGGACGCCGTGCACGGGCGAGAACAGGACCGGGCAGCGGGCGAAGAGTCCCCGCTCACGCGCCAGGTCGCGCGACCACTCGTAGTCGGCGCGGCCCGCGATCACGAACTTCACCTCGTCGGTCGGCTTGAGCAGCTCCAGGTTGCGCCACTCCATGCGGTGGGTCTCACCCGAACCCGGCGCCTTGATGTCCATGATCGCGACCGCGCGCCGGTCGAGGCCCTCCAGCAGCACGTGCCCGGAGGTCTCGACCAGGACCTGCCATCCCGCGTCGAGGAGCCGCGTGATGAAAGGAAAGGCGCCCGGCTGCGACAGCGGCTCGCCTCCCGTCAGCTCCACGAGCCGGCACGGATGGCGCTCGATCTCGGCGATCAGGTCCTCCTCCGCGCGGCGGGTCCCCTCGTGAAATGCGTAGGCGGTGTCGCACCAGACGCAGCGCAGCGGGCAGCCGGTGAGGCGGACGAAGACGCAAGGCTGGCCGGCCCGGGTGCCTTCGCCCTGGATGGAGAAGAAGACCTCGTTGACGGTCAGCACGGCGGGTGCCGCGGCGCGCTCACTCCGCGTAGGTGGCGCTGCATCCGGGGGCCTCCCAGACCCGCACCCGGCGGAGAAGGCGGCCCTCTTCGCCGAGGCCGTTGCGAACCTCTTTGAAGAAGTAGCGCGCGACCGCCTCCGCCGAGGGGCTCTGGCCGGCGAACGCGGCATGCTCGTTGAAGTCCCGGTAGTGGAACCGGGAGGCGACCTCGCCCAGCACTTTCTTCAGGTGCTCGAAGTCGAGGACCACACCGATCCGGTCCAGCGTCTCCCCCGCCGCGACCGCTTCCACCCGCCAGTCGTGCCCATGGACGGGCTCGATGGGGCGGCCGTCCTCGGTGAGGCGATGGGTGGCACAGAACGTCGTCTCGTAGGCCACCTCGAACACGGTCCTAATCTAACATTGAGCTGGGGGGTGCCAGCGGCGCACCCCCCAGACCCCCCGCTCGCTACGCGGGAGTGAATCCCGCTCCGCTCGTCATTGAGCTGGGGGGTGCCAGCGGCGCACCCCCCAGACCCCCCGCTCGCTACGCGGGAGTGAATCCCGCTCCGCTCGCAGCCTTGGCTTGGGTCCCCATCTAACGTCGGCGTCGGGCGCGGAATCACGAGCCGCGGAGCTTCTCCAGGCCTCCGGGCTCCCGCGGCGGTGTGTGCAAGAATGGAGTTCGCCCGGTCTCGAATCTCATGCGAGAGAAAGCCTACGTGTCCGGTGTTCTGCTGGGCGCCGGGCTGCTGCTCTATCTCGGCCGTGACCTGCTGACGAGATCGGCCCTCCTGACCTGGGGGTTGTCGTTCGCAGGGACCACGGCGGTGGGCATTCTCGCGATGGCCCTGTACAGGGTCCTCGCCGAGCTACGAGCCAGCCAGCACGAGCTGGCGCGCAAGGGGGCGGAGCTGAACTTCGCATTCGAAGTGCAGCAGGCGCTCTTCCCGAGACAGTTCCCCTCGAAGGGCGGCCTCGAGTTCGCGGCCGTCTGCCAGCCGGCGCGCGGAATCAGCGGGGACTACTATGACGTTCTGCCGCTCTCCGACGGGCGCGTGGCCTTCGCCCTCGCCGACATCAGCGGCAAGGGGATCTCGGCCGCGATCCTGATGTCCAACCTGCACGCGGTCCTGCGGACGCTGGCCCGAACCGTTCGTATGCCCGGTCAGTTGTGTTCCGAGCTCAATCGCCACCTGTACGAGATCACCCAGCCGGCGGCCAAGTTTGCCACGTTGTTCTATGGTGAGTGGAACGGGGCCGACCGGCAGCTCAGCTACGTCAATGCCGGCCATCCTCTTCCCATCCTGCTCGGATCCGGCCGCGGGCGGAGGCTCGACCGGGGAGGCCCGCCTCTGGGACTGTTCCTCGACTCCGAATACGAGGTGGGCAACGTCCCGCTTCAACCGGGGGATACCATCGTGCTCTACTCCGACGGCGTCACGGACGCAGAGACCCCGGAAGGACAGCCGTTTGGAGAGGCTCGGCTCGAGACCCTCGTTGCCGCGCACTGCGAAAAGCCGTTGTCGGAGATCCGACGAGTGGTGCTGGTGGCTGCGCGCGATTGGTCAGGCCCGGAAATCTTGGACGACATGACCCTTCTGCTCGCCAGGGTCACCGGCCCCGCCAAGGAGGTCCAATGACGGTGGGCAGTCTGGGACTGCGGGATCAGGTTCGCCTTCTCGTCCCCCTGTTCGCCCTGATTGCGGCGGTATGGGCGCTCCGGCTCGTGCTGGACGCCGCCGGCGCCCCGCACGCCATCGTTCGGCTCTCCAGCGTCACCGTCGCGGGTGCCGTCTCTGTCCTGCTCGCGGTGGTCCTGATGCACTTCCGGCGTCTCGGTCGCTATTCGAACGTCATCGTCGCCACGATCCTGCTCGTCTTCTGGACCCAGCTCCTGATCGTATTGGCGATTGCGTTCGCCGCCGTGACGGGCGTTCAAAACGTTTTCGCCGCTACGGAGTACTCTCCTCCTCACGGATCCGGCGCCTTGCCGCACATCGCCGGCCACCTGACCTTCGGCCTGGGCTTTGGCGTTCTGGTCGGGTCCGCGATGGCCTGTTTGACCCTATGGACACTTCGAAGGCTGGTGCCGGTCGAATCGGAACCCGGAAACCTGCTCAGCTCGTGACCGTGGCCGTCGCCTCGGGATTGAAGAAGACCCTGACTTCATCCATGTCGTGCACGAGGCGCGCGCCGGGCAGGCTGGCGAGGAACCGCCGGCCGTAGGCCTTCTGCACGAGCCGGCTGTCGAGCACTGCCAGCACGCCGCGGTCGGTGGAGGCACGAATGAGACGGCCGAGTCCCTGCTTCAGCATCAGGATGGCCACCGGGACCTGGTAATCGCCGAACGGGTTGCCGCCGCGGCTGCGGAGCCGGTCGATGCGGGCGGCCACCACCGGATCGCCGGGAGAGGCGAACGGCAGCTTGTCGATGATCACGCACGAGAGCTGCTCGCCGACGACGTCCACGCCCTGCCAGAAGGAAGCGGTGGCGAGGAGCACGGCGTTGGGTGTCGAACGGAACGCGTCGAGCAGCACCGGCTTCGGCGCCTCGCCCTGGATGAGGAGGGGATACGGCACTTCGCCCGCGATGCGCTGGGCCACCGCGTTCATGTTCGCGTACGAGGTGAAGAGGACGAAGGCGCGCCCCCGCGTGAGCGCGAGCAGCCGGACGATCTCCGCCGCCGCACGCTCCACGAAGCTCGGTGACATGGGATCGGGCATTCCGCGCGGGACGTAGAGCACGGCCTGCTCGGCGTAATCGAAAGGCGAGGCCAGCAGCAGCTCCTCGGTCGGCCGCAGGCCGAGGCGCTCCTTGAGGTAGGTGAAGCCGCCGTCGACGGCCAGGGTGGCCGAGGTCAGCACGCCGGCGCGCAGGCCTTCGAAGAGCAGCTCCTGCAGGCGCGCCGAGACGTCGATGGGTGTCGCGCGCAGGAACACTCCCCGGCCGCGCGTTTCGACGAAGTAGACGTGGCCGTCGTCCTCGGCCGCGAGCACGAAGGCCAGCTCCTCGCGTAGCGCCTGGGCCCGCCCGGAGAGCGCGGTGAGCGTCTCGGGCCGCTCGGGAAGCGCGAGGATCGCGGTGCGGAGCCCCTCCAGCCGGAGCAGGAGCGCCTGCGCCTCCTCGGCGGCGTGGCTGGACATCCAGCCGGGAGCGAGTCGCCGGCCGTGCCCGGTGGACAGCACCTTGAACAGCCGCTCGGAGCGGTGACGCACCGTCTCCAGCTCCGACCGCACGTCCCGCGCATCGAGCCGGCCCGCCTTCAGCTCGCGCTCCACGTCCCGCGCCAGGTCATCCACCCGGTGGGAGGAGACGTGGACCCCGAAGTACTGCGTCGCGACGTCCTCGAGGAGGTGGGCCTCGTCGAGGATCAGCGTGTCGTAGGGAGGGATCACCGCCCCGTAGCTCGACTCGCGGACGGCGAGGTCCGCGCACAGGAGGTGATGGTTCACGACCACGAGGTCGGCTTCGAGCGCCCGCTGCCGCATGCGCGTCACCCAGCACGGGTCGAATTCCGGACAGCCCTGGCCGATGCAGTTCTCGCTCGAGGCCGAGATCTCGCGCCAGAAGTCGACGGTGTCGGGAAGATCGGCGATCTCGGAGCGGTCTCCGGTCTCGGTCCGCGGGGCCCAGCCCTCGACCGCGCGGAAGAGCGGGATCTCGTCGAGCCGGCGGAAGCTTCCGGCTTCGCCGAACGAGCGGAACCGCAACCGGCAGAGGTAGTTTCCCCGCCCCTTCATCACGGCCACGTTCAGGTCGCGGCCGAGCGCCCGCGCGAGGAGCGGGATGTCCTTGGTGAGGAGCTGCTCCTGCAGGTTCTTGGTGCCGGTGGAGACGACCACGCGCCGGCCCAGCCCCACCGCGGGCAGGAGGTAGGCGAGGGTCTTGCCCGTTCCCGTTCCCGCTTCCGCCAGGAGGAGGCCGCCGTCGCGGAGCACCCGTTCCACCGCCTCCGCGAAGCGCTGCTGCGCCGGCCGCTCTTCGTATCCGGGGAGCGCCCGCGCGAGCCGGCCATCCCGCCCGAAGAACGCGTCCGGGGCGCCCGTCCGTGCCGCCATCACGACGGCGATGTTATCGCGGATGAGCATGCGACCGGGACCAACAGCCCGTAGCCGCGGAGCGGCGTGGGGGGGGAGCGCGAATGCGCGCGGGGGGGTGCGTTCGTTAGGCCGTACTCCCCCGAACTACGGAAAGGGCCCGGTCGTAGGCCTGGAGTCGCGCGGCGTAGAGCGGGAACTGCTGGCACAGTTTGCCGACGTCGCGCTTGATGTCGGCCAGCGACGACTCGTTCTCCACCGCGGCCAGCGCGCGGGAGATGAGCCGGCCCACTTCTTCCATCTCCTTTTCCTTCATGCCGCGCGTGGTGAGGGCGGGGGTTCCGACGCGGATGCCGGAAGCGACCATGGGCGAGTTGGTGTCGTACGGGATCGTGTTCTTGTTGACGGTGATGCCGGCGCGCTCCAGGGCCTTCTCCGCGACCTTGCCCGTGATGCCGCGCGCGAAGACGTCGATCAGCATCAGGTGGTTGTCGGTTCCCCCCGAGACGAGCCGCCAGCCCTCGCCCTTGAGGGTTGCGGCCAGGGTCGCGGCGTTGGCCACGATCTGCCGCTGGTAGGCCTTGAACTCGGGGGCGAGCGCCTCCTTGAACGAGACGGCCTTGGCCGCGATGACGTGGACGAGCGGCCCGCCCTGGATGCCGGGGAACACGAGCTTGTCGAGCTCCCTCGCCCATTTCTCCTGGCACATGACCAGCCCGCCTCGGGGACCGCGCAGCGTCTTGTGGGTGGTGCTGGTCACGAACTCCGCGTGAGGGATCGGGCTCGGATGGATCCCGGCGGCGATGAGGCCCGCGATGTGCGCGATGTCGGCCATGATCACCGCGCCGCTCTCGTCGGCGGCCCTGCGCACCGCGACGAAGTCGATGGTGCGCGGATACGCGCTGGCCCCGACTACGATCACCTTCGGCCGGTGCTGCCGGGCCAGATCGAGGATCGCGCCGTAGTCGATGCGCTCGTCCTCCTTGCGCACGCCGTAGGCCACGACGTTGTACAGGCGGCCGGAGAAGTTCAGCGGATGGCCGTGGGTCAGGTGGCCGCCATGCGAGAGGTTCATGCCGAGGATCGTGTCCCCGGGCTTGCACACCGTCATGTACACGGCGGTGTTCGCCTGCGCGCCCGAGTGGGGCTGCACGTTCGCGTGGTCGCAGCCGAAGAGCTGCTTCAGCCGCTCGATCGCGAGCGTCTCCACCACGTCGGCGTACTCGCAGCCGCCGTAGTAGCGCCGGCCCGGATAGCCCTCCGCGTACTTGTTGGTGAAGACGGTGCCCAGCGCCTCCAGCACCGCCTCGGACACGAAGTTCTCGGAGGCGATCAGCTCCAGCTGCGCGCCCTGGCGGCGCGTCTCGTTCCGGATGGCCTCCGCCACCTCGGGATCGGTGCGGGCCAGATCGTCCATTGGAGAATCTTATGCGAAATGCGGCCGGTCGTGATCCCAGTCACGACGCGATCACCCGGACCCGTGGGATGCTGGCTCCTTCAGGTGGCGCTCGCACGCCGCGAAGGAGGCACCATGCGCATCCCCGGATCCGTAGCCGATACCCCACTCGCGGCGGGTGGGCGCGAGTCCACGCTCAGCGCCGACCTCAACGTCACCGGGACCATATCCGGGCAGGACCTCGACGTGCTCGGGCACTTCGAAGGCGAGCTGCGCCTGGCGGGCAAGCTTCGGACGGGCGGCGCGAGCTGCGTCAAGGCCGTCGTGAAGGCGAAGGCGGTGGAGATCGAAGGAGAGTTCGAGGGCGAGGTCCGGGCCGATTCGTTGCACCTCGCTCCCACCGCGCGGGCGCGCGGGACGTTCGTCGCCAAGCGCCTCGTCATCGAAGAGGGCGCCGTCTTCCATGGCGCCGTGAACCGGGAGCAGACCGCCTCGGCCGCCTCCGCCGTCCCCGCCGTCCCGGGGGTCCCGCCCACGGCCACCGTCGAAGAGACGTTGACCGCCTCCGCCGCCGTATAGAATCCCCCCGCCAGGGGGGATCTTGGTCGAGGGACCCGTCGTCGTCAGCCGCAAGGGAGAGGCCCGCGTCCTGCGCGGGCATCCCTGGATCTTCCGCACGGACGTCGTCCGGGCCCAGGCGATCACGCCCGGCGCGGTCGTGAAGGTGGAAGGCCCCCGCGGCCGGCATCTGGGCTTCGCGTTCTACTCGGCCCGGTCGGAGATCCGCCTCCGCATGATCGACCGCGGCGAGACGCTCTCCGAGTCGTTCCTGCGCGACCGCGTCGCGGCGGCCGTGCGCTGGCGGGAGAGCGTGGCGGAGGGAGCCGCCGCGTACCGCCTCGTCCACGGCGAAGGCGACCGGCTGCCCTCGCTGATCGTCGATCGATACGGCGACCACCTCGTCGTGCAGACCCTGTCGCAAGGAACCGAAGCCCGCAAGGATGAGCTGGTGCGGATCCTCGTCGAGCTGCTGCGGCCGGCGGGCATCCTCGAGCGCAACGATCCCCGCGTGAGAGCGCTGGAGGGCCTCGACCAGCGGGTGGGCCTGCTCTACGGCGAGGTGCCCGAGCGCATCGAGGTGAAAGAGGCGGACGTCACCTTCGAGGCGGACCTGTGGCGCGGGCAGAAGACGGGCCTGTTCCTCGACCAGCGCGAGAACCACCTCATGGCTCGAGCCTATGCGCGCGGGCGCGTGCTCGACGGCTTCAGCTACCAAGGTGGCTTCGCGCTCCACGCGGCGCGGGTCGCGGGCGAAGTGCTGGCCGTCGACACCTCGGCGGAGGCGGTCGCCCAGATCGTGCGCAATGCCGAACGCAACGGCCTGGCCAACGTCGCCGCCCGCGACGCCAACCTCTTCGACCTCCTCCGCGAGCTGCATGACCGGGGTGAACGCTTCGACACGGTGATCCTCGACCCGCCTGCGTTCGCCAAGAGCAAGGACGCGGTCGAAAAGGCGGTGCGCGGATACAAGGAGATCAACCTGCGCGCGCTCAAGCTGCTCGAGCCGGGCGGCTGCCTCATCACCTGCTCGTGCTCCTACCACGTCCACGAGGCCGACTTCGAGGAGATCCTCGCCGCGGCCGCGGCCGATGCGCCGGCGACGGTGACGGTCGTCGAGAAGCGCGGCCAGGCCCGCGACCATCCCGTCGTCCTCGGCGTGCCCGAGACGTATTACCTCAAGTGCTTCGTCCTGCGGAAGGTGGCCTGAGGGCGTTTCAACGCGCCTCGTCTATGGACGCCATCGGCGGGGCCGGTTACGATGCAGCCGCATGGCCCGGGACCTTCCGGACAGCGCGTTGCTGGCCCTTGGCCGCGCCGCCGACGTGCTCGGCCGCGCGTCCGACCTCGATGCGATCCTCCCGTATGTGCTCGAGGCGGCCCGCGACGCCATCCCCGCCGCCGAGAAGGGCTCGATCCTGTTCTGGGACGAGGTGTTCCAGACGCTGCACGTCAGCCACACGTCGGGCTACGCCGACCCCCGCGCCGACAAGGCCACTTTTCCCGTCACCCGGGGATACGCGGCCCGTTGCGCCCGCGAGCGCCGGCCGCTCGTCATCGCGGACGCACGCCAGGACGCGGACATCCGCTACGACGGCGACATCGAGGAGCTGCGCGCGATCCAAAGCGCCGTCCTCGCCCCGCTGCTGCTCGGGCCCCGGCTGCTCGGCGTCATCAGCCTGGACGCGGTGAGGCTGAAC
>QHVJ01000572.1 GCA_003222275.1 Acidobacteriota bacterium | reverse complement strand
GACCGGTGTCGTGGCGGCGACCGCCGCCGCGACGGCCGCGCCGAACGAGTAGCCGGCGAGCGCCACTCGCGCGTCGCCGCCCAGCGCATGTCGAAGGTGATCGAGACTGGCGCGAACGTCCTCCCGTTCGCCCCGGCCCTCGTCGTGCCGTCCGGTGGAGGCGCCGACCCCCCGGAAGTTGAAGCGGAGGGTCGCCAGGCCCCGGCCGAGGCAGACCTCGACCATGCGGGCGACCACCGGGCTGTCCATATCACCCCCATAGAGAGGGTGGGGATGGCTGACGACCACGCCCAGCCGGGCTCCCGATGGTACGGCGACGCGGGCCTCGAGGGTCTCGGCGCCCGCGCGGACGGTCGTCGGCCGCTCGGCTATCATGGTGCGTGATGAGAATAACGGCGGGGGGGACGGCCGTCCAACCGACGTGCTGAGCCACTACCTGAACCGACGACGGCTGGGAGCCTACCTCGACGGAGCTCTCGATGACGGGACGGCGCGCTCGACGGCCGCCCATCTGGCGACTTGTGGGGTGTGCCAGCGTGAGGCCGACGGGCTGCGCCGTCTCCGGGCGCTGCTCCAGCAGAACATCGCCGTGGCCGAACCGGACTGGACCGGCTTCTGGCCGGGTGTCGTCCGGGGCGTCGACGCGGCGAAGATGGCGCGGCCCGCGCCGGCGGCCCGTCGCGCGTGGCGGCCGAAGTGGGCGCTCGGCGGCGCGCTGGCGGCGACGCTCCTTGTGTCGGTCGGGGTCTGGCAGTTCGGGCCAGGCGGCGCGCCGTCGGATGGGGTCATCGTCCGTTCCGCCTCCACGGGTGATCCGGGCGCCACGGTCATGGTCTATGGCACGCCGGAGCGTGACGTGGCCGTGGTCTGGGTGCTCGGCCTCGACGCGAAGTAGCTCAGCGCGGCCGGAGCGCCGAGAGGCGCTCGCGAGCCAGCGCGGCCTCCTCCGACTGCGGAAAGGTCTCCACCAGGTACTGCAGCCGCTGCTGCGCGACCGCGGGCTGATTGAGCTCGAGCAGGACCAGCGCTTCCTTATAAAGCGACGCCGGCGCCTTGTCGCTACGCGGGTAGTTGGCCAGCACCTTCCGGAACTCCTGCATCGCCTGCTCGAGCGCCTCGTTCGCCTGCGGGGTCTGGCCCGCATTGGCGTACCCGCGCGCGAGCGAGAAGTGCGCCTCGCCGATCCAGTACTGCGCCGCCCCCGCGAGCGCCTGGTCCGGGAAGCGGCGCAGGAACTCGCGAAAGCCGGCGATCGCGAGCGCGTAGCTGCCCTTGCTGAAGTCGAGGTACGCCGCTTGATAGATGTCTTGTGGCTGCAGCGTGTTGGTCGTCGGCCGGCTGCCGACCGGGGGCGGGGCCGGCGACGCCGGGGCCGCGGGCGCGGCGCCGGACGGACGCGATGGGGTCGCGGGGGGCGGCGCGACGGCGCGCGGCTGGCGCGAAAGCGCCTCGAGCTTGCCGTTGATCTCGTCGAGCTGGCCGGAGAGCGTGGTGAGCGAAGCCGTCAGCGCGTCCACGCGCTGCGTGAGCGCGGCGAGGCGCCGCTCGGCTTCCGTGTCACGGTCGCGGCGCTGCGCCTGCGCCAGCGCGGCCTCCGCCTCGCCGAGCGCACGCTGGGCGCGCTGCTGCACGAGCGTCACGTCCGTCCGGAGCTGGAGGAGATCCTGCTGGGTGGCGACGCCGGTGGCGTCCTGAACCGACGCGCAGCCGCCGAGCAACAGGGAGGCGAGAAGAAGGGCGCGCCTTCTCCTCGCCATGGAATCCAAGGCTACCGCGGCTTGACGAGGAAGTGCGCGCGCCGGTTCTTGCTCCAGCACGCTTCGTTGTGCTCGGTGCACAGTGGGCGCTCTTCCCCGTAGCTGATGATGGTGATGCGGTTGGCCTGCACGCCCTGCGACACGAGATAGTTCATCGTGGACTTGGCGCGACGCTCGCCGAGCGCGAGGTTGTACTCGTTGGTGCCGCGCTCGTCACAGTGGCCCTCGATGAGCAGGAGGTGGTTGGGATTCGACTTCAGCCAGTTGGCGTTCGCGTCGAGGGTCTTCGCGTCGGTGGGCCGGATGTCGTACTTGTCGAAGTCGAAGAACACATCGGCCAGCTCGGCGATGGCCGCGAAGTCCTGGACGACCGGTCGCGCCGTGGCCTGTGGCGCCGGCGTCGTGCTGGGAGGGGCGCTCTGCATCGGCGCGGGGGCGGGCGGCGTGGCCGCGGTGGTGCTCGCGGCGCCGGTCGGCGCCGGCGCCGCCGCCTGCATGGTCGCGGGCCGCTTGGCGCAGCCGCTGAGCACCGCGGCCGCGACGAGCAGCGAAGTAAGCGCAAGATGCGAACAGCGCGTAAGCATGACGCCTCCTTTTGGCGTGCGCTGGAGTGTCCGCTTCAACATTAGAAGCCTATCACGGTAGTCGAGGCGACCACGAGGGACTTGTCGAGTCGCCGGGGCCGCGGGTGATGAGTTCCGGGGCCGAGCCGTCGGCCAGCATCGCGAAGATTTGCCAGCGCCCGTTTCGGTTCGACTGGAACGCGAGGTGACGGCCGTTGGGCGCCCACGTGGCGCCCTGGCTGTCGCCCGCGCTGTCCGTCAGCTTTCTCGGATTCGAGCCGTCCACGTTCACGATCCAGAGGTCGTGGACGCCCTGACGCGCAGTGTAGACGAGGCTGTCGCCCTTGGGCGACCAGCGCGGCTGCGTGTGAAATCCGCCCGCGGTCAGCTGGCGCACGCTCGTGCCCTCGGCGTCCATCACGTAGACGTTGGGCGCGCCGTTGCGGTCGGAGACGAAGGCGAGCTGGCGTCCCGAGGGCGCCCACGTCGGCTCCGTGTCGATGCCGGCGTTACGCGTGAGCCGGCGCAACGTGCCGGCGGCCAGCGTGAGGACGTAGATCTCGGGATTGCCGTGCATGCTGAGCGTCAGCGCGAGACTCTTGCCGTCGGGGCTGAACGCGGGCGACGAGTTGATGCCGACGAACGCCGCCAGCGTCTGCTCCGGCCGCCGCTCGAACGGAAACACGCGATAGAGGTCGGGGTAGCCCTGCTTGTACGACGTGTACGCGAGGGAGCGCGCGTCCGGGCTCCACACGGGCATCAGGTTGATGGAGCCGTTGCGCGTCACCGGCGCCGGACCGATGCCGTCGTAGTCCGCCATCACGATCTCTTTGGCCCCGCGCGGTCCCGCCACGTACGCGAGCTTGGTGTCGGCGATGCCCGGCTCGCCCGTGAACTGCAGCACGACCTCGTCGGCGATCTTGTGCGCGAGCCGCCGCGGCTGCGCGATCGGCGTCTCGAACTTCTTCGTCGCGATCAACCGGTGCTGGGGCGTGGTGAGGTCGTAGAGGCGCATCTCGCCTTCGAGCCGATCGGAGCGCACGGCGAGCAGGCCGTGCAGCCCGGCATGCGCGCCGGCGGCCGCGAACTCCTGCCACGACTGGGCGAGCATGGCGGGATTGTTGGGCGGGATTGCGCCTGTCCCGGCCACGACGCTGAAGAGACCGGAGAAGGTGAGGTCGCTGCCCGTGACCGAGGCGAGCAGCTTCGCGGCGCCGGCGCTGTCGGTGCC
>QHVJ01000184.1 GCA_003222275.1 Acidobacteriota bacterium | reverse complement strand
CCGACAGGCCGTAGGCGAGCATCGACACGAGCCCCGCCTGTCGGACGTCGAGCCCGTGGACGCGAACGAGGTAGGGAGAGAGGAACGTGCCGAGGGCGTACATGTTGAAGTTGTGCACCGCGCCCGAGGCGATGATCCACCACAGCGTCGGGATGGAGAGCAGGCGGCGGTAGGGAGACGCGAGCGGCGCCCCGTGGCCCGAGTCCGACCGCGCGCGGCGGGCCGGCTCGCGGAGCGCCAGCGCGAGCGCCGCGCACAGGAGGCCGGGAGGACCGGCGACGAAGAATGCCGCCCGCCAGCCCCAGCCCTGAGCCACCCACCCGCTCACCGCGTAGCTCAGGCCCAGGCCGAGCGGCAGTCCGAGCATGAAGACCGCCAGCGCTCGCGAGCGCTTCTCCGGCGGCACCAGGTCGCCGATGAGGGACGTCGCGGCGGGAGCGCACGTCGCCTCGCCCACCCCGACCAGAAGGCGCAGCACGAAGAGCTGCGCGAAGGTGCGGGCCAGGCCCTGCAGCGCGGTCAGCAGGCTCCACGCGAAGACCCCGGCCGCGAGGAGGTGCGTCCGGCGCGCGCGGTCGGCCACGCGTCCGAACGGGATGCCCACCACCGCGTAGAGCAGCGTGAAGGCGGTGCCGAGGGCGCCCACCGCGGAGTCGCCGAGCGCCCATTCCCGCCGGATCGGCTCCGCCACGGCCGCGATCACCTGGCGATCGAAGAAGTTCAGAGTGTTGATGGCGCACAGCACGACCAGCGACGGGCCCACGCCGCGGAGGCCTCCGGCGGATGCCGGCGGCGGGTCTTCCTTCAAAGCTGCGGCCGCCCGAGGTAAAGGGCCGCCTGCCGCGCCAGCACGCTGACGGCGCGGCCGAGGCTTCCGAAGCGCGTGTCGTGGGTGAGGCCCTGACGGAAGCGGTAGTAGATCTGCTGCACGACGACCGCGATCTTGAAGAGCCCGAAGCAATAGTAGAAGTCGAGGTCGTGGACCGCACGTCCGCTCCGCTCGGCGTAGCGCGCCGCGAGCTGCCGCCGCGTGTCGTTGCCGTTGAGCCGCGTCGGCCCGAAGGCGACGGCCTTCAGCTCCTCGCCGTCCCCCTCCTCCACCCAGTAGGCGAGCGTCGTTCCGAGGTCCATGAGCGGGTCGCCGAGCGTCGACATCTCCCAGTCGAGCACGGCCACGATGCGGTCGGGGCGAGCCGGGTCCAGCACCAGGTTGTCGTGCTTGTAATCGTTGTGGAGAAGGCTCGCTCCCTGTGCCGGGGGGACATGCTCGGCGAGCCAGACGGCCACGGCATCCATGTCGCCGATCGGAGCCGTCTGCGCATCGCGGTAGCGCTTCGTCCAGCCCGCGACCTGGCGAAGCGCATAGCCTTCCGGGTTGCCGAAGCCGGCCAGGCCGGCGGCCGCGTAATCCAGCCCGTGCAGCTCCACCAGCGTCTCGACGAGCGCCGCGCAGAGCCGAGAGACGGTCTCCGGCGGCAGGGCCACGCCTTCCGGCAGCCGGCTCCGCAGCACCACTCCGCGCACGCGCTCCATCAGATAGAACGGTGCGCCCAGCACCGAAGCCTCCTCGCAGAAGGCCAGCACGCGCGGCACCTTGGGGAACACGGGCCCGAGCGCGGAAAGCACCCTGAACTCCCGGCCCATGTCATGGGCCGTCTTGACCGTGGAGCCGAACGGCGGGCGGCGCAGCACCACCTCGCGTCCGCCCGAGCTCACGAGATAGGTGAGGTTGGAGTGGCCCCCCGGGAACTGCTGCACCCGCCACGGTCCCTCGAGGCCGAGGGTCACGCGCAGGTACTCGGCCAGCCGGCCCGGATCCAGCTCTTCCCCCGGCCGGGGCGGGCCGGGCTCGCCGGAATCAGCCGCCATGCCGCTTCAGGATCCGGCGGCCGGCCGACAGCTTGTGCACTTCGTCGGGGCCGTCGTAGATGCGCGCCGCGCGCTCGTGGGCGTAGTAGAACGCGAGCGGCGTGTCGTCGCTCATCCCCAGCGCGCCGTGGGCCTGGAGGGCGGCGTCGACCACCCCCGTCATCACCTCCGCCACGAAGAACTTCGCGAGGGAGATCTCCTCCGCGGCCGCGGCGAAGCCCTCCTGGTCGATCGTCCACGCCGCTTTCAGCACCAGCAGCCGCGCGGCGTCGATGCGGACGCGGCACTCGGCGAGGGTCGCCTGGAAGAGGGGCTGGTCGGCGAGCCGCGATTGCCCCTCGATCGTGCGCGACGAAGCCCGCGCGCACATCAGCTCGAAGGCCCTCTCGCAGATGCCGATCCACCGCATGCAGTGGTGCACGCGCCCGGGCCCGAGGCGCTCCTGAGCGGCGGCGAAGCCCCCGCCCTCCTCCCCCAGCCGCTGGCGCTCGGGCACGCGGCACGATTGGAGCAGGATCTCGCCGTGGCTCAGCCAGCCGTCTCCGGCCCTCCCCATCACGGGAACGTTGCGCACCCGCCGGAAGCCGGGGGTGTCGGTCGGGACCAGGAACATCGTCGCGCGCTGCCGCGGCGGCGCGGCGGGATCCGTCACCGCCATCACGATCGCGAAGCCGGCGCCGTCGGCGCCGGTGACGAACCACTTGTGGCCGTCGAGGATGTAGTCCCCCCCCTCCCGGCGCGCGCGGCAGCGCAGCTCGGTCGGGTTGGAGCCCGGGCTCTCGGGCTCCGTCATCGCGAAGCAGCTCCGGACCTCGCCCCGGACGAGCGGCGTCAGGAACCGCCCTTTCTGCTCCTCGTTGCCCAGGCGGTGCAGCAGCTCGATGTTGCCGGCGTCGGGGGCCTGGGCGCCGAAGACGTAGTGGCCGAAGACGCTCCGGCCGAGGACCTCGCTCACGAGCGCGTGCTCGAGGAGCGAGAGGCCGAGGCCGCCGAGGGCGGCGGGGACCGCGGGCGCCCACCACCCCTTCGCGCGGACCTCTCCGCGCAGCTCCTCCAGCTCCGGCTCGGCCGCGCGGAACCCCGCGGAGAGCAGCGCCGGCTCGCGGGGGAGGAGACGCGCGCGGACGAACTCGCCGATCGCATGGTGCCGGGCCTCGCTCTCCGCGGGAATCGAGAAATCCACGGGCGGTATGGTAGCTTAAGGGCGAACTGGAGCTTCCGGCGCGCCGCCGGCGGAGGCGTCGTTGCCCACTGAGGAACCGAACTTCCTTGCCCACGCCTTCAAGAGCCAGTACAACCTGATCGGGCTCGGCACCGCCCTCGGTTTCGCGGCGCTCTCGGGCACCCTCTTTCCCCTCGTCATCGCCGCGGGCGTGGAGCTGATCGTCCTGCCGCTCGTCTCCGGCCACCCGCGCTTCCAGCGTCTGGTGCGGGCGCGCGTCTCCCAGGACGAGGACCAGGCGGCCGCGCAGCGGACGCAGAAGGAAGCCTGGGAGATGCTGAAGGACCTCCCGGGCCCCGAGCAGCAGCGCTATCGCGCCCTGCAGGGGCTGGCCTCGGAGATCCGGCAGAACTACAAGGCCCTCGACTCGTCGTCCCAGATGCTGGTCGAGGAGCTGGTGCGGAAGCTCGATTTCCTCCTGTCCTTCTACCTCCGGATGCGCTACAGCCTCATGCGCTATCACGCCTACTTCTCCACGACCGATCCCGAGCGGATCCAGGAGCGCATGGCGATGCTGGAGCACGAGATGACGGCGGGCCCGGAGCGGATCCAGCAGATCAAGGCGCGCACGCGGCTCGTCCTCGAGAAAAGGCTGGACCGCTATCAGAAGGCCCTCGAGAACCGGCAGCTCGTGGAGGCGCAGACGGAGACCGTGGAGGAGGTCCTGCAGCTCCTGCGCGACCAGAGCTACTCCATGCGCGACCCGCGGACGATCACCGAGCAGCTCGACGGGCTCGTCTCCTCCGCCGAGGACACCGAGCGCGGCGTTCGCGACCTCGAGGAGCTGATGGCCATCGAGAAGGACGCGCTGCTGCCGGCGGCCGAGGACATCGAGGCCGAGCTGGAAGCAGGACGGCCGGCGGCCTCGCGCGCGGCCGAGGCGTCTCCCATCCCCCGCCTCCGGGAGGTACCGCCCCCTGCGGCCAGCGCCCCCCCCCGCAAGAAGATCTCCCAGTAACGCGGTGGCCGGCCGCGGTCTCGGGCTCGCGCTGCTGCTGATCCTGCCCGCGACGCCGGGGGCCGCCGCCGAAGCGAGCCTCCAGGTGAGGGTCGTGGACGCGTCGCACCGGGCGCTGCCGGAGGTGTCGGCCACGCTGGCCTCGATCGACGAAGCGGGTGCCGCCTACAGGGCGCGCGCCGAAGCCGGCGGCGTGCTGGCCTTCTACGACGTCGGCCCCGGCGTCTATCGGTTGCGCGTCGAGCACGCGGGCCTGGCGCCCGCGGAGAGCGATCTGCGCCTCGGTCCCGGCGAGACGGGCTGGCTGACGGCGGTCCTCGCCGGCGGCGAGGGCTCCTCGCGGATCGACGACCTGCTGCCGGAGCCGGGCAGCCATGGCACCACCTTCGACGCCGACGCTCTGCGCGACCTGCCGTCGAGCCGCGACGCGTGGTCCCTCCTGGAGACGGCGGAGACCTCGTCGGTGGTGGACCGGTTGGACAACGGCGGCCTGCACGCGGGCCAGGCACCCCGATTCAGCGCGCACGGCGGTCCCTTCGCCCAGACCTCCTTCCGCTTCGGCGCCGCCGACGTGACGGATCCTTCCGGGTCCGGCTCGCCGCTGCTCGTCCCCGACCTCGGCACCGTCGGCGCCCTCGACGTGCTCACGGCTCTCGTTCCCCTGGAGGAGGCGGGATCAGGACCGCTGCTGGTGATGCTCCCCCCGCGTCCGACCACGCTCTGGCGCGGCTCGCTCGAGGGCGCCGCGACGACGTCCGGCCTGCAGGCGGACGCTCCCCCCGGCCCCCCGCCGATCGCTCGCTACGACTCGTGGCGGCGGGGTGCGTTCTCCCTCGCGGGCCCGCTCGTCCGGGAGAGGCTCGGCCTCGCCGTCTCCGGAAGTGCTATCAGCGTCTCTCGCTTCGCGCGGGACGAGCGCGATCCCCGCGACGCGCGCGCCCGCTCGCTTCTGGCCCACCTCGTGTGGACCGACGCGCGCACGGAGGCCCGGCTGCTCGCCCTCGTCCAGGACGCACGGCATCCCGACCCCGCCGCGGTCGTCTTCGGAGAGGCCGCGCGGCGGCGCGACGCCTTCGCCCATCTGCAGGCGGGCTGGACACGGCGGGGAGAAACGGGCGCGGCCGTGAGGGCCGCCGCCTCCTACGCGCGCGCGCGGTCGGTCGCGGAGGGCCGGAGCGACGCGACGGTCGGGGAGGTGGACCCGGTCGCCGACGGGCCGATCCCGGGCATGATCCTGGACGGGCCCGGGTCGCGCGAGCGCACCGAGGCGTCGCTCGTCTTCCGGGCCGCGCCCGAGGAATGGCGCCGCTCCTTCCACGCGATCTCCCTGGGCGCCGAGGTGAGCCGGGAGAAGATGGAGTTGTTTGCTTCGGGCCCCGTGACCGTCGGGGAGATCGTGGGGGGGCGGGCCGCTCGCGTGTGGGCGTTCCCGCGACGCCCGGCGGCATCGCGCGGGTCGGCCAGCGAGCTGGCCGCGCATCTGACCGACCGCGCGCGCTTCGGCGATCGCCTCGTCGTGGAGGCGGGGGCGCGGGTGGAGTCCACGCGCACCGATTCGGCCGGCCCCTCCCCCATCTCGTGGCTCGACGTCTCGCCGCGTCTGCGCGCGCGGCTGAGGCTGGACCGTGCGGGGCGGCTGGCGCTCTTCGGCGGCTGGTCGCGCCGGCGCGACCGGCTTCCTCTCCGCCTGCTCGCTTTCGGCGATCCCACCGCGCCCGCCGGCACCGTCTCGCGATGGCGGGACGACGGGGACGGCCGGTTTACGCCGGGCGAGGAAGGACGGCCGGTGGCTTTCGCCGGCCCCGGAGGGAGCCGCTCCTCCATCGATCCCGACCTGGCGGCGCCCCGCGCCGACGAGCTCGTCGCGGGCGTGGAGGCCCGCCTTGGACCGAGCACGGTGGTGCGCTTCATCGGCATCGACCGGCGCGCGCGCCGGCTCATCGAGTCGGTGAACGTGGGGGTGCCGCGGGACCGCTACCGTAGCTTCACCGTGTTCGACCCCGGCGGCGACTTCGCGACCACCGCCGACGACCAGCAGCTCCCGATCTTCGACCGGGATCCCGCGAGCTTCGGCGCCGACCAGTACGTGGTCACGAATGCCGCCGGCCTCGGCTCGCGCTACCAGGGCGTCGAGCTCGTCTTCGACGTGCGGCCGGCGGAGGGCCTGCGGCTGCTCCTGGGGGCGACCGCCCACCGCTCGGAAGGCTCGGCCGCCAACCGCGGCTACCGCTCCGACGAGAACGATCCCAGCGTGCCCGGCGAGCTCTTCGACGACCCCAACGCCGACACGTTCGCGAGCGGGCGGCTGTTTTTCGATCGGGCCTACACGATCAAGATCGCCGCGTGGTACAGCCGCGGGCGGCGAGGCCCGCGGCTGGGGACGATCATCCGCTACCAGGATGGGCAGCCCTTCGCGCGCCTCGTCGTCGCCCCGGACCTCGCGCAGGGGCCGGAAGCGGTGCGGGCGATCCCCAACGGCCGCTCGCGCTTCGCGTATACGCTGAGCCTGGATGCGCGGGCCGAGCAGGGGATCGCCGTCGGCCGGACGCGCCTCAGCGCGGTCGTCGAGGGCTTCAACCTGCTCGGCACCGCGCACGAGGTCGAAGAGGACGTGCTCTCGGGGCCCGCCTTCCGCACCCCGACCGCGCAACAACCGCCCCGCGCCCTGCGCGTAGGACTACGACTGGATTTCTAGGCCCGATCGCCTTTTTAACGCGGAGGTCGCGGAGAGTAGCAAGCGTTGCCCGAGAACGCGGAGGGAGTGAGATCATTCTCGGCGTCCTCTCCGTTCATTCTCCGCGTCCTCCGCGTTTAAGGGCAGTTCCGATCTACAACCCGCGGACCAGGGTGGCCACCACCAGCAGGATGAACCCCGCGCCCACGAGCCAGAAAGGCTCGACGCCGATCCGCACGTGCACGGCGCCCATGTGAATGAGGATCCCGAGGCCGCCGACGATGACCGCGATCAACCAGGACGCGACCGAGGGTGGGGTCAGCTTCAAGCAACACCTCCAGGGCTGTTTCAATCATCTAAGCACGAGCGCGCGGGCAAAAGGGGAGCCTATTTCCCTTCTCGCGCGGCCTTGAGGGCGATGCGGTCGATGAGGCCCGGCGCGAAGAGGCGCACCCACCGCCCGACGCGGCCACGGAGCGACCCGAGCCACAGCCGCTGCCGCTTCTCCATGGCTTCGATGATCTCCGCCGCGCACCGCTCGGCGGTCATGATCTTGTCCTCCTGCAGCGGGCTTCGGCCGAGGGGCCGGCCGTCGGGGCCGAAGGCGCGCTTCTGTATCTCGGAGACGACGAAGTCGGGGGCCACCACCGTCACCGAGATGCCGCTGTCTCGCAGCTCGATGCGAAGCGAGTCGAAGAAGCCGAACATCGCGTGCTTGCTCGCCGAGTACCCGGTGCGGTAGGGCACACCGTTGAGGCCGGACAAGCTGGAGATGGCGACGATCTGGCCCCGGCTCCGCTTCAGCTCCGGCAGCGCGTACCAGGTGGCGTAGACCGCGCCGAGGTAGTTCACCCGCATCAACGATTCGAAGACCGACAGGTCTCGCACCTCCTCGAACAGGGCGATCATGCCGATGCCGGCGTTGTTGACGAGGACGTCCACGCCGCCGAAGCGCTCCACCGCCCGGGAGATGAGGAGCTGGCACTGGGCGGGTACGGTCACGTCCGCGCGCACCGCGAGCGCCTCCGCTCCCCTCGCTCGGCACGCCTCCGCCGCCTGCTCGAGCCGCGCTTCGTCGCGTCCGGAGAGCACCAGGCGCGGCCGTTGAGCGGCGAGGGCCAGGCACAGCGCGCGGCCGATGCCGGACGAGGCCCCGGTCACGACGATGGTCTTCCCGGTGTAGGTCGCCATGCTTCGGTGCTCCGCTGCCGGGCCGAGTCTACAATGCGGGCGGCCCGCCGAGGGCTCGAGGGTGATGGGGTGGACGAGGCGCGGGCCTGGGCGAGCCTGATGACGAACCTCCTCGTCCTTCCCGGCCTCGGCTCGCTGCTCGCCGGCCGTCGGGCCGGCTGGGGGCAGGCGGCCCTGGCTCTCGTCGGCTTCGCTCTCAGCACCGCCTGGCTGGCCTGGTTCGTCGTCGCCTGGTCGCGAACCGGCAGCTTTCCGCTCGACGGCGGCCCCTACCTGCCCATGGGCCTGCTGGGCGTGCTCCTCTTCGCGGTGAGCTGGATGTGGGGGCTGGTCACCGGTCTGGCCGTCGTCAGAGAGTCGCGAGCCCAGCGCCGCCCGACGCCGCCGCGCCATTGACACCTCCCCCCCCGGGGCGTAGCGTGGTCCCCCATTCCCCAAAAAGGAGGTTCCCCATGGATCGTCGCCTTTGTGTCCTGGGAGCTCTGATGCTGTCGGCCTCGGCGGCGCTCGCCCAGGAGGCTTCCGGGCCACCCCCAGTGCTGGCCATCGCCCGGGAGGAGATCAAGGCCGGCAAGGGCGCCGCCCACGCCCGCTCGGTCGCCACCTTCGTCGCCGCCCTGGCCCGGGCCGACGCGCCGCTCTACCGGATCGCGCTGACGCCCCTCTCGGGAGACGACAACGCGGTCGTGTACCTGCAGGCCTTCGGCTCCTTCGCCGACGTGGAGGCTTCCCACAAGAAGTTCGAAGAGACGATCGCGGCCAACGCCGCGTTCAAGGCCGACCTGGACCGCCTCGACCGCGAGGAGGTCGACCAGCACGCCAGCCAGAGGACCGCGTATTACACGGCGCGGTCGGACCTCAGCTACCACCCGCACACCACGGAGCAGGTGGCGCGGTCGCGCTTCGTGAGCGTCAACACCACCCGCATCAAGCCCGGCCGCGCGCCGGACTACGTGGAGTACATCAAGGCCTTGAACGTCGCGCGGGAGAAGGCGGGCATCGATGTGCACACCGCGGTCTACCAGGTCGCGACCGGCGCGGCCAACGGCACGTTCCTGAGCTTCACGTCGATGAGATCGCTGTCCGAGCTCGACGACGCGCGACAAAGGGTGGAGAAGTCGCAGAAGGCTCTCGACGACGCCCTCGGCGGACCCGACGTCGTGAAGCAGCGTCGCATGCTCATCTCGGAAATCGTGGCCGAGGGCTACAACACCGTCTACGCCATGGACCCGTCGCTCAGCCGCCCCAACGCGCTGATCGCGGCCGCCGACCCCGATTTCTGGAACCCCAAGCCGGCCGCCGCTACCAAGGCGCTCGCCGCCAAGAAGGGAGCGCCGAAGGCCAAGGAAGCGCCGAAGCCCTGATTTTTCTGCCTACTTCTTCGTCGCGCGCGGGGGCGCGTTCTTCACGTAGGTGTCGAGCCACCGCACCATCTCCCACAACGTGTGCCCGACCGACTCCCGGGCCCGGTAGGCGTGGGCCTCGGCCGGGAGCATCACGAGGCGCGCGGTGGCACCGTTGCCCTTGAGCGCGGCGAAGAAGCGCTCCGATTGGACGGGAAACGTGCCGGAGTTGTCATCCGCCATCCCGTGGATCAGGAGGATGGGCTCGTCGATCTTGTCCGCGTAGGTGAAGGGGGACATCCTCACGTAGGTCTCCCGCGCCTTCCAGAACGGCCGCTCCTCCGCCTGGAAGCCGAACGGCGTGAGCGTCCGGTTGTAGGCGCCGCTGCGCGCGATACCCGCCCGGAACAGGTCCGAGTGCGCGAGCAGGTTGGCAGCCATGAAGGCGCCGTACGAATGGCCGCCGATGGCAATTCGGTTGCGGTCGGCCACGCCCATCGCGGCCACCTTCTCCACCGCCGCTTGCGCGCTGGCCACGAGCTGATCCACGTAGCTGTCGTTGGGCTCCCGATCCCCTTCGCCCACGATCGGCATGGTGGGCCCGTCGAGCACGCCGTAGCCCTGCGTCAGCACGAACAGGTGCGACGCCCCGCTGGGACGCACGAACCGATAGGGCGATCCGACGACCTGCGCCGCCGCGGAGGCGCTCTT
>QHVJ01000183.1 GCA_003222275.1 Acidobacteriota bacterium | reverse complement strand
ACGGAGATAATATATTTCCTATTGACAAGCCACAAAAACGCATGATCAGATCGATCGGTAACATAAGAGTCAGCTCACATTTCGAAGTGGTTGGTCCAGTCCATGACCGGGAGTTGCCGGATATCTGGGTTCGGGCCACCGGGAGGCGGCGGCTCTCCAGAGCGGCGGCTAAGCACGACAAGGAGTCATCCGATGAGCTTGGGCATGAAGAATCTCGGCAAAGCGGCAAGCCTGCCCCTTCTCATGACGCTGCTCGCACCCGGCGCGGCCCGCGGGCAGACGTCCATGGGCGGCGTCAGCGGCACCGTCACGGATCCGACCGGCGCGGTGGTCCCGGGGGCGACCGTCCTCCTCGTCAACCAGGCGACCAACGTCCGCAATGAGCGCCTGACCAACAGCGCCGGCTTCTTCACGTTCGTGAACGTGCGGCCGGGCACCTACGTCCTCACCGTCGAGCTGTCCGGCTTCAACAAGGCGCAGATCATGCCCTTCACCGTCGACGTCAACCAGACGGTGGCCCGCAACGTCACCCTCCAGGTCGGAGCGGCCACCGAGACGGTCGAGGTGACCGCACAGTCCGAGCTGCTCCAGACCACGTCCGCGGAGCTGGGCAACGTGGTCGAGGAGAAGATCATCCGCGACCTGCCGACGCAGGGGCGGAACTTCACGCAAATGCTGCTGCTCACGCCCGGCGTCAACCCGTATTCCACGGCCCAGGGTCCCAAGGACTCGACGACGAACGGGACGGAGGGAAACACGGGAGTGCCCGGGGCCGCGTTCAGCAACGTCTCCGTCCAGGGGCAGCAGAACCGGTCGAAGCTCTACTACATCGACGGGATCATCAACACCGGTGTCCGCTCCGGGACGTACGTCGTGCTTCCCGACCTGGATTCGCTGCAGGAGATCAAGGTGCAGTCGCACAGCGACAAGGCGGAGTTCGGGGGCGTCCTGGGCGGAGTGGTGACCATGACCTCGAAGTCCGGGGCCAATCGGCTCTCCGGCGGAGCCTTCGGTTTCTTCCGCAACGAGGGCTTGCAGGCGCGGGACCCGTTCCGCGACTTCAACCGTGACAAGGCCCCCGACTATCGCCAGGCCCAGTTCGGGGTCAACGTCTCGGGTCCGATCGTCAAGGACAAGACCTTCTTCTTCGCCGGGTACGACGGCTGGCGCTATCGCAACCTCCCCGACCTGCGGTACACGCTTCCGGCGGGGGCGGAGCTGGACGGCGACTTCTCGAAATCGTACGGCGGGCGGAAGATCTACAACCCCTTTACCACCCGGATCGAGAACGGCCGGGTGGTCCGCGATCCGTTCCCCGGCAACGTCATCCCCGCCAACATGATCTCACCCACGATGCAGGCCTTCCTCAAGGCTTACATGCCGAAGCCGAACGTGGCCGGGAACATCGCGGACAACTTTCTCAATTCCGTGGGCAACCGCTACCAGACGAGCCATGGCAACACCTTCCAGCTCCGGGTCGACCACCACTTCTCGACCCGCGACAACGTCTTCGTGCGCTGGACCGAGCAGCGCATCAGCAATTTCACCCCGGTGGGCGACGTGGGATTCCGGACGCCGGACGGGATCAACCGCAACTTCGGCGGTGGCCTCTCCCACACCTTCTCGTCGAGCATGATCCTGGACGTCCACGGAGGGCTGGCGGCCCAGCCCACCGAGGATGCTCCCCTCCAGCACCCGCTCGGGGTGGAGCCGGAGCGCAGCCTGGCCCTGCCCGAGCTCGACCGCTACGCGGGATGGTTCGCGACCGGCTTCACGGGCACGAGCAACTCCTGGAACATCCCGGACCTGGGCCAGCAGGGACCGCGCGAGAGGAACAACCCGACGTGGAGCGTCGGCACCGACCTCACCTGGCTGAAGGGCAAGCACAACTTCAAGGTCGGCGTGCAGATGATCCAGCTCTCACGCCTGCAGAAGAACCAGTTCGGGCAGCTCAACTTCTCCCCGGCGCAGACGTCCGACCCGCAGCAGAGCGGCACCACGGGCGACGCGCTGGCGTCCGCCTTGCTGGGGCTGCCCAGCGGGCTTCAGGCGTTCGTGCCCGACGCGACGGCGACGACCAGCACCATCGACTTCCATTTCCGGACGTACTCCGGGTACGTCCAGGACCAGTGGGCGATCAAGAAGAACCTCAGCCTGACCTACGGTGTGCGCTACGACTATGTCGGCCGCGCCGTGGGGAAGGGCACGCAAAGCGGGTTCGACATGAGTACGGGCGAGTTCCTGATCGCCTCCGGAACGATGCCGCCGGTCTGCAGCGCGGCCGCGCCGCCCCCGTGCCTTCCGAAGCCCATCGACCAGATCCCGTTCAACCAGCACATCCGGGTCGTCGCGCCCTTCTCGATCATCAAGCCCATCAAGGACAACGTCGGACCTCGCGTAGGACTGGCCTGGCAGGTCAACCCCAGGACGGTCGTCCGCACCGGATACTCGTTGATGTGGGATGCCCTCGTGAACCGGGGCCAGTACGCCCAGCACGAATTCGAGAGAGGATGGCCACTGTCGCCGGGCATCAGCATCAGCGAGCTCAACCGGCCGGGACAGGATCCGAACACGAGGATCGAGCAGCTCTCGAATCTGCCCTTCGCGGTGCCCCCGGCTTCGCCCTGGACCCTCGGCGGATTCTTCAACGATCCGGACCGCAAGGACCCCTACTCGCACCAGTTCCACGTGGAGGTCCAGCGGGAGGTCACCCGCAACCTGGTGACCTCGGTCGCCTACGTCGGCAGCCGCAACGGCCGCCTCGAGTACGCCGGCTGCGCCACGTGCGCGACGAGGCCCGCCTACGACGGAAATCGCCGGATGACTCCCGCCGAGAGGGACCAGCTTCGTCCGTATCCGTACATCACGGGCGGCTTCACCTACGAGCAGGACAACGGCTTCAGCAGCTACGACGCGTTCCAGTTCAAGCTGCAGCACCGTTTCGCGCACGGCCTGGCCACGGTGCTCTCGTACACCTGGTCGAAGACCATCGACACCAGCAGCGGCATCGCCCTCGCGGAGAATGGAAATGGCGGCGGCGCCGGCGTCCAGAACTTCTTCGACATCGACTCCAACAAGTCGGTGGCCAGCTATGACATCCCGCACATCCTCACCTGGGCGGGGGTCTGGGAGCTGCCGGCGGGACCGGGAAAGAAGTGGCTCACGAGCGGCCTGGCGTCCGCGATCCTCGGCAACTGGCAGCTCAACTGGAACGCGCTCGTCCGCTCGGGGGCGCCGTTCACTCCTTTCGTGAGCGGGGACCCGGCCAACGTCGGCGTCAGCAACCGCACGCGGCCCAACCTGGTGGGCAACCCGGAACTGGACAATCCCACGGTGAAACGGTGGTTCAACGTGAGTGCGTTCGCGGTTCCGGTGAACAGCTTCGGGGACGCGGGGCGGAACATCGTGCGCGGGCCCGGCTTCTGGAACGTGGATCTCGGCCTGCAGAGGAATTTCAAGCTGGGGGCGGAGAGGCGCCTGGAGCTGCGGTTCGATGCCTACAACGTCTTCAACCACATCAACCGCGACCTGCCGTCGAACGCCTTCGTCAACATCCAGGACGCGCGGGCGGGCGAGATCACCGGCATCGCGGGCTACACCCGGACGATGCAGGTCGGGCTTCGCGTGGCCTACTAGAGACGTCGGGATGAGGATGACGCGTCGCGCCGGCCTGCGCCTCGTCGGGGCAGGCCCATCGAGGCCTGCCGGCGCGGCATGGAAGCGGTGCGCCGTGGCGCGGGAGATGCCTTCCTGCTCGGGTGCAACCATCCGGATCTGGCCTCGCTCGGCCTCATCCACGGCTCGCGCAGCTCCAACTCGTTCTCTCTCCGCGGCCGGCACCATATCCGCGAGGTGGGGAACGATGCGGAGTCGGGCGTCAGCGCGGGCGGCCTCGTCTCCCGGGCCCTGCCCGAGCACTCGGGGCGGATTCTCGTCTGCACGCCCCCGGACGTAGAATGCGAACCGGCGCGCCGAGCGAATGTTCCCCTATCGAGACGACAACCGTTCGGTCCTGACGCCGCTCGTCACCCTGGCCGTCATCGCCGTCAACGTGGCGTGCTGGGTCTTCATCCAGGGTTTCGGGACCGAGCCCGCGCTGTCGCAGTCGGTCTGCCAGCTCGGGCTCATCCCCGCCGAGTTCCTCGGCCGCGCGCCGGCGGGGACGGCGATCCGCCTCAGCGACCACGCGGCCTGCGTCCTGGGCTCCGCTCCCACCTGGTACGCGCCCTTCACCTCGATGTTCCTCCACGGAAGCTGGTTCCACCTCCTGAGCAACATGTGGTTCCTCTATTTGTTCGGCGACAACGTGGAGGACGCGATGGGCCACCTGCGCTACGGCGTCTTCTACCTGATGACGGGTCTCGCCGCGGCCGCGGTCCAGCTGACCGCCAGCCCCGGATCGGCGCTGCCGATGGTGGGTGCCTCGGGAGCGATCAGCGGCGTCATGGGAGCGTACGTCATCCTCTACCCGCTCGTGCGCGTGCACACCCTCGTCTTTCTGGGCATTTTCATCACGAGGGTAGCGCTGCCCGCGTACCTGATGCTCGGTTACTGGTTCCTGCTCCAGCTCCTGGGGGGACTGCCCGCGGTCGGCGGCCATGCGCCGGGAGGGGTGGCGTTCTGGGCCCACGTCGGCGGGTTCCTGGCCGGCGCGCTCCTGATCCCGTTCTTCAAGGACCCGGCGCTCCTCGCGCGCCGGCGGCGCGCGGCCTATCTCACCGGCTCGCGCGGGAGCCGCGCCTTTTGAGCGGGCCGGGCCGGTCGGTAAGCAGGATTTCGCTGGCGCTGAAGGCGTCCTGGAGCGCGCTCATGAGGGCGGTCAGCTCGAGGCGCCTCGCCTCGGGAAGCCCGCCGTCGAGCGCCTCGAGCGCCCACGACTCGAGGTCTCCCGCCGCGCGGCTGATGTCCCCGAAGCCGTAGATCGCGGCCGAGCCCGTGAGCTTGTGGATGAGGTCGTAGAGCGCCTCCAGGTGCTCCTTCTCCCAGCCGCCGGCGTGCAGCGTGTGGACCGCGCCGCCGATCAGCCCGAGCTTGGCGGGCAGCTCCGCGCGGTACGACTGGCGCAGGGCCTCGAGCTGCGCCCGCTGCGCCTCAGTGAGCCGAGTCATGGTACCGGATCCAGATGTCCTGGATGGTCTCCACGAGGGCGGTGGGCTCGAACGGCTTGCGGATGACGGCCAGCGAGTCGAGCTCCTTGTACTTCGCGACGTCGGCCGGCTGCACCCGGGCGGTCAGGAAGATGACCGGAGTCGAGGCCGTCTCCGGGATCTCGCGCAGGACCCTCAAGGTGTCCATGCCGTCCATGCCGGGCATCATGACGTCGAGCAGGATGAGGTCGGGGAGGAACTCGGCCGCGGACTCGATGGCCTCCTCGGCGGAGCCGCACACGTGCACCGTGTATCCGCCGAAGCTGCCCAGAGCCATCGACGTCACCGTCTGGATGTCGGGATCATCCTCGACGAGAAGAATGCGCTTCAGCGTCCGGCGGGCCACGTGTTTTCCGAGGCCTTCCCCCGCGAGACCGTGCGTCTCCACTCGGGAAGGTCGAAGTAGAACGTCGTGCGCCCGGGCTCGCTCTGGAAGCCGACGCGGCCGCTCATGTGCTCGACGATCGCCTTGGTGATGCTCAAGCCGAGACCCGAGCCTCCGCGATCGGAAGAGGCGGCCTGGGCGAACTTCTGGAAGATGCGCTCGTGGAACTCTTCCGGGACTCCCGGTCCGCGGTCCGTGACCCCCACCCGGAGCCCGCTGTTGTGCCGGGACGCCTCGACGACCACCGTCTCCCCCCGGGGCGAGAACTTGGCCGCGTTGGAGAGCAGGTTGGTCATGACCTGCATCATGCGGTCGCTGTCCACGCGCACGCGCGCCCCCGTGGGCGCGCCCTGCAGGACGAGCTTGATCCCGAGCGGGCCGGCGTGCGCCTGGCTGGCCTCGATGGCCTGCTCGAGCAGCGAGCGAAGGTCGACGGGACGCAGGTTGAAGGTCATCGTGCCCGACTCGATCCGCTGCAGGTCCAGCAGGTCGTTCACGAGCCGCACCAGCCGCTGGCTGTTGCGATAGGCGGCGTCGAGGAGGCGCTGCCCCTGGGGATTGAGCTCGCCGCCGAGGCCGCTCTTGAGCAGGTTGAGGGCGCCGTGGATCGAGGTGAGGGGGGTGCGCACCTCGTGGCTGATGACGGAGATGAAGTCGTTCTTCAGCGTCTCCATCCGCTTCTGCTCGAGCAGCTCGTCCTGGGCGCTCTCGAAGTCCTGGAGGGCCGCGCTCAGGCGCCGCTCGAGCCCCTGGTTGAGGTCGCGCAGGGCCGCGTGCGCCTCCTGGAAGCCGCGCCGCGTCAGCTCGAAGGGGGCCAGGCATTCCGCGAAGAACTCGGTGGCCCTCCTCGCGATGGGCGCGCTCTCGGCGAGGGCGAGCGTCTCCACCAGCGCGGACACCAGCGCCTCCTGGTGGACGGTGCCGACCTCCAGCGCGCTGACACCCGCGGCGACGGCGCCGCGTCCGAGCTGATACGCGCGCAGGAGCGCGGCTTCGCCGCCGCCGTTGCAGTACTCGCGCAAGGCGCTCGGGTACTGATTGCTCAGCTCCTCGAGGGCCGGGTTCACGGGAGCCACTTTCGCACCGACACCGTGGTGCCGCGCCCCGCGTTGCTCGTGATCTCGAAATCGTCCATCAGCCGGCGCACGCCCGGCAGGCCCAGGCCGAGGCCCGGCCCGGTGGAGTAGCCGGCGCTCAAGGCCCGGGACACGTCGGGAATCCCGGGTCCCTCGTCCCGGGCGACGATGACGATGCCCGGGCGGCCGTTGCCGGCTTCCGGGCTGAGCACGATCTGGCCGCTCGTCGCGTACTCGATGATGTTGCGCGCCAGCTCCGAGATGGCGGTGGCGATCAGGGTCAGGTCGCTCCCCGAGAAGCCGAGCGCGGCGGCCAATGCGCGTCCCCGTTGGCGGGCGGTGACGATGTCGGCCGAGGTGCTGATGGGCACTACGCTCTCCTCCCGGGCGCCGGCGTCCGCCCGAGGGTTACTGGACATGCCGGGCGCCCGCGGCCGCCTGCTGGTTCAGGCAGGCCAGGCCTTCTTCGAGGTCGAGGGCAGTCGTGATGTCCTCGAGGGTGAGGCCGAGCTGGACCATCGCGAACGCCACCTCCGGCTGGATCCCTACGATGACCGTCTGCGCCCCCCGCAGCCGGATCATGTGCGCGATCGCGCGCAGCGTGCGCACCGCGAAGGAGTCCATCACGTCGAGGACGGTCACGTCGATGATGACGCCGCGGGAGCGATGCTTCCCGACGTCGCGGGCGAGGTCGTCCCGCAGCTGGAGCAGCTCCTCGTCGCTGAGCGCAGACTGGATGGAGGCGATGACGTACTGGCTCTGCTTGAGGATGGGGACCCGCATTGGACTCGGCCCTAGGCCTTCACCTCGCCCGGCTTCGGCTCCGGCATGGTCACCGAGTATCCGAGCAGCCGCTCCGCCTCCTCGATCCCGCCCTGGAGATCGCCGACGGCGTTGATCTTGCTCAAGTCGACGCCGATGGTGACGAGCGTCTGCGCGATCTCGGAAGAGAGCCCCGTCACGATGACGTTGGCTCCCATGAGGCGCGAGGCGTCCACCGTCTGCACCAGGTGGTTGGCCACGGTCGCGTCCACGGACGGCACGCCCGTGATGTCCACCACCACCACCTTCGCGCGGTTGGCGCGGATGCCGCGCAGCAGCTGCTCGGTGAGCTGGCGCGCTCTCAGGGAGTCGATGACGCCGATGATGGGCAGGATGAGCAGTCGGTCGCGGACCTGCAGCACGGGGGTCGACAGCTCGCGGATCGCTTCCTGCTGCTGGCGGATGATGCGCTCGCGCTCCTGGACGAAGCCCACCGCCACCGTGTTCGCGATGCGGTTGGCCGCCGGCTCGTAGGCATCGAGCACGGCGTTCAACAGGCCGAAGTCCGCCTGGTACTTCTTGAACAGCGAGCGGGCCAGCACGTCCCGCAGCAGGAGCACGATGCCCAGCACCTCGTGCGTCTCCACCCCGCGGGGGATGATGCGCTCGGAGAGATTGCGCGCATAGGCCTGGAGCGCCTCGACGCTGCCGGTCTCGAGCACCTCCACGTAGTTGTCGTAGACGGAGGTCGCCTCGGCGAAGATCTCTTCCCGGGTCATCGCCATGAGGAGCTTGGACTCCGTGATGCGCCGCGCCCATTCCTCGCGGAGCTGGGTGCGGTTCTTCCGGAGGTGCGCCACCAGCTCGCGCAGCAGCGCCGCGGTGGCATCGGCGTCGGTGTGCTTTATTTCGGCGGCGCGAGAGCGCAAGTCGGTCGTCATACGTCGGACTCCTTTGGATGCGCGCGGGCTCGGAGGGGGGCAGGCGCCGGCGCGCGTCCGGGCTGGATCGAATGAGTCACGTCCTCGTTGTTCCCTGCATGAAGTCGATCCGCAAAACCGGTCGGTATCTAGAAACGAGAGTAGCTCTCGTGTCGGGAAACGGTCAAGGGCCCATCAGCGATTGTTTGCGATTGCGAGCGAGAAAGTATGAGTATACAAAAGATGTATACGCGCCCTCAAGCTGAAGTCACCGGCCGGCAACCGCAGGATGGTTGCTGCGCCAGGCTTCGACGTCGCGCACCGCGGAAAGGCCGTCGAAGGACGAACGCATATCTGCCTTCAAGCCTTCCCGCAGCCGCGCGATGCCGCGCGCGCTCTCCGCAAACGCGGAAGCCGCGCCGGCCACGTCGCCCTTCTTCTCCTGGATGCGACCGGTGAGGGCATGCAGCCGGTAGAGCCCGGCCTCCCACCCGGTGCGTTGCGCGAGATCGATGGCGCGCCGGGCGGACTCGTCGGCGGCGCGCAGCCGACCGCGCGCAAGCTCGGCGCGCGCGAGCGCCTCGGAAGCGCGGACGCGAAGGAGCGCATCGCCCACCTCGTCGGCGCGACCCACGGCCGCCGTCAGGTCCGGCTCGGCCGCCGCCGCGCCGCCGATCGCGACCAGGGCGGCGCCGCGGCCGATCCTGGCGCGCAGCACCGCCGTCGGGCTGCCGCTGGCCGTGGCGAGCTCGACGGCCTTCTCCCACGCGCGCCGCGCGGCCTCGGGCTCGCCCTGCGCGAGATGCCAGTCACCGAGGGCCGCCTGGTAGTCCGAAGACTGCTCGTTGTTGCGGGTGTCGCGGACCCACGGTCCCGCGTCGTCCAGCTTCGCCTTCGCCTCGCTGAGGCGTCCGAGCTCGGACAGCGCCACCGCCTCCTTGATCGTGAACTCGGCCAGGCCGCGCTTGTCGTCGAGACCCGACAGGATCTGGAGCGCCTCCGCGTACGAGGCCAGGGCGGCGTCGTAACGCCCTTCATACTGACTGAGCAGGCCGATGTTGCCGTGGGAGACCGCCTGCGAGCGGGCGGCGTCGATCTCGCGGGCCTTCTGGAGCGCGTCCAGGAAAGACTTCATCGCCTCCGACCAGCGGCCCTCCGCCGTCTGCAGGAAACCCATGTTCTGCGTGGACAGCACGATGCCCCGCTTGTCGCCGTTCTTCTGACGCAGCTCCAGCGCCTGCCGCCAGTAGGCGAGCGCGTTGGCGTGCTCTCCTTCGAGGAAGAAGAGGTATCCGACGTTGTCGTAGCTCTGGGCGAGCTGCTGCTCGTCTCCGAGGTCACGCCGGATGCGCAGCGATTCCTCGTAGTCCTTCCGGGCCACGGCATACTCACCCCGCCCTTCGTGCAGCGCGCCCAGGTCATTGGCCACGTCGGCGAGGCCCTTGCGGTCGCCGATCTTCGCGTACACGTCGCGCGCACGGCGCAGGTCGGGCTCGGCCTCGGCGAACTGTCCCATCGCGATCTGGACGCTCGCGCGGTTCTTGAGGCTCACGGCCGTGCCGCGCTTGTCGCCGATCGTCTGCCGGATCGCGGCCGCATCCCCGTACTTCGCGATGGCCTGCGGGTACTCGCCGAGCCGCTGGTGCGCGACACCCATCGCGTGGAGGACGTCGCCCTGGCCCTGCTCGTTGCCGGTCTGGGTCATGAGGGCCAGGGCGCGCACCAGCGGGTCGGTCA
>QHVJ01000571.1 GCA_003222275.1 Acidobacteriota bacterium | reverse complement strand
GTGTCCAGCATCAAGCTGCGTGGCGAGGGCGACCAGCCGCCGACGCGCGCGACCGACATCTCGGGTGAGTTCTCGAAACGGCTCAGCCCCAATCTCGGCTTCATCCTCGGCGGCGACTGGCGGCTGCTCGACCCCGATCACAGCAAGACGGTGACCGGCTTCGACAATCTCGAGGTCGCGCTGAAGTACGTCTTCTTCAGAAGTGACCCGCACGAGATGTTGCTGTCCACCGGCATCTCCTGGGACGTCGGCGGCACGGGCTATAGCAAGGTCGGCGCCGAGGGGTTCGACACGATCACGCCCGCGCTCTTCTTCGGCAAGGGCTTCGGCGACCTGCCCGACGCGCTCGACCTCGTGAAGCCGGTGGCGGTGACGGGCACGTTCGGCGTGTCGATCCCCACGCGGCACGCGACCAAGCACTTCAATCTCGACGAGGACGGCAACGTCGAGGTCGAGCGTGAGGTCAACGCGAGTGCCGCGAAGTGGGGCTTCACGGTCCAGTACAATCTCCAATATCTCCAGTCCTATGTGCGCGACGTCGGCCTGCCCGCGCCGCTCAACCGCATGATCCCGATCGTGGAGTTCGTCATGCAGACGCCGCTCGACGATCCGAAAAATGCCGGCCGTACGACGGGGACGGTCAATCCCGGCATCATCTGGTTCGGCCGGTATCTTCAGCTCGGCCTCGAGGCCGTGATTCCCGTCAACGAGCGCAGCGGCAAGAACGTCGGCGTGATCGGCCAGATCCACTTCTATCTCGACGACATCGCGCCGCAGATCTTCTCGTGGACACCGTTTCACGGCGTGCTCGGTCCCACGCAGCCGCGATAGGTGTGCTCGCCGGCGCCGCGCTGGCCCTCGCGGTCGGCGCGGCGTGGGCGCACGCCTTTCCTGATCACTCGGAGCCGCGTGTCGGATCCACGGTGGATGCACCGCCCGCGGCCATCCGGATCTGGTTCGACGGGCAGATCGAGCCCGTGTTCAGCACCATCCGCGTGGAGAACGCGGACAAGCGACGCGTGGACCAGGGTGATGGCGGCGTCGATCCGGGCGACAACCGGGTGCTTCAAGTGAGGGTCCCGCCGCTGCCGTCCGGGCGCTACCGTGTCTACTGGAGCGTCGTCGCCCGCGACGGCCATCGGACGGAGGGAGACTTCCCGTTCCGGATCAGGTGACGCTGGCCGTCGCGATGCTCGTGCGGTGGATCGCGCTCGGCGCGCTCGCCGGCCTCGTCGGCGGTCTCGCGATCGAGGTCTTGGCGCTGCGCGCGGACGACGTCGCTCTCTCCCCGGTGCGTCGTCGCCTCCGTGGCTGGACCGTCGTGTGCCTCTGCGTGCTGGCGCTGACGTCCGTGGCCGAGCTCGTGCTGCGGGCGCGAACGCTGGCCGGCGGCGACCTCGCGCAGTCCGTGCGAGCGGTGCCGCTCGTGCTGTCGCGCACGCACTTCGGCACGATCTGGAGCGCTCGCAGTCTCGCTCTCGTTGCGTCGCTCTCGACCGCAACGATCGGGACGCGTCGCGCGCGGGTCGTCGCGCTGGCGCTGGCCGGCGCCATTGCGCTCACGACCGCGCTGAGCGGCCACGCCGCCGACTGGGGCGATGTCACGCCGAGCGTCCTGCTGGACTGGATCCATGTGCTCGCGGCGTCGCTCTGGATCGGCGGCGTCGTCGCGCTCGCGCTCGTGGCGTTCGGTCCGGGGTCGGCGCTGGCGCCTTCATCGGTCACGCATATCTGCGCGAGGTTCTCGCGGCTCGCCGGCTGGTCGCTGGCGGCGGTCGTCCTGACGGGCGTCTACAACGCGTGGGTGCAGCTGCCGGACGTGGCGGCGCTTCGCGACACCCCGTACGGTCGGGTCCTGCTCGCGAAGCTGGCGCTCGTCGTCGTGCTCGTGCTGCTCGGCGGGACCAATCGCTACGCGCTCCTCCCGCGTCTCACGGGCCTGCCCGCGCGCGGTCTCGTCGCGCGCGGCGTCCGGCGTTGCCGGCTTGCGCTCTTCGGTCCGGCGCGCGTGTCCCCGTCGCGGCTCGTGACCGTGGTGGCCTGCGAAGCCGCGCTCGGCGCGGCCGTGCTCGGCCTCACGGCGGTGCTCGGCGAGACGACGCCGGCACGCCACGCGGGGCACGTCGCTCACGTCGCCGACGTGAACGGCGGGCGCGATCCGATCCGCGCGACGATGGAGCAGCTCCACGAGGCGGGCGGCGTGCCGCGCGGCTGGGTGTTTCGGCTGCCCTCCGGCGATCCGCGGCGGGGGCGAGATGTGTTCGCGCGGCTCGAGTGCTTCCGCTGTCACCGGCTCCGTGGTGAGTCCTATCCGCCGCCGTCCGGCGCCGGACCCGAGCTCACCGGCATCGGCGGACACCATCCGCGGAGCTACATCGCGGAATCGATCCTCGATCCCAACGCCGTCATCATCGAGGGCCCCGGCTACATGGGGCCGGACGGACGCTCGACGATGCCCGACTATCGCGACGCATTGAGCGTCGCCGACCTGCTGGACCTCGTCGCCTATCTCGAAACGCAAGGCGGGGTGCATCGGCATCGCCCGTGATGGAGTAGAGTTTGTCCGTGATCCAGCGTTGCCTCTGCGCCGTCGTGCTCGCGCTCACCATCGGTCCGGCGTCCGCCGCCCCCCACGGCGTCCTCGAACGGACGGAGCCGCGCGCCGGCGCCAGCGTGAAGCCGCTGCCCGCG
>QHVJ01000035.1 GCA_003222275.1 Acidobacteriota bacterium | reverse complement strand
CGCGTCATTTCCCCCCCAGCGGTATCCGGCGGGTCTGCTCCGAGCCTACTTCCTGGATGTCGACGGACTCCAGGCCGATGCGGACGATGCGGAAACGGTTGCCCACGAGCTGCCCGGCCTGGCCGGTCAGGACCTCTTCCTTGTCGGTCAGGAACACCGCGACCTTCAGCCCGCGCTTGTCCTCGATGGCTCCCACGTAGCGGACGGTCAACGGCGGAAGCGGCGTCGGCGTGGGAGCGGGGGGCGGGAGAGGCGGACCGACTGGTGTGGCCACGATGGCGGGAGGGGGCGTCGGCGGCGGCGTGGGCGCCACGCCGAAATCGAAGAGGTCGCGGCGTCCGGCGCCCGACCGGGCCTTGGGCGACTCGAGGCGGCCGAGATCGATCCGAGGCACGTCGGGCTCGGTGCCCACCGGTCCCGCCGGCCCGGGCGGCGCCGTACCGGCGGCGGAGGCCGTCGACGTCGTCCCGCTCCGGGCCCAGACGTAGAAGGCCGCGACGAGGCCCAGGGCCAGCACCGCCCCCGCCGCCCCCTGCTGGGTGCGCGTCACCATTCGTTGTAGGGGGTGCCCGACTGCGAGGTGGCCGCGGAAGCGCTCTTCACGTCATACACACCGGGGGTGTCGGCGGGGTTGTCGGGGTCGATCTCGGAGAGCACGACCTCCCAGTCCGGCGCGCCGGTCATCGGGTCGGCCGGGACCTTCCGCAGGTAGCCCTCGTCGACGAGGGCGTCGAGCGAGCCGGGATACTTGCCCTTGTCGGCGTAGTACTGGTCGATCACGTCCCGGAAGCGGAACAAGTCCTCCTTGAGCACCGCTTCACGTGATTGAAGGATGGCCGTCTTGTAGTTGGGCAAGGCGATGCTGACGAGGATGGCGATCATCGCCACCACCGCGATCATCTCGAGGAGGGTGAAGCCCTCGGAGCGCCGCACGCCCTTGTTTACCACGTTTTGGGGGTCTTCCCCTGGCGGCACGGGCTCACCATTCCTTGTAGTGGGAGCCGTCCAGCGCCTTGGCGCCGCTCTTCGAGTACACGTCCCACACGTTGTCGCCGCACCAGCTCGTGCTGTCGGGGTCGTCCTGGTAGCAGCGCTGCCCCCATTCGGTCGTCCCCGTCATCGGGTCCGGGGGGATGCGGCGCAGGAACTTCAGCTTCACGTCGATCTTGCCCACCTGGCTCACGCCCTTGACCAGCGTCTGCAGCTCCGGAGGGTATCCTTCGCTGCCGACCTTGACGTCGGTCCCGCCGATCTTGCCCGCGTCGACTGCCTTCTTGTATTCGTCGATCGCGGTACGCAGGATGCGGAGCGAGCGGCGCAGCTCGATCTCCTTCTGCCGCGTGCGCACGACGCGGGCCATCGGCAGCACGGCGGAGGCCAGGATCATGAGGATGGCCGCCGTCGCCACCAGCTCGAGGTACGTGAACCCGGAGGAGGCGGGTCGCGAACTCATCTCGCCCGCTCGGAGCGGACGTAGGCGCTCATCGTCACGTCCAGGTCCGCCTCGCCACCCGCCGCCCGCTTTCGCAGGCTCACCTCGTCGACGGTGATGAAGTGCGAGGACCGCTCCATGCGCTCGAGGAAGGCGGTCAGCTGCCGGTAGTTCCCGATCACGGGCATCTGGATCGAATAGCGCGTGAGGGGAAGGCCTTTGACCGCATTCGGATCGTACGAGCGGTGCCCCACCTTCAGCCCCAGCTCCCGCGGCGTCCGTTGCAGCTCTTCGATCACGGCCAGGAGCACGTTGCGCGAGCCGAGGCTCTCGTAGAAACGGGTCGTGTCGGAGGCGTTGGCCTGCACCGCTTCGTTCTGACGGCGCAGGCGAGCCACCGTGGCCCGCTCGCGCGCGACTTCCGTCCGCAGGGAGGCGATCCGGGCGGCCAGGCTCCGCTCCTCCAGGCGCTTGGGAACCGTGTAGGCGAAGAACACGAGGGCGTTGAGGGCCGCCAGCGCTCCGACGCCGATCCACGCCCACCGGCGCCCCTGCGGGCTCACGGCAGCACCGTGCCCGCCGAAAGCGCTTCGGCCGGGGCGGCCGCGGCCGCCGCGACCGGCGCGGGCAAGGCCCGCGACAAGGCGGGCCGGTATTTCATCGTGAAGCGCACCTCGCCGCGGTCTCCCTCTTCCAAGAGATAGACGTCGTCGAACTCTTCCCGGCCTTCGAGCCGGCGCACGAATTCGCGGGCATCCTCCGGCGTGCGGGCCACGGCGGCCACGTCGATGAGCACCTCGCCCTTGCGGACGCGGGGGCCGATCGTGACCAGGTGGACGCCGTCAGGAAGCACCGCTTCCAGGTGCGCGAACAGCAGCGTCCACGAGAACGCCCGGCGGTCGACCAGGTCCTTGATGAGGCCCCACTCGGCCAGGCCCGCCGGCTCGGGCCGGGGTGTACGAGGGCCGCGGGCCTCCGCCCGCAGGCGCGTCGATTCGGCGTCGAGCGCGGCCGCCTCCCGGCGCGCTCCCGAGGTACGCTCGGGGAGCAGCTCCCGCAGGATGAGCGCATGCTGCACGGTGAGAACCATCACGGCGAAGGCGGCGACGGCCAGGGCCAGCACCGGCAGGCGCTCGTTGCGGAACGGCTCGGTGGCCAGGTTCAGCGGCCTCACCGCCGGCTCCCCACCACGCAGGCCGCGGCCCCCGCCAGCGCCTGGCCCGCGCGGCCCATCTCCCCCGCGCGCACGGCCGGCCATGGCTCGAGAAGCTCCGGCTTCATCTCGAGCGGTCCTTCGAGCAGGCTCAGGGCCTGATCGGCCGGCAAGAGCGCCGAGCGCACCACCGCCTGGGCGAGGGCGGTGCCCCCGAGGCGCTCGCGGTAGTAGATCAAGGTGTTGCCGACCTCGCGCGCGACTTCGTCCGGAGAGGCCGCGGCCTCCCCCACCAGCGTGCGGACGAGGAGGGGCCATTCGCCGCGGGCGAGCAGCAGCGTCACGTAGCCGTCGTCCCAGTTCACGAGCAGGCGATCGGCTGGCGGCCGCGAGCCGAACGCGGCGTTCAGCAGGGCGAGCCCGGACAGCTCGACGACACCCGGATGGAGGCCCACGGCGCGGCAGGCCTCTTCGTAGCCTTCCAGCACGGGACGATAGATCGCCGCCACCAGCACCGAGTCGGCGCGGGTCCCGCCGCCGGCGAAGGCCACCCGCGCGTCACGGACGTCGAACGGGAGCGCCTTGCGCAGGCGGAAGCGGATCAGCTCCTCGCTCTGCTTCCTCCGCTTGGCGGCCACCTCGGACGCCGGGAGGAGGGCCAGGCGAGCGACCGGATCGGGGAGCACGAGGGCGATGCGGCCGACGTGGAGCGCGCCCGCGCGCTCGAGCGCCGCGCGCAGCGTCTCGCGGAAGGCGGCCGCGTCGGCCACGTTGGGCTGGGTCATCGACAGCCGCACCGCGCCCTCGGGAAGGTCGAGGGCGGCGGCGGCGGCCAGGCTCAGCCGGCGACCCTCGCGGGCCAGCCGCACGACGCCGATCGAGCGCGCGGTCACCTCGACCGCGGTCAGGGGGTGGTCGGGGTCGAGCAGGTGCCGGCGGAGCCAGCGCTCGCCGCGTTGGGCGACCCGGGCGATCGACGCGGGCGCCGCGGGCGCGGCCGCCGGGGACGTGCTCACGTCACCTCCACGAAGGTCACCTTGTTGATCTCGTGGAGGGTGGTGTGGCCGGCGAGGGCCTTGGCCACCGCCGAGTCGCGCAGGAAGACCATGCCCTCCTCGCGGGCGGCGCGCTTGATGTCGGCGCTGCTCTTCCGGGAGAGGATCAGCTCCCGCACGTGGTCGGACACGTCGAGGAGCTCGCAGATCGCCGTCCGGCCGACGTACCCGGTGCCCCCGCACTCCAGGCAGCCCGCGCCCTCGAAGAACCACATGTCGCCGTAGGTGCCCGCGTCGAGGCCCGACTCCACCAGCAGCTCCGGCGGGGCCTTCACCCTCCGCTTGCAGTGGGCGCAGATCCGCCGCACGAGACGCTGGGCGAGGACGCAGTTGAGGGCGGAGACGAAGTTGTAGGGCTCGATCTTCATGTTGAGGAAGCGCCCGAGCACGTCGATCACGTTGTTGGCGTGGACGGTGGTGAACACGAGGTGGCCGGTGAGCGCGGACTGGATGGCGATGTCTGCCGTCTCCGCGTCGCGGATCTCGCCCACCATGATCTTGTCCGGGTCGTGGCGCAGGATCGAGCGCAGGCCGCGGGCGAAGGTGAGGCCCTTCTTCTCGTTGACCGGGATCTGGGTGATGCCCTTGAGCTGGTACTCGACCGGGTCCTCGATCGTGATGATCTTGTCCTCCTCGGACTTGATCTCGGAAAGGGCCGCGTAGAGGGTCGTCGTCTTGCCGCTCCCGGTGGGCCCCGTCACGAGCACCATCCCGTAGGGCTCGCGGATGAATCGGCGGAAGCGGGCCAGCTCCTTGTCGTCGTGGCCGAGCACGTCCAGGCGCAGCGAGGTGAAGGTCTTCGACAGGCTCTCCTTGTCGAGGATGCGGATGACGGCGTCCTCGCCGTGCACCGAGGGCATGATGGAGACGCGGAAGTCGATGAAGCGGCCGCCGAGCTTGACGCGGAACCGGCCGTCCTGGGGCACGCGCTTCTCGGCGATGTCCAGCTCGGACATGACCTTGATGCGGCTGATGAGCGCGGAGTGGTGCTCCTTGGCGATGGGCTTCATCGCCGGCTGCAGCACGCCGTCGATGCGGTACTTGATCACCACCTCCGCGTCGCGGGTCTCGATGTGGATGTCGGAGGCGCGGCGGTTCAGCGCGTCGAAGATGGCGGAGTCCACGAGCTTGACCAGCGGCGACGCGTCGGCCTGGATCTTGTCGATCGACAGGACCTCGTCCCCGTTCTCCTCTCCCCGCAGGATCTGGATCTTGAACGACTCGCTGGCCTCTTCCAGGACGCGGGTCGTGCCCTGGCCTCGCTTCAGGGCCTCCTGGATGGCCTGCGGCGTGCCCACCGCCGGCTGGATGGGCGTCTGCAGCAGCAGGCTCAGCTCGTCGACCACCGGGATGTCCGTGGGATCGGCCATCACGAGGACGAGCCGCGCCCCCTCGCGCCGGTAGGGCAGGAAGTTGTAGCGGAACATCAGCTCGACCGGCACCGACTTGAGGATCTCCGGATCGGGCGCGAAGGAGCCGACGTCGACGTACTCCAGCCGGTAGCGGGCCGCGAGCGCCCGGGCGGCCGTCTCCTCGTCGCTGCCGCCCCCGGAGCCCCCGGCGGACGGCGCCGTCAGCGGCGCGCTCAGCTCCTCGGCCACGCCCTTTCCTCCCTCACCGCTGGATGGCGGAGATCGCCTCGAAGAGCGGCAGGTAGAAGGCGAGGAGCATCCCCGCCACGATCACGGCCATGCACACGAGCATGATCGGCTCGATGAGCGCCAGCACCGCGGCCATCCGCGTCTCGATCTCCTCGTCGTAGAAGTCGGCCACCGCGTTGAGCATGTCCGCCAGCGCTCCCGTCTGCTCGCCGACCTTCACCATCTCGAGGGCGAGGTTGTCGAGGACCTGCGTCGACTCGAGCGCGGTCGTCAGGCTGCGGCCCTCGCGGATCTGGGGCGTGGCCGCCCCCACGGCCGCCGCCATCGCCCGGTTGCCCACGGAGGCCGCCGCCACCTCCATCGCGTTCAGGAGGGGCAATCCGCCGGAGAGCAGGGCGGAGAGGGTCCGCGCGAGCTGGCTCGTGGCGTACATCCGCATGAGCGAGCCCAGGTAGGGGACCCGGAAGAGGAAGCGGTCGAGGACCACACCGGAACCCTCCCGCCGCAGCCACGACATCGCCCCCACCAGGAGGCCGACGAGCAGGAGCAGGAGCCACACGGCGTGGTGGGCCACGGCGGTGGAGAAGCCCATCAGGAGCCGGGTGATGAGCGGCAGCTCGACGTTGAAGTCCTTGTAGAAGTCCTGGAACTTCGGGATGACGACGATGACGAGGATCGATACCAGGACGAACATCATCGCGAACAGCATCAGCGGGTATACCGAGGCGGAGATGGCCTTCTTCTTGAGGGAGAGGTTCAGTCGGAGATACTGGGCCAGGCGCCGCAGCACGCCCTCGAGGTTGCCGGTCCGCTCGCCCGCGATCAGGCTGGCGGAGAGCATGGGGGGATACAGGTCGCGCTCGGCACGGAAGGCTTCCGACAGGGCGGTGCCCGACTTCACGCGATCGCGCACCGCCTCGAGCGACCGCCGGAACACGGGATGGCGCTGCCGTTCCAGCATGACCTCCAGCGACTGCACGAGCGGAAGGCCCGCCTTGAGCAGGGCGGCCAGCTCCTGGCAGAAGATGAGCAGAAGATCCGTGGGGACCCGGGGCCGGCCCAGGCCCAGCTCCCTGAGGACGAGGCCGCGCCGCATCGAGAAGAGGTAGTAGCCCTTCTGCTCGAGCTCGGCGCGGAGGGAGGGCTCGTCGACCGCTACGAAGGTGCGCTCGACCACCTCCCCCGAAGGCATGCCGATCTTGCAGACGTATTCCATGTCCCTTTAATTAGACGGAACGCCCGGAGGCGGGGCCGTCAACGGATCAATGTAACAGCGACCCGCCCCAAGTTGCAAATCCTGAAGGACTTAAGACAGGGCGGGAGGGGTCAGCGCACCTTCGCCACGACGAGGGTGGCGTCGTCTTCGGCGGCCAGGCCTCCGGACCAGCCCTGGACCTCGCCCAGGATCGAGTAGAGGGCGATACGGGCGGGGTCCTTGCGATTGCGCGCCGCGGCTTCCTTCAGACGCTCTGCCCCGTACATCTCCCCTTCCCGGCTCCCGCGGTCGGTCACCCCGTCGGTATAGAAGACGAGCATGTCCTCGGCATGGACGGCAAGCCGGCCCGAGACGTAGGAGGACTCCTCCACCAGCCCGAGCAGCGTGCCGCCTTCCCGCAGCTCCTCCACCGTGCCGTCGCCCCGCACCACGAAGGGATAGTGATGCCCGGCGTTGACGTACTCCAGCGTTCCTGCCTCGAGGTCGAAGACGGCGAAAAAGAGGCTGGCGAAAAGGCCGTTCGGCGTCAGGTCCCAGAAGAGCCGGTTGACTCGCGCGACGAGGTCCGCCGGCGAAACCTCGCCGCTTTGGAGCTGGGCCCGTACGGACGCCTTGAGGTTCGCCGACAGCAGGGCCGCCGGCACCCCCTTGCCCATGACGTCACCGATGGCGAGGGCGAGCCGGTGGGGCCCGAGGGTGAGGAAGTCGTAATAGTCGCCGCCGATCTCGCGGAACGGGATGAACTCCCGGGCCAGCTCGAGGCGGGCGTGCTGCACGGGAGCGGGAAGCAGGCTGCGCTGGACGTTGCCCGCCAGGCGGAGCTCCTCGGCCATGCGCCCGGCCAGGGTCTCGAGCCGGTGGTAGAGCGCCTCGAGCTCCGCGTTCTTGCGCGACAGCTCCTCGACGCAGTCGCGGAAGCGCAGGGCGCGCCGCAGCCGGGAGAGGAGCTCCTCGTCGCCCGGGGCCGCCGAGAGCACGTCGTCGGCGGCCGCGAGCAACGCCGCCTTCGGGCGTGGCCGGCGCTCCTCGGGAGCGAAGAGCACCACGGCGGGCCGCGATGCGTCGTCGAGTGCGCCCAGCACCTTCATGACGGGCTCGACGCGCGCCCACTCCACCGACGCATCCAGCACGAGGGCGTCGGGCGGCGACGTGGGCAGCAGCCGGAGCATGTCCTCCGGGGTGGCCGTGGTCGTGTCCAGGTTCGCCCGCAGCTCGCGTCCGGCCCGCAGGCCGCGCAGCGGACCCACCAGCACGAGGCGCGGCCGGCTGGGGACCGACGGCTGGGTTTCAGCCATCGCCACTCCTCCCTATTCCCCCCGGTTGTCCGGGTCCACGAACTTGTAGCCCACGCCGTGGATGGTCAGGATGTAGCGCGGCTCCGATCCGCTGTCGCCGATCTTGGCCCGCAGCTTCGCGATGTGCGTGTCCACCGTGCGGGTGGACGGATAGCTCTCGTAGCCCCATACGTCCTCGAGAAGGCGGTCGCGGGAGACGGTCTCGCCTTTCCGCTCGATCAGGTACCGCAGGAGCTCGAACTCGCGCGGGGACATGTCGAGGGGCTCGCCGTTCTTCTTGCCGCGATAGGTCTCGAAGTCCAGCTCCACGTCCGAGAACTTGTACCGCGACAGCTTGCGCTTGGTGCCGTCCGTCCGGCGCAGGATGGCCCTCACTCGCGCCAGCAGCTCGCGGATCGAGAATGGCTTGGTCACGTAGTCGTCGGCCCCCAGCTCCAGGCCGACCACCTTGTCGATCTCCTGGCCCCGGGCCGTGAGCATGATGATCGGCTTGTCGAAGCCTTCTCCCCTGAGCATCTTGCAGACCTCGAGGCCCGAGAGCTTCGGCAGCATGATGTCGAGCACCACGAGGTCGGGCTTCTGGCTCCGGGCCCGCTCGAGGCCCGTGGCCCCGTCGGCGGCCGTCAGCACCTCGTAGCCCTCGAACTCGAAGTTGTCCTTCAGCCCCAAGACCATGTCGGGTTCGTCTTCAACGATCAATATTTTTGTCAACTCCGTCCTCGCCGGACATCAATGTGGCGCCCCTTCGGGGCGCGTGCACCCGCAGCGGGCCGCATCGTCAAGAGACCTCCTCGCGGGAGTGAATCCCGCTCGTCGGAAGAGAAGCCCGCCGCGGGCGCATCAACGGCGTTTCCTGGATAGCGTCATGCCGTTTCCGTTCGCCTTCTGATCGGCACGACGAGGGTGAACGTGCTGCCCTTGCCCGGGGCGCTCTCGATCTCGACCGAGCCCCCGTGCGCCTGCATGATGTGCTGGACGAGGGCGAGGCCGAGGCCGCTGCCCTTGGTCTCGTGGACGAGGCTGTTCTCCGCCCGATAGAACTTCTCGAAGATCTTCTTCTGCTCGCCCTTGGCCACGCCTATCCCGCGGTCGGTGACGGAGAGAAGGACCCGCTCCCCGTCCCGCCGCACGTCGAGGCGCAGGTATTTCTCGTCCCGGCTGTACTTGATGGCGTTGTTGACGAGGTTGAGGAGCGCCTGGCCGAGGGCCTCCTTGTCCGCGCTCACCTCGGGCAGGTCGTCGGCGACAGCCACCTCGAGCGTGAAGCCCTGCTGCTCGATCTGGAAGCGATAGGCCTCCAGCACCTCGTTCACGATGAGCCCCACGTCGGTGGGGGCGAAGCGGTACTCCTTGCGTCCCGCTTCGATGCGCGAGAAGTCCAGGATGTTGTTGATGAGCTGCGTGAGGCGCTGGCTCTCCTTGTTGATGACCCGGTAGTACTGGCGCGCCTTGTCCTCGCTGGGCACCCGCCCCAGCTCGAGCGTCTCCGCGAAGAGTCGGATGAGGGCGAGGGGCGTCTTGAGCTCGTGGCTGACGTTGGCCACGAAATCGCTCTTGAGCTGCGAGAGATGCAGCTCGCGCCGCACGTTGCTGAAGACGAGGAGGAGGCCGGCCCCGAGCATGATGTCGATGAAGCCGATGAGGATCCACGTCCAGTGCTGCCAGCGCTTCACCTGCTGGTCGATGGAGAGGTCGCGGTTGCGCATGGCCAGCTTCAGGCCACGGAACGAGGCGCTGTCCATTTCCCGGGTCACCTCGAAGTTCACATCGGAGCGCGTGGGCGCCGTCTCGTAGAGAACCTCTCCGCTCGGCTCGCTGACGCGCACCACCAGCGCCTGGTCGGGGTTCTGGCGCTTGAACTCGTTCTCGAAGTAGTCGCGGATGAGCTCGTGATGGGCATACTCGCAGCTGAACCTGAACCGGAGGACTCCCCCCGTCTGTCCCTCGCGGGCCGGCCACGGAACCGAATCCTCCCCCGCGCCGTCGGCGAAGGAGCCGATCGCGGCCAGCACCTCCGGCGAGACCTCGATCTCGCGCCGGTTGCCCATGCGCAGCGTGCGCAAGATCATGCGGGGCGACGAGGTCTCCAGGCGCAGCGTCGTGAACACGCCCGCGCCGATCCCCTGCTTGCGCAGGGCGGCGTCGATGACCGCCGGCCGTCCTTCGAGGAGGACCTCGGGGTCGAGCGCCTGCGCCGCCTCGAGCGCCCTGTTCTGGGCGGTGTGGGCCAGCTCCTTCTCGATGTAATAGAGGATCCCCGTCGCGTTCTTGATCTTGGTCGCCTTCTGGGCGCTGGCCAGCTTGTGGACGAAATCCATGGCGACGTAGGACAGGGCCAGAGAAGGCAGCAGGACCGCCCCTACGAAGATCGAGATGAGCCGCCCTTTGGGCTCATCGGGTGCGGATACGAGTTTCTTCACGTCAGCCATGGCGCGGAGGAGCGTAGCACCTGTCCGCAGGCCGGGTTGTCAGACCTGAGCAAGGACCGCAAATAGATGTTAAACGGTCCGAGCTATGGCCGATAGCGGTGGACGACCGCTTCGACGAGTCCCCGCAGGCCCCATGCGGCCTGCCCGGCGAGGAGCAGCCACGCGGTCAGGGCGCCGGCGCGGCCGCGATCTCGCAGGCGCACGAGACCCGCGCCCCCCGCGGCGGCCAGGGGCACGGTGAGGGCGTACAGGTACCTGACGTCGAGGGGCGTGAGGATGGCCGGCAGGGCGAGCAGGGCTCCGGCGGCCCAATAGGCCCTGAGGTCGCGGTCGAGCGTCTCCCCCCGCTCTCGCGGCCGTGGGTGTCCGATCGCCGCCAGCGCCAGGACCGGCAGGCCCCACTGGGTCAGGATCCCCCAGATCTGCAGCCGCAAGGCGTCGAAGGCGCCCCGCGACGCGCCGCGTCCCTGCCCGCCGCCCTCGAGGAGCCGCGGAAGCTGGCCCAGCACGAGGGGGACGAAGCGCGCGTAGTAGAGCGCCGCTACTGCGAGACCGGCGCCGACGGCGCGGGCGCGCGTCCGACCGGGACCGGCGCGGCCACGAGCGAGCAGCAGCGCCACCACGAGCACCACCACCACCACCAGGCTCGAAAAATGCCCCAGGCAGGCGAGGGCGAGCAGGACCGCTCCCGTCGCCCATCCGCCCGGCGTGCGGCCCGCCCACCAGCAGAAGAAAAGCGTCGTCATCGCCTGGCCGAACACGTTGGACAGGTTGCCGAACGAGTACGGGTCGAAGGCGCCGGGGATGAGTTGCAGCAGGATCACGGCCAGGCCCGCCCGGGCCGCACCGCTCGGAGCGAGCAGCGCGAAGAGCCCCAGCGAGGCCGCGAGCCCGGATGCCGCGGCCGCGCCTCGGACGAGCGCGACTGACTCCACGCCCAGGCGCAGCCCAGGGACGAGGAGCGCATAGAAGGAGACGCCGTAGGGAAAACGAAACGGCCGTGCGTGCTGCGTGACGCTCGTCAGGAACCATTCTCCCCTCGCCACGCGGCCCAGGTTGTTGGCGTGGAACACCTCGTCGCTCACGACCATCAGCGGCGAGGTCGCGGCGAGCACCTGGACCAGGAACGCGGCCAGGCATGCGGCGAAGGCCCAGGGTCCGGCCCCCGGCACGCGGCGCTCGCGCCACCGGGCGAAGAGCAGCCCGCCGAGCGCTCCCGCTCCGAGCAGGGCCGCCAGGACGGTCCGGTAGGGAGAGTGGAAGAGGCCCTGGGGCCAGAGGAGGAGCGCCTCGGCAACGGCCGTTTCGACGGCGACGGCGAGCGCGCTGGCCGGCGTCAGGCCGGCGAGGAGCGCGGCTACCGCGACGAGCACGGCCGGAATCGCGAACAGCAGGACGAGACGGATCGAAGGACTCGGGTGTGGGCGCGCCCGCACCGTGACCGAGTCGAGCAGGGCTCCGAGCCTCCGGCCATCTGCCGCGTCGAAGCCTTCCGTGCGCAGCTCTAGCACGTGGTCCCCGCTGCGCGCCAGGGACAGCGGCCCCACGAGGGCCGTGCGGCCGGGATCGATCGTTCCGACGACGACGCCGTCGACGGCGACCACGACGGGCGTGCGCTGGCCGTGAAGGCGAACGTCGATCTCGGCCGGCCCTCCCGGCAGATCGCGCAGGAGGAAACGGGCCTGCGGCATCGTCCAGCGCTGCGGGCCGCGCCCGGGAACCATCTCGCGGGGTTGAAGGCCGTAGGCGAACGCGGTCTCGCCGCCGCGGGCGACGTCCGCGCTCGCGGCGGGCCCAAGACGGTCCAAGGCCGCGGCCAAGGCGACCGCAACCAGCGCCGCCACCGCGACGCTGGCGGCACCGCGGCGTGAAAACATGGAACGCAGAGTCTAAGCGATCGGCTCCGCTCGGCGCGACTTCACTTGTGACGGCGTTTGCTGAGGTCGCAGTCGCACTGGAGGACACCGGTCTCCTGGAGCAGCTCCAGGAGCGGCTTCATGCCGACCTTGTGCCCGTGCTCTCGGATGACGACGGAGTGCTCGTTCTGGACCTGGAGCTCATGAATGAAGCGCCCGAGATCCTCCACGGTCCGGAAGTCTTCTCGGACGAGGCTCCAATCCCCACCTTCCTCGCGAGTCCATACCGCGAAGCGCGACGGCACCTGGTCGACCATCATCCCCGGAAGCTGTTCGATGCTGATTTCGGCGGTTTTCTTGACCATGACCCGGTCCTGGCTGTCTCGACACGTCGACCTTCGGTCCTCAGCCTTATATAAGCATCCTTCGTGCCAGAAGACTAATATGCCAGATCGAGCGTGGTCTTGTAAGTGAGATTGAATCAGTAGCATGCAAGCCGTCACGGTGACGCCCGGTGAGCGCGACAGCCTTCGCATCCTCGACATCCCGGATGTGCAAGGCTCCGATGGTCAAGTTGTCGTAAGGGTGCTGCAGGGCGGCCTGTGCGGCACGGACGCGGAGATCACGAGCGGCCTCTACGGCGAGGCGCCCGCCGGCAGTCGCTATCTGGTCCTCGGGCACGAGAACCTCGGGGTCGTGGAATCGGCGCCCGCAGGATCGCTGTCGGCTGGTGACCTGGTGGTGTCGACCGTGCGGCGGCCGTGCCCGGAGGCCTGCCTGCCGTGCCAATCCGGCGAGAACGACATGTGCCTGACCGGACACTATCGTGAACGGGGCATCCAGGCCCTGCACGGCTTCATGTCCGAGCGCTACGCCGAGGACCCCCGGTACGTCGTCCCCGTGCCGGCGAGCCTGCGGGGGGTTGCGGTGCTCGTCGAGCCGATGACGGTCGCCCAGAAGGCCCTGGAGCAGACCTTCCGCATCCAGGGCCGGATGAGCTGGGCGCCTCGGCAAGCGGTGGTGCTCGGCGCCGGGCCGGTGGGGATCCTGGCCGCGGCCGCCATGCGCATTCGCGGGCTGGAGGTCACGGTCGTTTCGCGCGAGCCCGAAGGCTCGACCCGCGACGCCCTGTTGCGCGAGGCCGGGATCCGCTACCTGAGCACGACGAGCGCGCCGATTGCCGACCTTCCCCGACGGCTCGGCGCGATCGACATTGTGCTCGAGGCGACCGGGGCCGCCGCCGTGATCGCGCCGGCGCTGGGCATCCTCGGCCGCGACGGCGTGTGCGTCCTCGCCAGCGTGACCGAGGTGGGCCGTCAGGGGGAGATCGATCTCGGCGCGTGGAACCGCCAGATGGTGCTCGGCAATCGTCTGGTGTTCGGCACCGTCAACGCCGGACGGCGGCACTTCGAGGCGGCCGTCCGCGACCTGGCGGTGGCCGAGGAGCGGCGGCCCGGGTGGATGGAGCGGCTCATCAACCGCCGTCTGCCATTCACAGAGGCCGCGCGCGCTCTCGTCCGTGCGCCGGAGGACATCAAGACCGTGCTGGATTTTGGCTGAGGGCTACCGCCAAGGGAGTCTTGGGGGGACCGAAGGGTCCCCCCAGCTTCAAAGAGCGAGCGAGGGATTCATTCCCGAGCGAGCGGAGGTCTAGAATCTTCGAATGGTCGAGGCCGACGCGGAGAAGGTCATCGCCACCAACCGCAAGGCCTTCTTCAACTATCAGGTGCTGGAGCGGGCGGAGGCGGGCGTAGCCCTCCTCGGCTCCGAGGTGAAATCGATCCGCGAGGGCGGGCTCAACTTCCGCGATTCCTTCGTGGACTTTCGCGGGGGCGAGCTGTACCTCGTGGGCTGCCGCATCGGCCCCTACTCTCACGGGAACCTCCAGAACCACGCCGAGGAGCGCGACCGCAAGCTCCTCCTCCACAAGCGCGAGATCCTCAAGCTCGGCGGAAGGGCGACCGAGAAGGGCCTCACGATCGTGCCGCTGCGCGCCTACTTCAAGAAGGGGCGCATCAAGCTCGAGATCGGCCTCGCCCGGGGCAAGCAGGCGCACGACAAGCGCGACGCCCTGCGCCGCAAGGACATCGAGCGCGAAACGCGGCAAGCGGTCAAAGACCGCCGCGGCTAGAAATTCTGGACCGGCTTTTCCACGCAGAGTCCGCAGAGGGGACGCAGAGACCGCAGAGTAAGGACCAGTTTGTTCTCTGCGGCCTCGGCGAATCTCTGCGGCCTCTGCGTTTCAAAGGACTATCTTGTTCGTGCGAGGTCCACGGCGACTTTCATCGCTTCGACCAGGCTCGTGGCGTCGGCGACGCCCTTTTCGACGATGTCGAAGCCGGTGCCGTGGTCGACGGACGTGCGGACGAACGGCAGGCCCAGGGTGACGTTGACGGCGTGGCCGAAGGCGGCCAGCTTCACCGGGATCAGCCCCTGGTCGTGGTAGCCGGCGATCACGGCGTCGAACTCGCCACGTTTCGCCCGCACGAAGAGGCTGTCGGCCGGGAACGGCCCGGAGACGTCGAGGCCCTCGCGCCGCAGGTCCTCGACGGCGGGGATCAGGACGTCCTCCTCCTCGTGCCCGAGGAGGCCATGCTCGCCCGCGTGAGGGTTCAGCCCGCAGAGGGCGATGCGGGGGATGGTGACGCCGAAGCGAGGCAGCTCGCGGTGGACGAGCCGTGACACGCGGCGGACCTCAGCGGGCGTGACCGCATCGGGGACCGTCCGGAGCGGCCTGTGGATGGTGACGAGCGCCACGCGCAGCCCGCCGCCGACGAACATCATCGCGACGTCGGGCGTTCCCGAGGCCGCGGCCAGCATCTCGGTGTGGCCGGGCCAGGGGTGGCCGGCGGCGTTCAGCGACTCCTTGTTCAAGGGAGCGGTCACGAGCGCCTGTACGCGTCCCTCGCGCGCATCGGCGACGGCCCGCAGTACCGCCCCCGCGGCGGCCCGACCCGCGGCGGCCGACGTCCGGCCGAGCTCCACCGGCCCGTCGAGCGGCACGTCGACGAGGCGCGCGTCGAGGTCCTGCGGAGGCCGCAGCCCGAAGCGCGCCGCGCGGTCGAGGAGCACGGCCATCGGGCCGTAGACGATCACGGGCGCCGATGGACGATCGGGGGAGGCGAGCGCCTTGAGGACCACCTCGGGGCCGATGCCCGCGGGGTCGCCGGCGGTGAGGGCCAGGCGCGGCGAACGAAGCTCGGCGCTCACGCGCCGAGGATAACCCGGCGCGCCCTCTTCAGGAGGCGGACCGGCCCGCGAAGACGCGATACAGCGCGAGCAGCGCGATCGATCCGAGGATCGCCATGATCCACCCGGCGGTATAGGCGGGTCCCCAGATCGCGCGCCCGACGAAGCTCCCCACGAGCGCGCCCGCCATGCCGATCAGCGCGGTGACGATGATCCCGCCCGGATCGCGGCCGGGCATGAGCAGCTTGGCGAGGATCCCGACGACGAGGCCGAAGAGGATCTGTCCGATGATGTGCATGGCGCCTCCTTCAACGAGTCCGAGTCCAGCAGAGCAAGTTCCCTGCCAGCCGGTCGGCGCTTTGGTAGAATCCTGGCGGCCTCGAGTGAGAACTCGCCCGACAGAGGCGGCAGGCGCGATGACCGAGGGGGTGGACGGGAGCGGCGAGCCGAAAACGCCCTTCCCGGCGGCGGCCGAAGCGGAAACGGGCGAGGGCGGCGAGCAGAAGCCGCAGGGGCTCGGCCCGCGTTATCAGCGCGTCTCTTCTCTCCTGACCCGCCTCGCCGCCACCGCGCGCTCCTTCCTTCTTTACGACGCGGGCAACGACGCGATCAACCGATTCCTGACCGCTTTGCTCGACAGCATCGTCTCGACGCTCCAGAGCGAGGGGCAGCTGGTGCTCGCCGTCTTCCCCTACGAGCTGAAGCTCGACGACCAGCCGGTGTACCTGAACCGCGACCGCGAGCGCAGCCTGGCCTTCCGGCTCCACCGGGACGGCGTCCGTACTCTCACGCTCCGCAAGGGCTTCCAGGCGGAGGAGCTGACGCGGCTGCTGGAGATCCTCTCGATCCGTTATACGGGCGTCCACCAGCGCGAAGAGGACATGGTCACGCTGCTGTGGAAGGCGCGATTCGAGCACCTCGACGTGGCGACGGTGGAAGGGATCGTCCCGGAAGGGACCGAGGGGAGCGAGGACGAGCCCTCCGCGGGCGCACCCGGCGTCGCGCTCCCCGACGACGTCGACCTTCCGCGGCCCGAGCTGCCGCCGCCGAAGGGCCCGACGTGGATCGAGGTCGCGCCGGAGAGGCTGCAGGCCCTCCGCGACGAGGTGGGCGAAGCCGCCCTGCCTGCCGATTGCCTCGCCCTGCTCGGCCGCCTGCGGCGCGAGCTGACCGAGCCAAGGCATGCGATGACGTTCGGCGAGCTCGCCCACTTGTTCGCGGAGGTGCGTGACTATCTTCTGAGCGTCGACCGTCTTCCTGCCCTCAAGCGTTTCGGCGCGCTCCTCTGGGAGATGGCCGGAGAGGACGCGCCGGCATGGGATCCAAGCCGCCACGCCGCCGTCTACGATCTGCTCGACTCGTGCGGCGACCGGCGGGCGGTCCGGCGCCTCCTGCGATCGGTGCCGGGGGAGGAGCGCCGGTTGCGCCCGGACCTGATCGAGGTGCTGGACCGCGTCTGCCCCGAACCGCTGGTCGCGGTGATGGACACGCTCGCCGAAGAGGAAGGACTGGCCACCCGGGCCGTAGCGCGGCAGGCCCTGGAGCATTACGCGCGGCGCAAGCCGGGCCTGCTCGAGCAACGCTTCCTTCTCTCCCGTGGACGCGCGGCCTCCGACCTGCTCCGCGTGATGATGCACGTGGGGGGCGAGGCCGCCGCGGGCTTCGTGGCCCAGCAGTGCCTCCACCCCGATGCCGCGGTGCAGGACGAAGCGCTCTGGCATCTCGCGCGCATGCCCTATTCGGGCGCGCTCGGCCGCAGCCTGTTCGAGGCGTTCCGCATGGCGGATCCGGCCCGCCGGGGGCGCATCCTGGAGATCGTCGCCCGCAGCGGGGACACCCGCTTCCTCGCTCCCCTGGCGTCGTTCGTCGAGGAGCGCGCCGGGCAGCTCGCCACCGACGAGGCCTCTCACATCGGACGCGTGCTCGGCATCCTCGGCGGCCCCGAAAGCATCTCCCGATGGCAGGCGTGGCTGCAGCCGGCGGGCGGACGCCGCAAGGGCTTCGTGGGTCCCCTGGCGCGGGTCGTGGCCGCGGCCACGGCCCTCGCCTTCATCCGGGCCGAGGCGGCGGCCGAGGCGCTGGGGGCGGCCTTCGACGACGCGGACGAAACGTCGCAGCCGTGGATCCTGGGCGCCCTCGCCCAGCGCCAGCGCCAGGCATGGGAGGCCGCGCGGTGAGCATCACCGCGATGCAGCGGAGCCTGGAGAAGGCGGTCGCCCGGGCCAGCCTCGCCGACGACCGGGACCTCGCCGGGCGCCTCCGGGACGAAGGCCAGCGGCTGGTCTTCCTCCTCAACGGGCTCCTGCGCAGCAGCCGGCTCTATCAGGCCGACAACGCGGCCATGGATGGGCTGGCCACCGAGACATCCCAGATGCTGAAGCGGCTCCTCGCGCTGCTGGGCGCCGTGCACATCGTCCTCGTCGAGGACCAGATCTACGTCAATGAGGTACGCGTCCGGATGAAGGAGCGCGAGCAGGAGCTGCTGGATCAGCTCGTGCTCGAGCTGGGTCGCCACGAAGTGGGCGGCCTCTCCTTCCACAGCCCCCTCGAACCGGAGGACATCAAGAGCGTGGGCCGGGCGCTCGCGGCCACCGCCGCGGAACCGGGCCAGGCCCGGGCCGCGCTCGGAGCTCGGCTGATCGGGCTGCCGGGCTTCGAGCTGGGTGGCAAGTACCGCTACCGCTTGAAGGGCGAGAAGCTCGCCGTCCGCAGGGATGCCGGCGAGGTCCTGCGCCGCGGCATCACCCTCGTGCAGGAAACGCTCGCCCAGCTCGCGGGCGATCGCCTGCCGCAGCCCCTCGTCGTCCGGCGCGTGGTGATCGATCTCGTCGACGCGCTCGGCGACAACCCCAACCGGGCGGCGATCGTTGCCCTGCGGCGCAGCGTCCACGGCGTGGGCACGCAGCACCTGCTCTCGGTGACGACCCTCGCGCTCCAGCTTGGACGCGCGGTGGGCCTGTCGGACACCGCCCTCAGCGACCTCGGCGTGGCGGCCATGCTCCACGACGTCGGCTACACCCGGTCCGACCGCAGCGGCCACGAGGTCGCGGGGGCGCGCATGCTGCTCCGCCAGCGGGGATTCCACGAGGGCAAGATCCGGCGGTTGCAGGCCACGCTCGAGCACCACCTGCCCGCGGAGAGCCGGCCCAGCCTCTTCGCGCGCGTCCTGCGGATCGTCGACGACTACGACGTGCTCGTCGCCCCCCGGCCCGGCGCTCCGCAGCTCCCGCCCCCCACCGCGCAGGCCGCGATGTGGGCGGCCCGCGGCACGCTGTACGACCCGGATCTGATGGCGCTCTTCGTCCGGATGATGGGACTCTATCCGCCGGGCAGCCTCCTCGAGCTGAGTGATGGGCGCTGGGTCGTGAGCCTCTCGGGCGGGCGCGACGCGGAGCGCTTCGCATGGCCGGTGGCGCGTCCGGTCCGCGACAAGGACGGCCGGCCGTACGACGGCGCGGAAGAGATGGACCTTTTCGTGCTGCGCGAGTTCCTGCGGCCGAAGCGGGTGTTGAACGCCGTCACCCAGGGGGTCGACGTCGGGGCCCTGCTCGACGGCGCCCCGCCCGCGCGAGCCTGAAGCATCAGGGGGGGCGCAAGGTATGAGCACTGAGCTGGAGCGGATCGAAGAGCAGTTGCGCCGGGCATTCGAGGGAGACGCCTGGCATGGTCCGGCCGTCCTCGAGACGCTGCAAGGCATCACCGCGGCGCAAGCCCACGCGCACCCGATCGCCGGCGCGCACAGCGTATGGGAGGTGGTTCTCCATCTGAGCTACACGTACCGTGTCGTGCTGCGGCGGATCCGCGGCGACGGCACGCCGATCCGCGCAGAGGAGGACTGGCCCGTGGTGCCCCCGGCGACGGAGGCGGACTGGCAGGAGGCCGTGGGCGCCCTGCGGCGCGTCAATGCGGAGCTGCGAGACGCCGTGCGCGCGTTCCCCGCCGGCCGGCTCGATGAGCCCCTCGTGCCCGACCCGCCCTACACGGCATACACGCAGTTCATCGGAATCACGCAGCACGACCTGTATCACGCCGGCCAGATCTCGCTGCTCAAGCGCGCGCTCGGCTGAGACCCCGCGGCGGCGGCCGACGCGAGCCCACGCTCAGCGGGCCGTCCAGCCTCCGTCGATGAGCAGCGTGGTACCCGTGACCAGTGAAGCGGCGGGCGAGGCGAGATACACGACGGCGGCGGCCACCTCCATCGGCTCGCCGATGCGGCCGAGCGCGATGCGCGACAGGACGTCCGCGCGAAACGCTTCGTTGGAGAGACATTCTTCGGTGCCGGGCGTGCGGATGAACGTCGGCGCCACGGCGTTGACCGTGATGTTGTAAGGACCCCATTCCACGGCCAGGCACCGGGTCAAATGCGAGATCGCGGCCTTGGTCATGCAGTAGATGGATTCGGTCGGCAGGGCCACGAAGCCGGCCTGCGAGCCGAGGTTGATGATGCGGCCACGCTTCTGCCGGATCATCACCCGGCCCGCGGCCTGGCTGGCGAAGAACGTCCCCTTCAGGTTGACGGCCAGGGTCAGGTCGAAGTCCTTCTCGCGCACGTTCTCGGCGGGGTTCTCGGGCGCCACCCCCGCGTTGTTCACCAGGATGTCCAACCGGCCGAAGTGCGCCACGGCGGCCGCCACGGCCGACTGGATCTCGTCCAGACGGCTCATGTCCATCTGCAGGCGCAGGGCGCGGCGGCCCATCGCTTCGATCTCCGTCGCGAGATCGCCCGCGGTCTTCGCATCGCGCAGGCCGAGGGCCACGTCCGCGCCCGCGTGGGCCAGGGCCAGCGCGCAGGCCCGCCCGATCCCACGCGCGGCGCCGGTCACCAGGGCCACCTGGCCTTTCACCTCGAAGCGCGGGAAGTCCTCACTCTTCATGGGCGGTGTCCTTTCGAATCTCTGCGCATTCTACGCGCAGCCCAAGGACCGGGAGCGGCGCTCGGCTACCTGGTCCTCAGGGCTGATCCGACAGGGCGGACCGCCGTGGGTTGAACACGACCGCACCGGCGCGGTTGTCGAAGTAGATGCCCTCGAAGAGGCCGGTCGGCAGCAAACCGTCCTCGGCGCGATCGGCCGCCCGGTTCCCCGCCATCGCGGCCGCGAAGGGCGGCACGACGAGCGTGCCCACGCGAATCGGACCGACCACGACCTGCCGGGCCCTGGTCTCTCCGAAGTGGGTCGTGAGCCGGGCCCAGCCGTCCGCCGGCGTGGAGGCCCCCGCCACCTCGTGGAAGAGCAGCGGCGAAGAAGCCGCCGAGTCGAGGACGAGGCGCAGCGACTGGCGATCCGGGAGCAGCACGTCGACGGCGGGGCGCTCCCCGTGCCAATGGACGTCGACGCGCTCGCCCAGGTCTCGCGGCGCGTATTTGCCCTCCGTGTCCGCGACGAGAACGCGGCCTTGATAGTCGAGCCACCAGTTCGTCGACCGCAGGACGTCCTGTCCGAGGACCCCCGCGATCCTGCGGTCCAGCTCCTGCACCGCGTCGAGAGGCGTCGTGATCACCTCGACGTCCCGGCAAGCCACCCGCCCGACGGCAAGGGACGCCCGCACCAGCGCGACCGGGCCGGCGTGCGTGGCCGTCTCCTGCACGGCCGAGCCTGCGGCGGAGAGCCTGAGCCGGGTCGCCAGCGTCGGCGAGAGCATGGTCGACGTCGCGCCGGTATCGAGCAGGAACGAATAGGGACCCGTCCCGTTGACCGTGACCGGCACGAGCACGAACCGGTCGTGGATGATGCGAACCCGGGTCGGCGACCTCCCGTCCGGCACTGCCGCGCCGGCGTTCCCGGAGCCGATGAGAAACGCCAGCATGAGAGCGCCGCGTGCGACCAGGGCCTTGAACATGGGTTCCTCCGCTCGCCGGAAAAGCTAGGGAGCGCCACGGTGGGAGTCGTGACGCCGATCGGATGTTTTCCTGCGGAAGCGGTGATGCTTTTCCCTCGATCTTGCAGAGGGGCGGGGAACGACCGATCATCGATCTGGATGCGGCGCGCTTCGCTCCGCGGCTGTCGTCCCAAAGCGTCTCGCGTCGAGTGAATCGCCGCGAGACGGACGAGGAAACGCTCCGCTGCGCGTGCCGGACACTGGCGCCGGAGGCGGTTCGTCCGGGAGGGGCCTTGGGGCAGTACCGCTTCGACGACATCAGCGTGGACGTCGCCTCGTTCCGGGTCGAGCGGGGCGGCCGGGCCGTGCCCCTGGAGCCCAAGGCGTTCGATCTCCTGGTGCTCCTGCTCGAGCGACAGGGGCGGTTGGTCACCAAGCAGGAGATCCTGGACTCCGTGTGGCGGCAGACGGCCGTCACCGACAACGCGCTCACGCGCATCGTCGCGAACCTGCGCAAGGCGCTCGGCGACGACGCCCGGGATTCGCGGTACATCGAAACCGTCCCCACCCGCGGTTACCGGTGGCTCGTCCCGGTCCAGCGCGATGAATCGTCTCCGGTCGCGGGAGACATCCGGGTCGCCCGGCCACCGGGGCGCGCGATCTGGCTGGCGGCCGCCGCTTTCGTCGTCGCCCTGGTGGGCGCGGGCGTCCTCGCACGCCGCGCGCAGCTCTCCGTGGCCGGCGGGACGCCGGGTCCACGCGCCCTCGGCTCGCTGTGGCCCGCGCAGGCCACGTTCTCGCCCAGACTCGACGCGTTTCCCGCCCTCGCGCCCAACGGTCGCGCTCTGGCCTATGCGTCGGACCGGAGCGGCGGGTTCGAGATCGTCGTGAAGGCCCTCACCGCGGGCGGCGGCGAGATGGCGCTCACGTCCGATGGACAGCAGAACGTCCAGCCCGCCTGGTCACCGGATGGCGATGACGTGGCCTATCACTCGATGCGGCGTGGCGGCATCTGGATCGTGCCCGCGCTCGGCGGCGCGCCGCGGCAGGTGAGCGCCTTCGGATCGAAGCCGGCGTGGTCGCCCGATGGACGACGGCTGGCCTTCCAGTCCGACCCGCTCGCCGACATCGCTCCGACCGCCTACGGCGCCAACGTGCCGTCCACGATCTGGACGGTCGGGCGAGACGGCAGCGATCTGCGCCGGCTCACCGACTCCACGCAGCCGATCGGCGGGCACGCCTCGCCGGCATGGTCGCCCGACGGGCGCCGCATCGCGTTCGTGACCTACTCGGCCGCACCCGCGCGCCTGTGGTCGGTGCCGGCGGCGGGCGGGCCCGCGACGCTGCTCGTCGAAGGCCACATCCCGATCCACGACCCGGTCTTCACTCCCGACGGCACCGCCCTCTACTACGCGACCGGCGCCCCTTTCATCGTGCGGGTTCCCTTGTCCGTCGAGACCGGCCTGCCCCGAGGCGAGGGCGAGGAGATCGCCACGCCGGGCCTTCCGAGCGCGCGCCACATCTCCATCAGCGGGGATGGAAAGCGCATGGCGATGGCCGCCCTCAGCATGAGCAGCAACCTGTGGAGCGTGCTCGTGGCGCCGGACACGGGCACCGCCCTGAAGGCGCCCGCGGCGCTCACCGACAACACCCTGCGGCGGAAGACGACCCCGGTCTTCTCCCCGGATGGCGAGTGGATCGCCTTCAGCGCCAGCCGGGGAGGCGTGGGCAGCGACGTCTGGGTGATCAACGTGAAGGACGGCCGGACGATACCGATCACCGCGGGCGACCCCGCGATGGCCAAGCCGACGACGCCGTCCTACTTCCGCGCGAGCTGGCTGCCCGACAGCACGCACCTCGCCTTTCTCGCCAACGACGGCACGCGAACGACGCTGCAGATGGCAGACCTGACGTCGCGTCGCCCGCAGCCGCTCCTCGAGCTGCGGCCGGTCGCGGCCGCCGCCGATCTGCGCCGCACCGGCGTCAACCCGGCGCTCGACTTCCGCCTCTCACCCGACGGCCGCGAGGTGGCGTTCTCCGAGATCGACCCCACGACCGGCATGCCCCGGCTGTACGTCCGGCCGGTGGACGGCGGCGAGGCGCGCGCGCTGAGCCCGCCCGATCATTCGGAGACGTATCCCGTGTGGTCGCCCGACGGGCGCTGGATCGCGACGCAGGTGCGGAGCGACCAGGGGAGCCTCGTCGGGGTACGCCCCGCGCGCGGCGGCCCGCTGCGACGGCTCACCCGCGGCCCGGGCCAGAGCTGGATCCACACCTGGGCCCCGGACAGCGACCGGGTCCTCTTCGCGGGGCAGCGGCGCGGCGTATGGAACGTCTATTGGGTTTCGCTCGCCACCGGCCGCGAATCCCCGGTCACCCACTATGCCGGCGTCGACACGTTCGTCCGCTATCCGGCCTGGTCCCCGCACGGCGATCGCATCGTGTTCGAGAACGGCGAGGTACGGGGAAACATCTGGGTGTCGACGCTCCCCGATGCGACCGAGTCGTGGCCGCGAAACCGGACGCGCACGGCGCGGTGAGCGCTCAGGCCTTCCGGCGGCGGTGGCGGCTCTTCGGCCGAACGGGTCCGCTCTTCGGAGGGGCCTGAGCCTCCCGCTCCACCTCGATCGTGCATTCAGAGAGCAGGGCCGCCACCGCGCCGAGCGCGGCCAGCACGGGCGCGGCCAGGGCGCCGACGACACCCACCGTCACCGGAAACTCCACCACGGTGCGGGAGCCCTGCCTGACGATGACGCGCCGGACGTTGCCCTCGTGGATGATCTGCTTGACGAACTTGACCAGGTCGTCGCCCTTGACCTTGAAGCTCTCCCACCTCTTGCCCACGCCACCCCCTCGACGACTCGTACGATGCGCGCCGGGCAAAAGTTCGAGGCTCGGCTCGAGCGGGCCTATTGAGCCGTCCAGCCGCCATCGACGAACAGCGCCGTGCCCGTGACGAACGCGGACGCGTCGGAAGCCAGGAAGACGGCCGCCCCCGCGATGTCGTCGAGCTCGCCCCAGCGGCCCATCGGGATCTTCTCGATGAAGGCCTTGTAGCGGACCGGATCGCTCAGGAGCTGCCGGTTCATGTCGGTCGCGAACGGTCCTGGGCAGATCGCGTTGACGGTGACGCCGCGTCCGGCCCATTCCAGGGCCAGCACGCGGGTGAGCCCCACGAGGCCGGCCTTCGACGACACGTAGGGGCCGCGGCCGGCGAGGGCCACCACCGACAGGATGGAGCCGAGGTTGATCACCCGGCCCCAGCCGCGCGAGCACATGCCGGGTCCGAGGGCCCGGGCGAGCAGGAACGGCGCTTTCAGGTTCGTGTCGACGACCGTGTCCCAATCGGCCTCGTCGATCTCCTCCGCGGGACCGCGGATGTTGATGCCGGCGTTGTTGACGAGGATGTCGACGGTGCCGAAGCCGCCCTCGACCTCTGCAACGAGCCGCGCGATCTCCTCGGATCGGTTCAGGTCGACCGCGAAGGCTGCGCAGCGCTTGCCCGTCGCGCGCGAGATCTCCTGCGCCGCCGCTCGACAGTCCTCCAGGGTCCGGCTGGCCACCGCGACCTCGGCCCCGACCTCGGCCAGGGCCTGGCTCATCGTGCGTCCGAGTCCCCGCGCTCCCCCGGTGACGAGCGCCCGGCGGCCCTCGAGGCGAAACCGATCGAGCACGCTCATAGTCGCAGCTCTCCTTCCGCGTAGGCCACGCACGCGCGAACGTTCTCGTCTTCGGCGGCGAGCATCTCCTCCGGCGCGAGCCCGGCGATCCGCGGCAACGGCCCGGGTGAGGCCCTCGACAGCACCGCGGCCCGGAAGGCCTCCTCGCGCGCCCGGTCGCGCCGCTCGTACGTGACCCAGTAGCCGTCCTCGAGGTACGGCACCCGCAGCGGATCGCGGGTGATCATCTCCAGCAAGAAATGCACGTCCGGCCGTGCCCTTTGCAGCGTTTCGACGATCCGGGCGATCGGCAGGATGCCCTGGCCGAGGGGAACCTCGGACAGCTCGAAGCCGCCTTCGCACGGACGCACGGCCATGTCCTTGAGGTGCGTGGTGACGGCGTAGGGGGCGAGCGCCTCGATCGTGGCCAGCGGGTCCTCCAGGAGCGCGAGGTTGTTGCCGAAGTCGACGCAAGCTCCCAGATGCGCGCTGCCCACGCTTCGCAGCGTCTCCGCGAGCTCCGGCCCGAGGTAATCCTTGTGGTTCTCGATGCCCGCCTGCAAGCCCTCCCTTTCCAGCCACGTCGCCGCCCGGGGAAGCGCCCGCCGCCACCTCTCGACGAAGCTCCGCCAGTCCTCCATCCGGTGGAAGTCCTCGTAGCGCCGGCCCAACAGCAGGGCGACGCGCAGCCTCGCGGCGCCGAGCGCCCGTGCCACCGATGCGCAGCGCGCGAACGCGTCCGGGTCTTCGAGCGACCGGGCCGGGACCGACAGCTCCACGAACAGGCCATGGCGCTCGAGGGCAGCCCGTACGCCGCGGAGCTCCGCGCCCTCGGCCGCGCCGAGTTGCGCGAGGTCGATCTGGCAACCCGAGCCACCGAAGGAATGGACGAGCTCGACGAACGCCTCGGCCGGCAGGCCGGCCGCGGTGCCGCCGCGAAGCACGTCGCGGCCCCACAGCATGCGGATCACGAACGACGTGTAGGCAATGCCGAAGCGGCGGGGCGAAGCCGAAGCGGGCCGGTCGAAAGCGGGTTGGCTCAACTCGCGTCGGGCGGTAGCGCCGCTCGCAGCTCCCGGTCCCAGGGCGAGCGGTAATGCTTGGTCAGAAGCGCGCTGGCTTCGGCGTCGCCGACCACGTCCTCTTTGTCGGGATCCCAGCGCACGGCCCGCTTGAGCTTCGACGCGATGTTGGCCAGGTGGCACGAGGTCACGCTGCGGTGGCCGCCCTCCACGTCGGCGGCCGGGAGCTCGCGCGATTTCACGCAGTCCAGGAAGTTGCGGACGTGCGGCTTGAACTGGTCGCGGACCTGCTCGTATCCGGTGTCCGTGATCGCCGGCGTGCGCAGGCCCGGCGCCCGTTCGCGGGAGGGCCGCGGCGGCTCTGTGAACTGGGGGATCTGCGCGTCGGGCGGGATGTCCGCATCGGGCAGGACCTCCAGGCCGGCGCGGTTGATGGTCAGCGTGCCCTTGGTGCCGCAGAACTCCAGTCCGTGGCCCCGCGCCGCGGAGACCTCGCAGCTGGACCAGGTGGCGACGAACGATGGGTACTCGAAGACGGCCTCGAACACGTCCGGCGTCTCGCCGATGCCGCGCAGCGCGTAGCGGCCACCCATCGCGGCCACGGCGCGCGGGACCTCGCCGGTCGCCCACTGGACGACGTCGATGTCGTGGGCCAGGAGGTTCGTGGTCTGCCCGCCCGAGTAGTCCCAGAACCAGCGGAAATGATAGATGCACCGGGTGGGCTCGAAAGGCACGTAGGGCGCCGGCCCGAGCCACATGTCCCAGTCCGGCGCCGACAGCGGCTGCCGGCCGACAGGCTGGGTAAACCCCGGCATCACGTTGCGGCGAGCGGCGAGGCGCACGCTGCGGACCTCGCCGATGTGGCCGCTGCGGATGAGGTCGACACACCGCTTGTAGTGAGCGCCCGACCGCTGCTGCGTTCCGACCTGGACCACGCGGCGGTAGTGACGCGCGGCCTGGACCATCCACCGTCCCTCCCGCACGACGTGCGTGAGGGGTTTCTCGACGTAGACGTCCTTCCCCGCGGCGCAGGCGAGGATCGTCATCGGGGCGTGCCAGTGGTCGGGCGTGGATACGACGACCGCGTCGAGGTCCGGCCGGTCCAGCAGCCGGCGGAAATCACGCTCGGGGGCCGCTCTCCCGCCGGCCATGGCCAGGCCTTCCTCGAGCCGAGGGGGGTAGACCTCGCAGATCGCGGCCACCTCGCAGTCGGGCTCGGCCAGGAAATCGAGCAGGTGGCGCTTGCCGATGAGGCCGACGCCGATCACGCCGACGCGAACGCGGTCGTTGGCACCCATCACCCGGCGCGGGGAGGCGGCGGTGGCCAGCCCGGCGCCGGCTACGGCCTTCAGGAACGAGCGGCGAGGCTGCACGAGGCTTCCTCCTCTCTGATCAAGATTGAGCGTAGTTGAACAGACACGCCCTAGGGAAGCTACCATGAAGGCGTGACGCCGGCCGGCCTCATATTCAGCCCCCGCCGCGGGACGTCGGCGCTGCTTCGCCTCGGCCGCGCCGTCACCGACCCCGAGACCTGGCACGAGGCGTACTGGACGGCGATCGACGAGGCCCCGGCGTCGGAGTGCCTCAGCATCGTCGCCCGCATCGGGAACGGGGCCGGGGAGTGGCGGATCGAGCCCGTGGCCGTTCGCCAGGACCGAGGGAGCCGGAAGACACAGGACGTCGAGGCCCTCGCGCGATTCGACGGTTGGGTGTATCTGATCGGCTCCCAGTACGGTCGCCCGGGCGGTCCCCTCGAGTCGCGGCGCTCGTTCCTGGCTCGCTTCCGGGAGCCCGAGGGCGCCCCGAAGAAGGCCGTTCGCATGGAGGTCGTCCGCGACCGTTTCCGGCTCCACCGGGCGATCAACGATGCCCTCGCCGCCTCAGGCTTGCCGCTGGCACGGCTCCGGGAGAAGGCGTCGCGTGACTTCATCCGCCGCACCCATACTCTCGGTCGCCGGCGACACAAGGCCTGGGCGGACCGAATCCTCCCTGGCGACCTTCCGCTCAACATCGAGGGCGCCGCGTTCGACGATCAGGGAGCGCTCTTGCTGGGCCTTCGGTTCCCGGTCACCGCTTCGGGTGAGCCGATCATCGTCGAGCTAGAGGAAGTCGATGGCGCATTTCGTTCCCCCGGCTGGTGGCCGGTCGTGCAGGCGATCCGGGTCCTGAGCGGAGCGGGATTGCCTGATGCCCCCATGGGGATCCGGGACCTCGAGTTGTCCGGCGACGAGCTCCACGTCCTCGTCGGCGGCATCGACCCCGAGCTCGTCGACCATGCGCCGCCACCCTCGGCTCACCCATTCGAGCACCGGGTCGGCCGTTGGACCCGAGGGGTCGAGCGAGCGTCGTTGCCGACGCGCCTCGTCCGCCGCTTCCAACGCGGCCAGCAGGTGGAAGGGCTTGCCGGCGACGGTGCGGGCGGCTTCGCTTACGTCGCCGAGCGCCTGCCGGGGGTCGATCGCCCCGCGAAGGGTCGAGTGGCCGTGCTTTCGCTGCGGTAGAGCCGTCCCTCTTCGACCCCACGGACCTTGACGGTTCGCTTGCGAAGGCGTACCGTCGCACGCCTTCGCGCGCGTGCTCGCGACTCTCGTGGCGTGGAGGGTAGAGGTGCGCAGCGTGCGTCTTTGTATCCTGGCGCTGGGCCTGCTCGTCGGCCGGGAGATCGCGGAGGCGGCGGAGCGCCCGGAGAGGCGCCCGATCGGACGTCTCGGAGCCGCACTGAGCGCAGGTCATTTGTGAGATGGCCGTCGGCAGACTACGCCGCACCGTCCCCGGCGTCAAACGGCCGGGCACAACGTGTAGGGAGCACATCATTTGTCCGCTTTCCAGAGCAAGTGATCGGTCCGCTTTTCTGGCGGAGGGTGGAGGGCACCGGAGGTGCCGATGTTGTTTCCGCCCAAGGCCGTGGAGCGGGCCATGCAGATCAAGGAAGTCATGCTGCGGGCGATGAACAAGGAATACAGCTGGCTGCGGGCGGCGGAGATTCTGGGGATCACGCCTAGAGGGTTGCGCCGGCTGCGCCAGCGGATGGAGCGGTTTGGGTATCGGGGCCTGGTGGACATGCGTCACGGTCGGCCCTCTCCGCGCAAGGCGCCCGTGGCGGAGGTGGAGCGGATTCTCGAGCTGTACCGGGAGAGGTACCCGGGCTTCAATGGACGGCACTTCTGGCAGATCGTGCGTCGTGAGCACGGGGTGAAGTTTTCCTACAGCTGCGTGAAACAGATCCTGCAGGGGGCGGGGCTTTTGAAGAAGGGGCGAGCGCGCGGCCGTCACCGCAGGAGGCGGGAGCGCAAGGCTTGCTTCGGCGAGATGTTGCACTTGGACGGCAGCCCTCACCCGTGGCTGAAGCTGGCGGGTGGGCTCAGGCAGACGCTGATCCAGGTCGCCGACGATGCGACCAATCGATTGCTCTACGCGCAGCTGTGGGAGGGAGAGACGGTCCAAGCGGTGATGAGCGCGCTCAACGAGGTCATTGTCCGGTACGGGATCCCCGTCTCCCTTTATACGGACCGCGCGGGATGGGCCTTTGAGACGCCGAAGGCGGGCGAGAAGGTCAGCAAGACCCACTTGACCCAGGTGGGCCAGGCCCTGCATCGGCTGGGCATCGAACACATCCCCTCCTATTCGCCGCAGGCGCGCGGGCGAAGCGAGCGGATGAATCGGACGTTGCAGGACCGGCTGGTCAACGAGCTCAGAGCGGCGGGAGCCCGCACGATAGAGCAAGCCAACGTTTACCTGCGCGAGCGTTACATCGCCAGGCACAACGAGTTCCTGGCTCGAGAGCCGAGCGACCCCGAGAGCGCCTTTGTGGAGCTGGGAGAGGTCGATCTGAATGAGATCTTCTGCGTGGAGGCGGTGCGCACGGTGGGCAAGGACAACGTGGTTAGCATGGAGGGGATGCCCTTGCAGATCGCACGCCAGCCGGGCCGCCCGACCTGCGCTGGCCTGCACGTGAGCGTGCGGCGTCACCTGGACGGGTGCTACTCCGTTCGTCGCGGCACTCAGTTGTTCGGACGTTATGACGGCCAAGGCCAACCGCTCGCGCCACGGCCTGTGGAAGCTGCCGGTCCTGTGGAAAACCGCAAACGGACGCGGTTTTCCACAAGGACCTTGGACGCCGGCAAACGGCGCCGGCGCCCACAGCTCCCACAGGCCCCAGCTCAAGCGAACATCTAACGAAAGCGGA
>QHVJ01000182.1 GCA_003222275.1 Acidobacteriota bacterium | reverse complement strand
GATCGAGATGGCCAATGTCGCGCAAACGATCAACTGCCTGCACTCGCTCTTCGCCGCCGTGGGCGACAAGTACACCCGCACGCCCGCCTACTACGCGTTCGAGATGTACCGGCCTCACATGGGCGGGCGGCTCGTGCCGGCAACGATCGACGTCCCGGAAATGACGGTTCCGCTGCTCGAGGGATCGACGAGACTGCCCCGCCTTTCGGGCTCAGCGTCGGTTCGCGACAAGAGCCTGACGGTCACGCTGACCAACCCGTCGCTGCAGGAGAGCGTTGTCACCCGGATTCGATTGTCGGGCGGCGTGCACCTCCGCGAAGCCCGCGCGACGGTACTGACCCACCAGGACATGCACGCCACCAACACGTTCGAAAGACCCGATGAAGTCGGCCTGGCCGCCTTGGCGGCGCAGGTCTCGGGGGACACGGCGACCCTCACGATTCCGAAGCAGGCGGTCGTCGCCGTCTCGCTTCAGCTCGGATAACGAATCGGCCGCGTAGATCGATAGGAAAGACAGGAGCCTGGGCCATGAAACGAAGCGCGCTTGCCATATCGGCTTCCCTGCTTGGCTGGTTGCTCTTGCCGACGGCAACGGATGTCCTGCTCGCGCAGGAAGCGAAGCGCGCCACGCTGACGATCCGCGCCGGCGAGCCCGGCCCGCAGATCAGCCGCCACCTCTACGGGCACTTTGCCGAGCATCTCGGCCGCTGCATCTATGACGGGTTGTGGGTCGGCCCCCAATCGTCGATCCCGAACACCCGCGGCATTCGCAACGACGTCATCGAAGCCCTCCGCAAGATCAAGATCCCCAACCTGCGCTGGCCGGGCGGCTGCTTTGCCGATCAATACCACTGGCGGGACGGCATTGGCGCGGCGGAAAAGCGGCCCCGGCGAGTCAATATCCATTGGGGCGGAGTGGTGGAGGACAACGGCTTCGGCACCCACGAGTTTCTCGATTTCTGCGAGAGGATCGGCGCCGATCCCTACGTTGCTTCCAATGTCGGCAGCGGATCTCCGCAGGAGATGGCCGACTGGATCGAGTACATGACCTTCGGCGGCGACAGCGACCTCGCCAAGCTCCGCCAGGCCAACGGCCGCGTGCAGCCCTGGAAGGTTCCCTTCCTCGGCATCGGCAACGAGAACTGGGGTTGCGGCGGCCGCATGACGCCGGAGTACTACTCGGATCTCTACCGCCGTTTCAGCGTCTACGCGCGCGATTGGTCCGGCAATCGGCTGCAGCGCATTGCCGCCGGGCCGGGGGGCACGGAGCTGCACTGGCTCGACGTCCTGGCGGAGCGCGTCAAGGAAGGTGTGCAGGGCATCTCGATGCATTACTACACGCTCGGCAACACCTGGCAGGACAAGCTCCCCGCCACCGGCTTCCCGGAAAAGGACTGGTATGCGGTGCTGCGAGATGCCCTGAAGATCGACGGGGTCCTGGCCGAGGCCGAAAAGATCATGGAAAGGCACGACCCCAACGGCCGCGTTGGCTTGTACGTCGATGAATGGGGCACCTGGTACAAGGCGGAGGCGGGCACGAACCCTGCGTTTCTCTACCAGCAGAACACCATGCGCGACGCCGTCGTCGCCGGCGCCACGTTCAACATCCTCCATCGCCACGCCCAGCGCGTGAAGATGGCCAACATCGCGCAGCTCGTGAACGTCCTGCAGGCGCTGATCCTGACCGAAGGCGGCAAGATGGTGCTCACGCCGACCTACCACGTCTTCGACATGTACCAGGTGCACCAGGATGCGGCGTTCCTGCCCGTCGACGTCACGACGGACAACTCGACGCTGGGTGCGGAGTCCCTTCCCGCGGTGAGCGCTTCCGCTTCCCGCGACACACAGGGCCGCGTGCACGTGAGCCTGGTCAACCTCGATCCCAGGGCGCCGGTTACCGTAGAGGCGCGCATCATTATCGAGGGGCAGAAGCTCACGTCCGTGTCGGGTCGTGTCCTGACCGCCCCCGCGATGGACACGCACAACGGGTTCGAGGCCCCGAACCGCGTCCAGCCGGCCGCGTTTACCGGGGCGACGCTTGAGGGCTCATTCCTCAAGGCCCAGTTGCCGCCGCGCTCGGTGGTGGTGCTGACGCTCGCGGGACCGTAGGCGTCGCCTGCCCGCATATCATATGATCATATGAAGAAGATTATGCTTGACCCCGCTGGTTCCGGGAGGCTATAAAAAGCCCATCACTGCGGCCGTTTGAGTTCTCGTCGGGAGGTTGATATGGCGAGGCTTCCGGTTGTGTCGGCTCGTCTTTTTCTTGCCCTTCTCGTCGTTTTCTCGTTGGCCAGTCCGCTCCTGGCGCAAAGGTCCGACCGCGCGGTGATCGGCGGCGTCGTCACCGACGCGCAGGGTTCCGCGGTTCCGGGCGCGACGGTCACCGTCAGGAACGAGGCGACCGGCGTCGAGACCAACCTCGTGACCAACTCCGCGGGAGCCTACACGACCGCTCCCCTGGTGCTGGGCACCTATACCGTGTCGGTCAATCTCACCGGGTTCAAGAAGGCCGTGGCCTCGGGGATCGTGCTCGGGCCCGGAGACGTGGTCCGCCACGACGTCGCGCTCCAACTTGGCAACATCAGCGAGTCGGTCGAAGTCAGCGGGGCGTCGACGGAGGTCACCCGGCCCGACGTCACCCACAGCGTGAACGAGAAGTACTACGAGGACCTCCCGATCGTCACCGCCGCCGACGTCCGCCTGGCCGAGTCGGTGCTCCAGATGCAGCCCGGCTACCTTCCCATGTCACCGAACGGCGACCCGATGTTCCGCGGGAGCCAGTTCAACTCGCGCATCAACGGCGGCCAGGCCCGGGCCACCGAGAACTTCTTCGACGGCGGCGCGTTCGGGTACGCCTCCGGGCACCAGGGGAGCCAGGAGAGCGCCCCTCCCGTGGAGGCCATCCAGGAGGTCACGGTCGTCACCACCACCTACTCGGCCCAGTACGGCCACACGAGCGGCGGCTTCATCGAGTACACCTCCAAGTCGGGCACCAACAAGCTGCATGCGAGCGCCTACAGCTACCTCGCCAACGACGCCCTGAACTCCCAGGGCTTCTTCAAGCTTCCCAAGACGCCGATCGACAACAAGAACTGGGGGGCGACGCTGGGCGGTCCCATCATCAAGAACAAGACGTTCTTCTTCGTCAACGCCGACTGGACCCGCTTCCGCTCCGGCACCCTGGAGGGCTTCGGCAACACGACGCCGATCGACGCGTTCAAGGCCGGCGACTTCAGCGCCCTCTTGACCACCAACCGGGTCGGCACCGACGCGCTCGGCCGGCCGATCTTCGCGGGCCAGATCTTCAATCCCGCCACGACGCGCCTGGTCAACGGCGTTGCCGTGCGCGACCCCTATCCGGGCAACGTCATCCCCTCCGGCGACCCCCTGCGCAGCATCGTCGCCGCGCGGTACGCGCAGCTCATGGTGCACCCGGACCGGCCCGGCCTGTCGAACAATGTGGCCGGCAACCCGGCGGGCGATCAGACGTGGGAGCTCGACGCGCGCAACATCCTCCTCCGCCTGGACCACTCGTTCTCGCCCCGGTTCAAGGCGATGTTCAGCGGCTACTACAACAACCGGCCTTCGGTCCGTAACTGTGGGGGCGCCCAGGGATGCACGGTCCCGAACGACCCCCTGGCCGATTCGGCCGGCAACACGGAGTACATCGGAGAGGGCTTCACCCAGCGCATCTACACGACGCACGCCCACACCCAGTGGGACTGGATCATCAGCAACAACCTGATGAGCCACTCGGTCGTGGCCTGGGACCGCTGGTACATGGGCGGCGCCAGCCTCTCGGCGGGCGCGAACTGGCCGGAGAGGATGTGGGGGTCCCAGCAGCGGAGCGGCCTCCTCATCGGGGACGCGGGGCCGCCGCGAATGGCCTTCCCCGGCGCCGCCATCCCCTACAACACCGTCGGTCTGGATTGGCCGTCCTTCGGTTACGAGAAGAACGACCGCTGGCAGTACTCCACGGACCTGGCGTGGATCAGGGGCAGGAGCACCATCAAGGCGGGCTTCGAGTACCGGCACCACAAGTACCCGCACAAGGGTTGGGCGGTGGGAGGCGCCGCCGGCAACTTCAACTACAATCGGCTCGAGACCGGCGGCTACGACGCCGCGGGCAACAACCTCAGCCAGACGGGCGACCCCTTCGCGTCGTTCCTCCTCGGGCAGGTGCACGACGCCAACCAGTCGATCTACGCCCAGCCCACCTGGTTCGAGAACTACCTCTCGCCGTGGATCAACGCCGAGTTCAAGGTGAACGCCAAGCTCACCCTGACCGCGGGCCTGCGCCTCGACTACCAGACCGCCCGCACCGAGGAGAACGACGAGTACTCCACGTTCGACCCGAACACGCCCAATCCCGGCGCGGGGGGCCGCCTCGGCGCCGTGATCTTCGCGGGCGACGGTCCGGGTCGTACGGGACGGCGGACGTTCGAGAGCCCGAAGTGGGACGCCTGGGGACCGCGGGCGGGCTTCTCCTACCGCGTCAGCGAGAAGAACATGATCCGCGGCGGCTACGGCATGTACTACGCGAACGTGGCCTTCTCCCAGTTCACCGGCGATCCCAACCTCGGGTTCGCGTCGAACCCGGCGGCGCCGAACACGACCAACGGGCTTTTCCCCGCGTTCCTCCTCGACTCCGGGTTCCCGCAGGGGAACATAAGGTTCCCCCCGTTCATCGACCCCACCATCGCCAACGGCGCCGGCGTGCCCGCCGTGTCGCCCGACGGGTTGACGCTGCCGCGCTTCCAGAACTGGTCGGTGACGTTCGAGCGCCGGTTGACCAAGAACATGATGCTCGACGTCTCCTACATCGGGAACCACGGGAGCCGTCTCAATCACCACGGCCAGCGTGCCGGCCTCGACTACAACATGAACGACCCGAGGGTCCTGTCGCTGGGCGCGGCGCTTTTGAACTCGAACATCAACTCCCCCGCCGCCCGCGGCGCCAACATCCCGATTCCGTACCCGGGCTTCAACGGAACCGTGGCCCAGGCGCTGCGGAAGTATCCCCAGTACCAGAACATCGAGTGGCGGGGCCTGCCGCTGGGGCGGAGCTGGTACAACGCCCTCGAGGTCGTGCTCGAGCAGCACCTCACGGGCGGGCTCCAGTACCGCCTCGGCTACACCTTCTCCAAGCTGAAGAACAACGGCGCGGAGAGCGGGCAGGGCAACGAAGGGATCAATGGAGGCGTCCAGGATCCCGTCAACTGGGACACGGCGGACTACGGGCTCAGCCTGGACGACACGCCACACGTGTTCCTGGTGGGGTTCAGCTGGGACATCGCCCATAACAGCTGGGGGAGCTGGAGCGGGGCGAAGAAGGCCGCGCTCGGCGGATGGAACCTCAGCGGTGTGCTCCGGTACGAGAGCGGCCGGCCGCTGCGGATTACGATGGCCAACGACATGGGCGGCCTGCTCTTCAACACGGAGAAGCGCCCCAACCGTACCGGGACCGATGCGGTGACCGCCGGCGGGAATTTCGATCCGACGACGAACAACTACTTCAACAAGAGCGCCTGGCAGGATCCGGGCCCGCTCACGTTCGGCAACGCGCCGCGAGCCGACGGGACGGTGCGTGGGTGGAAGGTCTACAACGAGGACCTGACTCTCTCGAAGAGCTTCGACCTGCCGAGGGACATCCGGATGCGGTTCGTGGCGGAGGTCGGCAACATCTTCAACCGGACGACCTTCTGCGCCCCCAACACGAACTTCAGCTCTCCCGCGTTCGGGACGGTCAGCACGCAGTGCAACCAGGCACGGTCGGTTCAGTTCGGCTTGCGGCTCGACTACTGATAGTGGTAGTCGTGTCGAGGTGGGGACCCTAGGGAACGTCGAGCCGGCCCGGGGCGCCGCCCTTTCTCTGGCCGTGCTGCTGTGCGTGCTTCCGCCGGCCGCCGCTCTCGGCGCCCAGGGGCAGGCGGCCCTCCAGCGGGCGGCCGCCCTGGTCCAGGAAGGCCGGCTGCAGGAGGCCGACGAGCAGGCCCAGCTCGCGCTCTCCGATCCCGCGACGCGAGCCGCGGCTTGTTCGGTGCTGGGCGCCATCCGCGTCCAGCAGGACCGGCTCGAGGAAGGCGCCGTGCTCCTCCAGGAGGCCATCCGGCTGGATCCCCACCTCCTCGGCGCCCGGTTGAACCTCGCGCAGCTCTACACGCTTCAGGGAAAGTACAAGCGGTCGCTGGAGGTGGCGAAGCCGGCTCTCGCCGCGTTCAAGCAGTCTCCCGACGGCTTGCTCGTGCTCGCCGCGGACTTCTTGAAGACGGGCGATCGGGCCTCGGCCAAGGCACTCCTCGAGGACTCCCGGCGCCTCGGCGACGTTCCCGCCGCCTGGTCTGCCAGCTTCGCCGAGCTGCTCGTCAAGGGCGGCCTCGTCGAGGAGGGCGTCGACGTTCTCGAGCGGGCCCGGAAGGCCGACCCTTCGTCCTACGAGCTGGCCTTCGCCCTGGGCGGGGCCTACCTCGTGAAGGGCGATCCTTCGCGGGCGCTCGAGGCCTACGACGCGGCCCTCTCTGGCGAGCCGGCTTCGGTCACGGCACTGCGGCAGGCAGCCGCGGTCGCCGAGCGCCAGGGCGAGCTCGAGCGCTCCCTGTCGTACTGGACGCGCGCCAAGAAGCTGGCGGCGGACGATCCGGAGATCCTCCTTGGCTTCGGCCGCGTCTGCCTGAAGATGGACCTCCTGGAGGACGCCGAGCCCGCGTTGACCACCGCCGCCCGCCTGAAGCCGGGCGAGCCGGCGTATCAGTACACCCTCGCCGTGGCGAAGGTCGGGAAGAAACAATACGAGGCCGCCCAGGGCCTGCTCGAGCCGCTCGTCGCAAAGCGGCCGGCCGATGCGCAGCTTCTCTACGCGCTGGGGTCCGTGCTCTACATGCAGGGGCACCTGGCGGAAGCGGACGCGCGGCTGCGGGAGAGCGTCCGGCTGGACGCCGATCAGGTGGCGTCCCCCTACTATCTCGCGCTGGTCGCCCGGGACCAGGGCCGCGATGCCGAGGCGATCGAGCGGTTGGAGGAGCTGCTCCGGCGCTATCCGGACCACGCCTCGTCGTGCGAGGCCCTGGGCGGGCTGATGATGAACGGCCAGCGTTACGCGGAGGCGGAGCGGCTTCTGCGAAAGGCGGTGGAGCTCAACCCGAAGTCGGTGAAGGCCAACTACCAGCTCGGCCTGCTCCTGGCGCGCACAGGCCGGAGGGAGGAGGCGGACAAGCAGCTCGAGTTGGCGAAGTCGCTCCGCGAGGAGGACGACGCCACGTCGCGGTTGCAGCTCCGCCTGCTCGATCCCGAAGGATGAAGGGCCACCCGATCCTCCACGGCTCGGCCCTCGTGCTCCTCGCCGCGGGCGTGACCGCGGCCGCTCAGGAGAAGACGGCCGCGGCCTCCCCGTCCGTCAGCCAGCTCGAGGCGGCCGTCAAGCGCGATCCGCAAAGCCCGGCCGCTCGCATAGCGCTCGGCCTCGCGTACTGGGGCCGGAACGAGTACCCCCGGGCCTTGCAGGAATTTCGGAAGGCCGTGGAGGTCGCTCCACGCTCCGCCGAGGCCCACAACTGGCTCGGGGTTGCCCTCTCCGAGAAGTCGGACCTGCCCGGAGCCGTCGCCGAGTTCAAGAAGGCGATCGAGCTGGACCCGAAGTACGGGCGGGCCTACACGAACCTGGGCTCCGCGCTGGCCACGAGCGGCGACTACCCCGAGGCGGTCGAGGTCTTCCAGAAGGCGCTCCTGCTGGAGCCGAACAACCAGGGCGCTCACTTCAACCTCGGCCTGGCCTTGCGGGCAAGAGGCGATCTGGAGGCGGCGCTGCCCCACCTGCGGCGCGCCGTCGAGAGCGAGCCGACGAGCGTTCTCTTCCGCTACGAGCTCGCCCAGACGCTGCGCCAGAGCGGCGACCTCGAGGGCGCCATCACCTCGTTCCAGAAGGCGATCGAGCTCGACCCGGAGAAGCGCGAGGCCTACTACGCGCTCGGCGCCGCCCTGCGGCAGCAGGGCGCCGAGGCCCGCCGAGCGCGTCCGCCGGCCGGCGCGCCCGATGCGAAGAGCCCGGCCGAGGAGGCCTACCGCCGCGCCGTCGCCGCCGTCGAGCGCGGCGAGCTCCCCGCCGCCCGCGATGCGCTCACGGAGGCGGTGCGCCTCGACGAGGGCCATGCCGACGCCCACCGCGTCCTGGGCTTCGTGCTCGGCCAGCAGAAGGACCTGCCCCAGGCCCTCACCCACCTCGAGCGCGCGGTGGCCCTCCGGCCCGAGTCCCCCGAGGCTCATTACAGCCTCGGCGTCGCGCTGTGGCTCAGCGGCTCGCGCGACCGGGCCCTCGCCGAGCTGCGGAAGAGCCTCCTCCTCGATCCCGCGGCCGGCGACGGCCACGCGTTTCTCGGCACCGCCTTGCGCGAGACGGGCGATCTCGCGGGAGCCCGGGCGAGCCTGCAGCGCGCGATCGCGCTCCTGCCGCCGACCGCCGCCGTCTACGTCGATCTGGGCATCACGTACCTGCGGGCGGGCGATCTCGACAAGGCGGTCGGACAGCTCGAGGCCGGGCTGAACCTGCCCCCGACCTCGGGGCCGGCGCCGGACTGGGTCTCCGCGGCCGCGGCGCTCCGCCGGGCCACCGACGCCAGCCCCGGCCGCGCCGAGGCCTCCAACGTGCTGGGGCTTCTCCTCGGTCGCGAGGGCGCGAGTAGCCGCGAGGTGGAGGCCGCGTTCCGCGAGGCCATCCGGCTCCGGCCCGATTTCGCGCAGGCCCACAACAACCTCGGCTTGGTGCTCATCCAGTCCGGCGACGACCCGGGCGGCATCGCCGCGTTCCGGGAGGCCGTGCGCCTCGACAAGGACGACGCGGACGCGCACGCCAACCTCGGCGCGGCCCTCGTCCCCACCGACGCCGAGGAGGCGGTGCGGGAGCTCGAGAAGGCGGTCGCCCTGGCCCCGACCTCCGTCAAGGCGCGCTTCAACCTCGCCGCCGCCTACGGCGCCAGCCCCACCGGGGGACCGGCGAAGGAGATCCAGCAGCTCCAGAAAGTCATCGAGCTCGACCCTGCGTTCGCCCGGGCCCGCGTGGCGCTCGGAAAGGCCTTCCTGCGCGAGGGCAAGGTCGCGGAAGCAGTGAAGGAGCTCCAGGAGGCGGCGCGCCTCGCTCCCGACAGCGGCGAGGCCCGCTACCAGCTCGGCCTGGCGCTCGCCCGGGCCGGCCGCAAGGACGAAGCGACCTCCGAGCTCCAGAAGGGGCGCGAGCTCGTGACGACCGAGGACCGCGACAAGACCGCGACCCTGGACGTCCTGGAGGGGCGGGCCGCGCTCGAGAAGGGCGACCTCGAGGGCGCGGCCGCGAAGGCGCGCCATGCGCTCCAGCTCCGGCCGGACTCCACGGAGGCGCAAAGCCTGCTCGAGCAGGTACGGCTGAAGCAGGCGCCGGCCGCAGCACAGACACCCCGGGGACGCGAAGCGGCCCCTGCCCGGGGACGCGAAGCGGCCCCGCAAGATGAGCGGCGCCGGATTGATTCCGGCGTCGCGGAGGATGAGGGGCGCCGGATTGACTCCGGCGCCCCGGACGATCCCTTGAAGGTGGCGGAGTTCGAGGGCTACATCCGCGAGGCGCGGTACGCGGAGGTCGAGCCCCTGCTCGAAGCTTATGTGACGCGGGAGCGCCCGCGGTCCGCCTGGGGGTGGTACGTGCTGGGCTACGCCTACTTCGCGCAGCAGAAGTTCGGCGATGCCATCCAGGCCCTGGCCAAGTCGCTCCAGCTCGACATCAGGAACGCGGAGGCCCACAAGATCCTCGGCCG
>QHVJ01000181.1 GCA_003222275.1 Acidobacteriota bacterium | reverse complement strand
GAGTACGACCCGGCGTGGGTCGCGGAGGCGGAGCAGTTCATGGCCGGACGGCTGCTCGAGGCCATGCGCCACCCCGGCAAGATCGAGTCCTACGCCCTCATGAAGAAGGTGAAGGACGACTACCTGGCCACGATCCCCGAGACGGACGTCGAGAAGAGGCTGGCCGTGCCCGCCCTCTACGAGGCGCTCCGCGAGAAGATCATGCGCTGGGAGATCCTGGAGAACCGGCGCCGTCCCGACGGCCGCCGCTTCGATCAGATCCGGGCCATCAGCGGCGAGGTCGGCGTGCTGCCCCGGACCCACGGGTCGGCGCTGTTCACCCGCGGCGAGACGCAGGCCCTCGTCACCGTGACCCTCGGCACCTCCGAGGACATGCAGATCATCGACACGGTGCAGGAGCCCGACCACAAGAAGCGCTTCATGCTGCACTACAACTTCCCCCCCTTCTCGGTGGGGGAGGTGAAGTTCCTGCGCGGTCCCGGCCGGCGGGAGATCGGCCACGGCGCGCTCGCCGAGCGCGCCCTGCGCGACATGCTGCCCGACGAGGAGGGATTCCCCTACACGATCCGCATCGTCTCGGACATCCTCGAGTCGAACGGCTCCAGCTCCATGGCCTCGATCTGCGGCGGCACCCTCGCCCTGCTCGACGCGGGCGTCCCCATGAAGAGCCCGGTGGCCGGGGTCGCGATGGGCCTCGTCAAGGAGGGCGAGAAGTACGCCGTCCTCTCCGACATCGCCGGGGTGGAGGACCACTACGGCGACATGGACTTCAAGGTCGCCGGCACGCGCAAGGGCATCACCGCCCTCCAGATGGACATCAAGATCTCCGGCATCACCTCCCAGGTCCTGTCCGAGGCCCTCGAGCAGGCACGGTCCGGCCGGATCCACATCCTGGACCGGATGTCCGAGGCGCTCTCCGAGGCCCGGGCCAGCATCAGCAGCTACGCGCCACGCATCCTCACCATCCGGGTCCCCGTCGACAAGATCCGCGACATCATCGGGCCCGGCGGCAAGATGATCCGCTCGATCGTCGAGCGCACCGGCTGCAAGATCGACGTGGAGGACGACGGCCGCGTGTCGATCGCCTCGGTCGACGAGACGGCCGCGCGCAAGGCGATCGCCATCATCGAGGAGCTGACGGCGACCGCGGAGCTGAACAAGACGTACCTCGGCAAGGTGGTCAGGATCGTCGACTTCGGCGCCTTCGTCGAGATCCTCCCCGGCACCGACGGGTTGCTCCACGTCTCGGAGATGGCGCACCACCGGGTGCAGGACGTGCGCAGCGAGGTGAAGGAAGGCGACCAGATCCTCGTCAAGGTGGTGAACATCGAGCCCGGCTCGGGCAAGATCCGCCTCTCGCGCAAGGCCCTGCTCGCCGAGGGCGAGGGCGGCGCGCCCGCGGAAGCCGCGGCCGGCGCTCCGGCTTCGAGCGGCCGCAGCGAGCACCGCGGCGGCGGCGAGCACCGGGGCGACCGCCATCGTGGCGGCCACGGTGGACGCGGCGGCCACGGCGGCGACCACCGCCGGTAGCAGGGGTGAGGGTCTCATCCCAGGCCTGACGTAGAATCGGGCGGCTTGAACTACGCCTTCCTGATCGACAATCGGCGGTGCATCGGCTGCCACGCGTGCTCGGTGGCCTGCAAGGCCGAGCACGAAGTGCCCCTCGGCGTCGCCCGAACCTGGGTGAAATACGTCGAGAAGGGCGTATTCCCCGAGACGCGGCGCACCTTCCAGGTCACCCGCTGCAATCACTGCGACGACGCCCCGTGCGTCGAGATCTGCCCGACCACGGCCCTCTTCCGCCGGCGCGACGGCATCGTGGACTTCGACGGGAACCGCTGCATCGGCTGCAAGGCGTGCATGCAGGGCTGCCCGTACGACGCGCTCTACATCGACCCGCAGACCGAAACCGCGGCCAAGTGCAACTTCTGCGCGCACAAGGTCGAGGTCGGGCTCGAGCCGCCGTGCGTCACCGTCTGCCCGACGCAGGCCATCGTGGCCGGCGACCTCGACGACCCCGCCTCGCGCCTCGTCCACCTGGTCGCGCGCGAGAGCGTGCAGGTCCGCAAGCCGGAGAAGGGAACGAAGCCCAAGGTCTTCTACATCGACGGCGATGCGGCTTCGCTCGTGCCGTCCGCGGCCCCGCCCGCGCCGGAGTACATGTGGTCGCAGGCTCCTCCGACGCCCGCGGCGTTTGGCGCGATGGCCGCGTCTCGGGAGGATAGCGCTCCCCGCCGGACCTACGGCGTGCGCGAGCAGCACCGCAACTCGTGGGGCTGGAAGGTCTCGGCCTATCTGTGGACGAAATCGCTCGCCGCCGGTTGCTTCCTCGTGCCCGCGATGGCGGCCCTCCTCTCGGGGGCGCGCGGGCCCGAGCCCGCGTCGCTCGTCGCCGCCCTCTTCTTTCTGGCCGCCACGGGCCTGCTCCTGGTGTGGGACCTGCGCCAGCCGAAGCGCTTCCTGTGGACGCTCACGCGGCCGCAGTGGCGCAGCTGGCTGACCCGAGGCTCCTTCATCATCGCCGCCTACGGAGCGCTGCTCGCGCTCCAGCTCCTGATGGCGCTCGCGGGCCGTGAGGCTCCGCGAGGCCTCACGCCGATCACGATGCTCTTCGCCGGCGGCACCGCCCTCTACACCGCGTTCCTCTTCGGGCAGGCGAAGGGGCGCGACCTCTGGCAATCCCCGCTGCTCGCGCCCCACCTCGTCGTGCAGGCGATGACGGCGGGCAGCGCCCTCTTCGTGCCGGCCTGGCTGCTGTGGCTGCTGCCGCTGAACGGCCTGCTGGTGGCGGGCGAGGCGTGGGGCCATCACGCGACCGAAGACGCCCGTCGCGCGGCGCGCCTGATCCAGGAGGACCTGCGCTTCACGACCGGAGTCCTCGCCGTCGGTCATCTCCTGCCGCTGACGCTGCTCTGGGGCACCGGCCAGACGTGGCTGGCCGGCGCCCTGGCCCTGGCCGGCCTCGCGACGTGGGAGCACCTCTACGTCCAGGCCCCGCAGCAGGTCCCGCTGGCATGACCCTGGACCGCCTGTCGCCGGGCTCGGGATTGCAGGCCTTTCCGCCGCCGGAGAAGTGGGACGAGTGGCGCGAGTACGACCCGAAGCAGTGGCCGCGCCGCGTCGAGAAGCGCTACATGCTCGTGCCCACGATCTGCTTCAACTGCGAGGCCGCCTGCGGGCTGCTCGCCTACGTCGACAAGGACGCGCTGCGGGTGCGCAAGTTCGAGGGCAACCCGCTGCACCCCGCGTCGCGCGGCCGCAACTGCGCGAAGGGGCCGGCCACGATCAACCAGATCCACGACCCCGAGCGCATCCTGCACCCGCTGCGGCGGGAGGGCCGGCGCGGCGAGGGCCGATGGCGGCGCGCGAGCTGGGACGAGGTGCTGGACGAGATCGGCGGGCGGATCCGCGCGGCGTTCCGCGAGGGCCGGCGCAACGAGGTCATGTACCACGTCGGGCGCCCGGGCCACGAGCGGACCATGGACCGGATCCTGAAGGCGTGGGGCATCGACGGCCACAACTCCCACACCAACGTCTGCTCGTCCTCGGCCCGCCTCGGCTACGCGTTGTGGAGCGGTTACGACCGCCCCAGCCCCGACCACGCGAACGCACGCTTCATCCTGCTCCTCTCCTCTCACCTCGAGGCGGGCCACTACTTCAACCCCCACGCCCAGCGGATCGTGGAGGGGAAGCTCGCGGGCGCCAAGCTCGCGGTGATGGACCCGCGCCTCAGCAACACCGCTTCGGTGGCCGACTATTGGCTGCCCACGTATCCCGGCAGCGAGGCCGCGGTCCTGCTCGCGATGGCGAAGGTGATCCTCGACGAGGGACGCGCCGACCTCGCCTACCTGGAGCGCTGGACGAACTGGCGTCATTTCATGGCCGACCGGCACCCCGGCGACGAGCTCCGCTTCGACTCGTTCGTGGTCGAGCTGAAGGAGCACTACCGGGAGTTCACCCCCGAGATGGCGGAGGCCGAGAGCGGCGTGCCGCGCGAGAAGATCGTGGAGGTGGCGCGGCTCATCGGGGCGGCTCGCGGAGCCTTCGCATCGCACGTCTGGCGCGGCTCGGCCAGCGGCAACCTCGGCGGCTGGCAGGTGTCCCGCGCGCTGCAGCTCCTCACGGTCCTCACCGCCAGCGTCGGCACGCCGGGAGGCACCTCGCCGCACGGCTGGAACAAGTACAAGCCCGTCTTCTGGGAGGAGCCGTCCGGCCAGAAGCAGTGGAACGAGCTGCTCTTCCCGAAGGAGTGGCCGCTCAGCCACTACGAGATGTCGTTCCTGCTCCCGCATTTTCTCAAGGAAGGGCGCGGCAAGCTCGATGTCTATTTCACGCGCGTCTACAACCCCGTGTGGACGAACCCCGACGGCCTGACCTGGCTGGAGGTGTTGAAGGACGAGGCCCTCGTAGGCCTGCACGCGGCCCTGACTCCCACCTGGAACGAGACGGCGGTCTTCGCGGACTACGTCCTGCCCATGGGGATGGCGAGCGAGCGTCACGACATCCAGAGCCAGGAGACCCAGGACGGCCGCTGGGTCAGCTTCCGGCAGCCGGTGCTGCGCGCGGCGCGCGAGCGGATGGGCGAGAGCTTCCGCTTCACGTACGAGGCGAACCCGGGAGAGGTGTGGGAGGAGGACGAGTTCTGGATCGAGCTGTCGTGGCGGATCGATCCCGACGGCGCCCTCGGCATCCGCCGCTGGTTCGAGTCGCCGTTCCGGCCCGGCGAGAAGCTGACCGTCGCCGACTACTACCGCTGGATCTTCGAGAACGCGGTGCCGGGACTGCCGGCGGCGGCGGCGGCGCAGGGGCTCGCCCCCCTCGACTACATGCGGCGTCATGGCGCCTTCCTCGTCGCTACCGGCGTCCACGGCCTGCAGGAGAGCCCGGTCGCCGTGCCCGCGGGCGCGGCGAAGGACCCGGTGACCGGCCTCGTCACGGCCGCCGGCAAGGCCATCGGGGTGGAGATCGACGGCAAGGTCGTCACCGGCTGGCCGACGCCGTCACGGCGGCTGGAGGTGTTCTCGCCGACGATGAAGGAATGGGGCTGGCCGGAGGAGGCGCTCCCCGGCTATATCCGCAGCCACGTCCACCGCTCCGCCCTCGACGCGGCGAAGGGAGAGATGGTCCTCATCCCCACGTTCCGCCTGCCGACGCTCATCCACACGCGGAGCGGGAACGCGAAGTACCTGAACGAGATCTCCCACCGCAACCCGGTATGGATCCACACGACGGACGCGCGCCGGCTCGGCCTGCGCACCGGCGACCTGGCGCGGGTCACCACGGAGATCGGGTATTTCGTCAACCGGGTCTGGGTCACGGAAGCGATCGCCCCGGGGGTCGTGGCCTGCTCCCATCACATGGGCCGGTGGCGGCTACACGAGGCGGAGGGAAGCCGATGGGCGGCCGCGCGCGTGAGCCTCCAGCAAACGCCGGGTGGAGGATGGCGGATGCGGCAGTTGGACGGGCTGGGGCCCTTCGCCAGCGCGGACCCCGATTCCCGCCGCATCTGGTGGAGCGACGGCGGCGTCCATCAAAACCTCACGTTCGCCGTCCACCCGGATCCGGTGTCCGGCATGCACTGCTGGCACCAGAAGGTCGTCGTCTCCCGCGGCGAGCCCGGGGACCGCTACGGCGACGTCTTCGTCGACACGCAGCGTTCCATGGAGGTGTATCGCGAGTGGCTCGGGAAAACGCGGCCGGGCCCGGGCCCGGGCGGCTTGCGCCGGCCGCTTTGGCTCGACCGCCCGCTGCGCCCGGCCGAGGAGATGTTCGTCATCAAGCAAGGGGGTGCTGCGTCGCACCCCCTTGAACCCCCGCGCGCTCCGGCGAAGTGAATCCGCCTCCGCGCGCAGTTGTTACTGTTTGCCTTGGTCCTTGACGGATGTCTCGGGGCGGCCGGCGACGGCCGACCAGGTCTGGCGGGCCTTGTTGGCGGCGCGGGCGGGCAGGTCGGGCACGATCAGCCAGGCCAGACCGAGCAGCAGCGTCTTCACGGCATAGCCGACGGCGATCAGCTTGAGCGTGCGGGCACTCATGGCTTCCGTGCGCTCGAGGCGCGAGTCAGCATCAGGGCCACCATGGCCCCGAGGGCGAGGAGAAGCTGGGTCGTATGGGGTCCGGTGACGCCCGAGGTGGCCACCAGCGCCGCGGCCAGCGCAGCCGCGCTTCCGACCAGCAAGAGTGTTCTCGTAGCGGCCACCCCGGGCATACCTCCGCAAACGCACAAGCACGTGCCGTGCCAGCAAGCCGCCTCGCAGGAAGAACGCGATTTCCTCGGCATCTCGAGGGGGGGCGTCGGACCTTGTGGCGCACAACCCACGCCCGGATGCGGCGTTATCGACACGAGGATGTTGCGGACTAGGCGCGGACGCCGACCGGAGGGGACGCTTCGGCAGGCAGGGAGATACGAAAAGTCGTACCGACACCGGTCTGGGTGGTGTAGTCGATTGTCCCATGGTGGCGCTCGACGACCATCAGAACGGTCGAGAGTCCCAGGCCCGTCCCCTGGCCTTCGGGCTTGGTGGTGAAAAAGGGCTCGAAGATCGTCGGCTGGACCGCTTCCGGGATGCCGGGCCCGGTGTCCGCCACGGTGATCTCGACCCGGCCGTCCCGAAGCCCGGACGTCACCCGGAGCTGGCCGCCGGGCGCCCCCTCCATGGCCTGGACCGCGTTGACCACCAGGTTGATGAGGGCCATCTCCAGCTGGTTGGACACCACCTTCACGGGGGGGAGGCCGGCGGTGAGGTCCTTCTCGAGGTGGACGCCGCTCTTCAGCACCTGGTAATGGCACAACTCGAGGCTGCGCTCGATGACGTCGTTGGGGTCGACCGGGATCATGTCCTCCGGAGACACGCGGCTGAAGGCGAGGAGGCTCCGGGTGAGGCTCTTGATCCGGTCTGCGCCCTTGGCGATCGAGCCGAGCATCTCCTGCTGGTTCGGCGCGAGCGGGTGGGCGTGGAGCAGCTCGAGGTTGCCCATGATGTAGGTGAGGGGGGTGTTCAGCTCGTGGGCGAGGCCGGCCGCCATGCGGCCGATCGTGGCGAGCTTCTCCGACTGGAGGAGCTGTTTCTGGGCCGCGCGCAGCTCGCGGATCGTGCGCTGCTCCCGCTCGAAGAACCGCGCGTTCTCTATGGCGAGGGCGGCGTGGCGAGCGAGCGCCTCGGCCGTCTTGAGGCTCTCGGGGCTGAACGGGGCCGAAGTCTCCTGGTTGTCGACGTAGAGCGCTCCCAGCACGGCGCCGACACCCCCTCCCTCCTCGGCCCGCGGCGAGCAGAGGGGGATGCAGACGATCGTGCGCAGGTCCATGAGGATCACGCTCTGGGCCAGGCGCAGCGTGGGATCGGCCATTGCGTTGCCCGTGGCCACGATCTGGCCGGACTCCAGGGCGCGGCGCACGACCGAGCGCGAGATGCCCTGCGATTCGGTCAGGGGGAGCGGCTCTCCCCGGCGCCGCGCGACCCGCAGGCGCAGGCCGGCGACGGCCTCGTAGCGCGCGTCGTCAGCCGATTCTTCCGCGAGGAGCAGGAAGCCTCGATCGGCCCGCGTGATGCGCAGCACGGCGTCGAGCACCTGCTCGAGGACCTGGCTGAGGACGAGCGAGGAGTTGAGGGTCTGGACGAGGGAGAGCAGGAGCTGCTGTTGCTCGATCCAGGGAAATTCGGCCGCCGGCGCCGTCGAGCCCTCGAGACTGGTGCGCGCATACTTCAGGGTCAGGTTGCCGAGCTGGACCAGGTCCCCGGAGGACAGGATCGCCCGCGGCACCTTGACCGCGTTGACGTAGATCCCGTGCAGGCTGCTCTGGTCCTCGACGGCGAAGCGGCCATCCTCGTGGACGAGCCGGGCGTGGTACTTGGACACCGAGGGCTCCGGCAGGCAGATGTCGTTCTGGCGAGCGCGGCCGACGGTGTAGGTGCGCGGCGAGAGCGGGAAGGAGCGGTCGGGGACCTGGCCTCGCACGACCTCCAGCGTTCCTACCGCGAGGTCGGCCCCGCACTGCGTGCAGCGTACGTCAGAACGTTCGGTTGCGGCTCCGCACCGCGTGCAGGACATCGCGCGCGATCATGTCCGAAGCCCCCCGGACCGTCAATGCCCCAGAGCACACTCGAACGGCCTTCAACGCGGAGGTCGCGGAGAAGTTGCTAGATGGGCCTGGGGACGCGGAGACGAAAGGGGAGTTTCGAAATACCTCTTCTTGACTCCGCGCCCTCTCCGTTCGTTCTCCGCGTCCTCCGCGTTAAGAGCGCGGATTAGTTGCTGAGCCGCAGCTGCCAGCGGCTGCGGTCGCGCATGCCTTCGTAGGGCTCGCCGGGCGTGAGGGCCAGCTCCAGGACCTCCTCGATGGACGACACGAGGTGCAGCTTCAGGTCGCTCTGGACGTTGGCCGGGATGTCCTCCTTCACCGCCTTCTCGTTGCGCTTGGGGAGGATGACCTCCTTCACGCCCATGCGATGGGCGGCCAGGACCTTCTCCTTGATCCCGCCTACGGGGAGCACGCGTCCCGAGAGCGTCATCTCGCCCGTCATCGCCACCCGCGGCCGGACCGGCCGGCCGGTGAGGAGCGACACGATGGCGGTGACGAGGGTGATGCCGGCCGAAGGTCCGTCCTTCGGGATCGCTCCCTCGGGCACGTGCAGGTGCAGGTCGACGCGCTCGAAGAACGAATCCTCGATGCCGAGCTGCCGCGCGTGGGACCGTACCCACGACAACGCCGCCTGGGCGCTCTCCTTCATGACCTCGCCGAGCTGGCCGGTGAGGGTGAGGCCCTTCTGGCCCCACATCTGGCTCGCCTCGACGTAGAGCACCTCGCCGCCCGCGGCCGTCCACGACAGGCCGATGGCGACGCCGGGGATCATGGTCCGCTCCTCGAGCTCCTCCTTCATGAAGACGGGGGCGCCCAGGAACTCTTCGACCTTCTCGGGGGTCACGGCCACCGTCTCCGTCAGGCCTTCCGCCCGTTTGCGGGCGACCTTGCGGATGATGCTGGCGATCTCGCGCTCGAGGTTGCGCAGCCCGGCCTCCCGCGTGTACTCGCGGATCAGCTTCTTGAGTGCCTCGTCGCCGAACGCCACGATCTCCGCCGTCATGCCGTGGTTCTCGAGCTGGCGCGGGATGAGGTGGCGCCGCGCGATGTGGAGCTTCTCCTCCTCGATGTAGCCGGCGAGGCGGATCACCTCCATGCGGTCGCGCAGGGCGGGGGGCACGGTGTCGAGCACGTTGGCGGTCGTGATGAACAGCACCTCCGAGAGGTCGAACGGCAGGTCGATGTAGTGGTCCTTGAAGGTGTTGTTCTGCTCCGGGTCGAGCACCTCGAGGAGCGCCGAGGCCGGGTCGCCCCGGAAGTCGGCGCCGATCTTGTCGACCTCGTCGAGCATGAACACCGGGTTCTTGCTCTCCGCCCGGCGCAACCCCTGGATGATCTGGCCCGGAAGGGCCCCGATGTAGGTACGCCGGTGGCCGCGGATCTCCGCCTCGTCGCGCATGCCGCCGAGGCTGATGCGGTGGAACTTCCGGCCCATGGACGAGGCGATCGAACGGCCGAGGCTGGTCTTGCCCACGCCGGGCGGCCCGACGAAGCACAGGATCGGCCCCTTGATGTCGGGCTTCATCTTCCGCACCGCCAGGTACTCGAGGATCCGCTCCTTGACCTTCTCGAGGTCGTAGTGATCGTTGTCGAGGACTTCCTTGGCCTTGATGATGTCGATCTCGGCCTCGGTCCGCTTCGCCCACGGGAGCGCGACGAGCCAGTCGAGGTAGGTGCGGGCCACGGTGTACTCGGCGGCGGCGGGGGACATCTTGGACAGGCGGTCCAGCTCGCGCAGGGCCTCCTTCTTGACCTCCTCCGACATGCCGGCCTTCTCGATCTTCTCCCGGAGCTCGTTGTACTCGCGCTGCTGGTCGTCGCCCTCGCCGAGCTCCTTCTGGATGGCCTTCATCTGCTCGCGGAGGTAGTACTCGCGCTGGTTCTTCTGCAGCTCCGTCTTGACCTGGCTCTGGATCTTGTTGCCGACCTCGAGGACCTCGAGGTCCTTCACCAGCACCTTGTTGAGCCGCTCCAGGCGCGCCTTGACGTCCATCGTCTCCA
>QHVJ01000570.1 GCA_003222275.1 Acidobacteriota bacterium | reverse complement strand
CCGCGCGCACGTAGCGGCCGCCGCGGACGCGGCGCTTGAGCTCGCAGATCGCGATGGCGTCCGGGTCGGCGTCCACGCCGACGACGCGCGCGCCCGCCTCTTCCGCCGCCACGTTGAAGCCGCCGGTGCCGCAGCCGAGGTTGAGGACGGGGCCGCGCGCGAGCGCGTCGCCGACGAGCGCGCGCAGCCGGGGCAGGCGTGCCCGCTCGTGGCGGTCCTCCGCCTCGCGGTGCGCGACGTGGGCTGCCCAGTCGGGAATGCCGAGAGTGTCTCGGTAGTACCGCGTGTAATAGTGGCGCAGACGCTCGGCGAGCTCGTGCTCCGGGATCACGTCGGCGTATTTTACCGCGCCGTCGCTTGACACCGCGGAAAACGGCGGGGTAGGCTCGTCGCCGGATGCTCGGCGCCCTCCGCTCCGCCGCGCGGCGCCTCCTCGGCGTGACGCGAACCTCCACCTACTACCTGCCGTGGATCGCACGACCGGGCCTGCGCTGCGTGCTCATCCTCAACAACGTCGAGTCGCGGTTCACGAGCGCCCGCGCCGGAGGACCGTTCCCGGCGGCCGTCGTCCAGTACGACGCCCGCGGCACCGTCGTCGCGCGCTACGACGCGAAGGTCCCCACGGCGACCGAGCCGCTCGAGCTGCCCCTCGACGCCGTGGCCGAGGGCCACGGCTTCGTGACCGTCGACACCGCGCGTCTGCAGTCGGATCTCTACGTGACGCTCGGCGACGACGACGCCTACACGGCGACGCACGGCCGCCACGAGTTCGTCGAGACGTACCCGGCGTGGACGCGCGCGGTCCACGCCGCGCTGGGCGCCGTGGCCGGTCTCGCCGGCCTGACGCTGCCGGCGTTCGTGCGCCACCAGTACGTCTACGTCGGTGCTCAGGATCGCTCGCACGTGCTGCTGCTCAACCTGTCGAACGTGACCAACCGGATCCGCACCACCGCCGTCGCGGACGGCGCGACCACGGCGCGGCGCCTCGACGCCATTGCCCCGCGCGGCGCGGCGCTGCTCGACGTCGCGTCGCTGGCGCCGGCCGGCTCCGCCGCGCGCGTCCTGCACCTGCGCTTCACGGGCAACGCGTGGTTCAACCTGTACCTCGTCGGCGCGGGCCCGAACGATCTCGCGGGGCCGCTCTCGCTCATGCATGTCAAGTAGCTCCGCGCTCTGCTCGGCCACCTTCGTCGACCCCGGCTACGATCACCTCGTCGAGCTGGTGCATCAGCGCGACCGCGTCGGCCATCGCCGCCTCGAGTCGCTGGAGCTCGAGCTCTACGAGCCCGGCGGGGCCTCTCTCGGGCGGACGGCCGTGGACACGCGGCAGGACACACTCGATCTCGCCGCCCTCGTCGCCGCGCGCGCGCCCGGCGTCGCCCGCGTCATGGTGACGTTCGACGCGCGCTACGACAGCCGCGTCTTTCCGTACCGCCCGCACCACTACGCCTATCTGAAATTGCGCGACTCGCCGGACCCGCCGCTCTACTACGCGGTCAACGCGACGCTCGGCGGGGTGCCGGACCGGATCGAGGCGGCCACGCGCCAGAACAACTTCGAGACGTATATCTTCCTCTCGCGCCCCGCCGGCGAGCGTTACGGGCTGCGCCTCGGCAACCTCGCGCGCTTCTCGTCGGTGGAGGCGCAGGTGATCACCTACCACGGCGAGGCGCGCGCGGTGCTGCCGGTCACGCTGGCGCCGCACGAGCACGCGGACGTGCAGCTGCCGCTCGAGCGTGAGGGCGCGCGCCTGCGCCGCGTGGAGCTCAAGACGCTCTTCCGCCTCGCCAGCTACGTCACCGGGCGCCGCGCCGACTCCGGTGGGCTCGTCCTCTTCGACCACCTCTTCACCTATTTCAAGTGACGACGCCCGGGCCGTCGCCCGAGCACGATCCGCTGCTCCTCTGCTACTGCACCGACCTCACGATCGGGCAGCTGCGCGAAGCCTGCCGCGCTGGCACCTGGCCGCTGCCGGGCAAGGAGCGCACGGGCAAGCTCTGCACGGGGTGTCTCGGCGACTTCCTGCTGTGCCTCGATCGCTTCAGCGCGGCCGCCGGCAACGCGCGAGACGCTCGATGACGCGCGCGCGCTCGGCGTCGGTGATCCCGACCGATACCGGCAGCGAGACGCCGCGCGCGTGGAGGTCGTCGGCGATCTCGATGCGGTAGGCCTGCCGGCCGGCGAACACCGGCTGGCGGTGCAGCGGATACCA
>QHVJ01000569.1 GCA_003222275.1 Acidobacteriota bacterium | reverse complement strand
CATCGAGGAGACGGTTCGCGGACTCGGCTTTCCCTCCTACACGATCCTTCGTCCCGTGTTCTTCATGGAGAACTGGACCTCGCCCTCGTTCAACCCCTCGCTGGCGGAGGGCAAGCTCGCGATCGGCATCCGCGCGGACACGCCGCTCGAGATGATCGCGGTCGAGGACATCGGTGCCTACGGGCTGAAGGCCTTCGAGCAGCACGCGGAGCTGAACCGCCGGGAAATCGACATCGCGGGCGACGAGCAGACCATGCCCGAGGCGGCGCGGATCCTGGGCAAGGCGATGGGCCGTAGCCTCGAGTTCGCGCCGGTGCCGATCGAGGAAGTTCGCAAGCTCAGCGCCGACTTTGCCGTCATGCTGGAGTGGTTCGACCGCGTGGGCTACGACGTCCACATCCGCTCGCGGTCCCGCGAGTTCGGCATCCCGCCGACGAGCCTGGCCGATTGGGCCGCGAAGGCGCGTTGGCGATGACGGCGAAGTAGGGAGTCAGGCCGGCTCAGGCGACGGGCCACGGCGGGTGCCTGCGAACCTGCGCCGCCAGCTCGTAGGAGCGCAAGGTTCGGCCCGGGCGTTGCACTCGAACGCAGGGCCGCTTATTCTCTCGATACTTTGCGACGGACCCCGTACTGCCGGCTGTGGAGTGATACTTGGAGAAGGTGATGCAAGATCGGTTCTCCACGCCGCTGTACGAACCCGCATACGCCGCGCGGTTGCTGCGTATGCATCCCGCCAGAGTACGACGCTGGCTGTTCGGCTATACCTTCAAGACCGGGAAGGGCGACACGGTGCGTCATCGATCGCAGAGTCCTCTAATTCGGCGCGGCACTGAGGGGACCGTCCGCGATGCATCGTTTCTCGATTTGATGGAACTGCTCTTCGCCAGGGATTTTCTGGAACACGGAATCTCTCTCCATCGGATGAGGCGGGCGCTGGCCGAGGCAGTGGACTTCTACCGCGTCGACCATCCGTTTGCGCACAAGCGGTTTTTCACCGCGGGCAAGCAAATATTTCTAGAGATCCGCGGCAAGCAAGGGAATGCGCCGAATCTTCTGCAACTCCTATCCGGTGGTCAATGGGCGATCGCGCCCATCGTTCGCCAGTATGCAAGACAGATCGACTTTGGAGCGGGAACCGATGTCGCCGAGCGATGGTGGCCACTTGGGAGAGACGAACCGATCCTCGTTGACCCACGCATCGCTTTCGGATCTCCTGCCGTGGTGGGTCGCGGAGTACGCACAGCGGTTCTGTACGATCTTTACGTGGGCGAGCGCCGGGATTTTCGGGCAGTGGCTGGCTGGATGGGTCTTGACATCGATGCCGTCAAGGCCGCGGTGAGACTTGAAGAGCAATACCGCGCAGCTTGACGGACGACTCCTCACCTCGATTCCTCTTCGACAACAACATTCCTCCTCCCCTTGCTAACGGGCTAACAGCCTTCGGTGAGAACGTCGTCCATTTTCTTGAGTGGTGGGGCGGCACAGGCGAAGTCGATGACGAGGTGTGGCTGCCTCGCGCAGGGGCTGACGGTTTGATTGTCGTCACGAGGGACCTTCGGCAGCGTCGTACGCCCGCGGAGGTGCTAGCCTATCGAAAACACCGCGTTGGAGGGTTCTGGCTCGGCGGCAAGAATCTGTCGACCTGGCAGATGATTGAACAGGTGATACGTCACTGGCGTCGCATGAAGGATATGGCGAGAGACACCTCGAAGCCTTTCTGCTGGATCGTGCCGCCACACGGCGGCAAGATCGTTCGAGGACAGTTCTAGCACCGCCATCCGCCGGTGTGAACGATGGCCACGGTGCACTGCGGAATGCCTTCGCAACCCGTCGCGCCGGCACGAGGGCGCCGGCCGCCGCTGGCGTAGGGACAAGCGCCGGCATTACGTCATCGCGCGGGGGAGTGCGATGGAGTCAGCAGCTGTGATCGACGTGATGGCCCGCCGCAATCTGGCCGACGCAACCGCCTGCGCTATCCTACGGGCGCTCTACGTGCGCATCGTTCAAATGCTCACGAAGCTGGACGCCGCGCTCGCCTGAGACAGCAACGGCCGTGAGCCTTGCGGGCTCACGGCCGTTATCGGGTCACGTTCACGTGCACGGCGCAAGCTGCGCCGGC
>QHVJ01000180.1 GCA_003222275.1 Acidobacteriota bacterium | reverse complement strand
CGTCCACGGGCTCGACGTCCGACAGGCGGGGCTCGTGTCGATGCTCGCCTACGGCCTGTCGGGCATCCCGGGGTTGTTGCTCGGCGGCGTGGCCGGCGATGCGCTGCGGCGCCGGGGTCCCGCCCACCGCCTGCTCCTCGGCGTCGGGCTGTTCCTTTGCGCCGGGCCGCTCATCTTCTTCGCCCTCCGGCAACCGGCGGGCCACGCGCTCGCCTTCGCGGTCCTTCTCGGCCTCGCCTGTGCGAGCATGGCGGCCTACTACTCGATCGTCTACGCCGCGCTACAGGACGTCGTGCCCGGTCCTCTTCGAGGCACAGCCATGGCGGTCTACTTCCTCGCCATGTACGTGCTCGGCGCTTCGTTCGGTCCCGTGGCCACGGGTGTGCTGAGCGATAGGCTGACCGCACGCGCGGCCCGGGCGGCAGGCGTCGTCGCCGGCGGGACCGCGGCCCTGGAGCCTTTCCGCGCCGCCGGCCTGCGCGCCGCCTTGCTCGTGGTGCCCGCTCTCGCCCTCCTGATGTCCGCGATCCTGTGGGCCGCCTCCCGCACCGTCACCCGCGACGCCCAGCGCCTGGACGAGTAAGGCCCGTGTTGCGCTACAGCGCAGAGGCCGCCGAGAACGCGCAGAGGCCGCGGAGAATCAGACAAGAAATGCTCACGGCAACTTCGTTCCGGTCTCTGCGGTCTCTGCGACCCCTCTGCGGCCTCTGCGTTGAAGCGGACATTCTTCATTTGGGAAGTCCCGACGGCACCAAGGGAAGGGAGCGCAGGCGCGTGCCGGTGGCGTCGAAGATGGCGTTGCCGATGGCGGGGGCGACGCAGACGAGCGGCGTCTCCCCCGCTCCCGCCGAAGGCAGGTCCGGGCGGTCGACGAGGACGACGTCCAGCTCCGGCACGTCGCTGAAGCGGGGGACACGATAGCGTGAGAAGCGGTCGGTCGTGATCAGCCCGTCCTCGAAGCGCACCGCCTCGAAGAGCGCGCCCCCCAGCCCTTGAACCATCGCGCCCTCGACTTGATTGCGCAGATGGTCGGGGTTCACGACCGCGCCGCACTCGAAGGCCGTCACCAGCCGCCGCACCCGCACCCCGCCGCCCGGCTCGATCGAGACCTCGGCGCCGGTGGCGAGGTAGGAGCCCTTCTCGGTGCCGGCGGCGAGGCCGTAACCGCGGGCCGGTGTCCGGGACGGCGGCCAGCCGAAGCGCTCCGCGGCGGCGTCCAGAACCGCCCGCACGCGCGCGTCCTTCAAATTCCGCCGCCTCATCTCGAGCGCGTCCACCCCGGCGGCGCGCGCCACCTCGTCCATGTGCGTCTCCCGCGCGAAGTGGTTCGCGGTCGCGGCCAGCGCGCGGTACGAGCCCTGGCGGAGGGGAGAGCGGACGGGATGGAACTGCACGGTCTGGTTGGCCACGTCGTAGGGTGTGCGGATGCCGGAGGCGCCGCAGTTGTAGGTGTGGAACTCCCAGGCGGTCAGCGTGCCGTCGGCGCGGGCCCCGCTCTTCACGTCGATCACGCCCGCGGGGCGGAAGTAGGCCCACGCGAACTCCTCCTCGCGCGTCCAGACCAGCTTGACCGGATGGCCGGCCGCGCGGGCCAGGCGGGCGGCTTCGATCGCCGCCTCCCCGGTGTGCTTGCCGCCGTAGCCCGCGCCGGTGTCGGGGACGATGACGCGGACCTTCTCCTCGGAGAGGCGGAAGGCCTCGGCCAGCTCGGTGCGCACGCCGAAGGGCCGCTGGGTGCCGGTCCATACCGTGAGCTTGCCGTCCCGCCACTCGGCCAGCGCGGCCCGCGGCTCGAGCGGGGCGTGGGCGATGTACGCCACGGTGTAGGACTGCTCGAGCCGGAGCGGCGCCGCCGCGCGCGCCTGCGCCACCGAGCCCGACACCTGGGCGCCCGCGCCCCGGCCGTCGCCGTCCCGCGTCTCCGGCGGCGTCTTCTTCAGGTACTCGAAGATCTGTCCGTCCGAGGGCTGCGGCGAGGTCTTCCAGTCGGCCTTCAGCTGCCCCGCCGCGAGCGCGGCCTCGGCGGCGGTGGGCGCGGAGACGCCCACGAAATCACCGTCGTGCACGACGCTCACGCGCTTGGTGTCGACTCCCGACGCATCGAGGGAAACGAGCGTCGCACCGATCGCGGGGGGACGCAGGACCCGGCCGTGCCAGAGGCCGGGCCGGGTGAGATCGGACGTGTAGCGGTGGCGGCCGGTGACGATGTCCCGCGCGTTGACCTTGGGGATCGAGCGGCCGGCCACGGTCCATCGTGAGACGGGAGTCGGCGAGGGATCGGCGGCGACCGTCCGCACGAGCGCCTGGCCCTGCGTGAGCTCGCCGAAGCGGAGCGCGCGCCCGCTGGGCGCGTGGACGACCTCGCCCTCGCGCGCGTCGAGCGCCGAGCGGTCGACGCTCCACTTCGCCACCGCCAGGTCCAGCAGCGTCTCGCGCGCGGCCGCCGCGACCTGGCGCAGCTGCGCGGCCATGAACGGCGTCGTCCGGCTGCCGAACGTTCCCTGGTCGAAGGGCGTGAGGTCGGTGTCGCCCATCACCAGCCGTATGGAGGGCAGCGGCGCGCGCAGCTCATCGGCCACCGCCTGCGTGAGCGAGGTGCGGATGTCCTGGCCGAACTCGACCTTTCCCGTGTAGGCGGTGACGGTGCCGTCGGCGGCGACGTGAAGCCAGGCGGCGATCTCGCGGGGGGGCGAACCGGCGCCCCCGCCGCGCGCGCCGGATTCCTGCGCCGGCGCGGCCGCCGCGGCGACCATCACGACGAGGCCGCCGCCCAGCAGCTTCACGAACTCCCGCCGATCGACGTCGAACCGGTACGCCGGCCCCGCGGCGAGCTCGTATCGCTCCGGCTCGAGCGTGAGCCGGTCGCCGGAGGGCGGCGGCGCTCCGCTCATCCCGTGCCGCCCTTCGTGGCCTCGGCCGCCCGCCGCACCGCGCGGACGATCCGGTCGTAGGTGCCGCACCGGCAGATGTGGCCTTCGAGCGCGTGGACGATCTCGGGCGCGGCCGGGTCCGCCTGGCGCCGGAGCAGCGCCACCGATTCCATGATCATGCCGGGCGTGCAGTACCCGCACTGCATGGCGTCGGCCTCGGCAAAAGCCTTCTGGACGGGGTGGAGCTGGCCGCTCCGCTCGAGCCCCTCGATGGTGATGAGGGGGCGGCCGGCGACGGAAGCCACCTTCGTCAGGCAGGAGCGCGTGGGGCGATCGTCCACGAGCACGGTGCACGCGCCGCATTGGCCCTCACCGCAACCGTACTTGGCACCCGTCAGGTCGAGGTCGTCGCGCAGCACGCTCAGGAGGCTGCGCTCCGGATCCACGTCCAGGCGGCGGGAGACGCCGTTGATCTGCAGCTCGAGGAGGGGCATGGGCGTCTTTCTCCTTATACCACCGCCGCCGGAACCGTGGCGTTCGCGCGGACGGTGAGCGGGCGCACTTGACCTGGCCGGGACGGGGACGTTAGTCTCTTGGCCGACGAGATCATGAAACAGCGCGCCGTCGGCATCGCGGTCGCCGTCGTCCTGGCCGGTGCCTGCGGTCCGAAGCGGCCCGCGGGGCCTCCCGCCGGCCCCCGCACCGATTTCATTCGCACCTACGTCGGGCAGCAGCGCGTCCTGCGTTTCCAGGCCGACCGCGAGCGGGTGGCGGTGAGGAAGAAGGATCCGGCCCAGCTCCCCGGCGCGTGCGACGTCGCGGTGCAGGTGCGCAGCGCCGTCCTCCAGAAGGGCGCGCCGGTGCTCGTCCTCGAGAGCGTCGGCATTCCCAACGCCGAGAAGGCCCGCCCGCGCTGCAAGGCCCACCCGGCCACGATCACGCTGAGCCTGACCGGCTACGAATCCGACCCGCCGGCGCAGGTCGTGGCGCGCCTCGACCAGGTCCTGCCCACTCCCGACGGCTACCTGCGCGCCTACGGCGTTCCCTTCGACCTCGCGTCCATCGCCGAGCCGGCGGTCGCGGCCAGCAGCCAGACGAACGCCCCCGACGAGGAGCGGCGGCTCGGCCGGCGGGTCACGACGTGGCCCCGGAAGCTCTTCTGGGTCGATCCCGCGTACCGCGACCCCGCACACCGGGTCCGGCACGAAGGCGAGGTCGAGTTCGAGGCGGTGGTGGGCGCCGACGGACGGCTCTACCGCCCGCAGATCCGCGGCGGCCTCGACAAGGCGCACGTGGCCGCCATCGAGCGCGTGCTGCCGATGTGGCGCTTCGAGCCGGCGCGGGCGGGGAAGGACCCCTTGCCCGCCCATGTCGAGTCCCGGCTCGTCTTCCGCATCTACTGAAGGAGGAGGGCGATGCCCGTCACCGTGAAGAAGGCCGTGCTCTGGCGCCGCGAGCTGGACAATCGGCCGGGCGCCCTCGCCGGCGTCCTCGAGCCCCTCGTCCGGGCGGGGGCGAACTTCCAGATCGCCATGGGCTATCGCTTCCCGGGCAACGAGAGCCGCGCGGCCGTGGAGCTGGCGCCCGTGACGGGGAAGAAGAGCACCTCGGCCGCGCAGGGCGCCGGGCTCCAGCCCTCGAGCATCCCGACCCTCGTGGTGACGGGCGACGACCGCCCCGGGCTCGGCTACGCGCTCGCGCAGGGCATGGCCGACGCGGGCATCAACCTCGCGTTCCTGGTGGCCCAGGTCCTGGGCCGGAAGTACTCGGCCATCTTCGGCTTCGAGAGCGAGGCCGACGCCGACCGCGCCGCGGCGATCATCAAGAGAGCCACCGCGGCAAAACGCCGGCGGAAGTAAGGTCTACAGCTTGAGGTCCCAGGTTTCGCCGACGAGGTCGTGGCCGAAGCTCGTGTGCGGCTCCTCGTGGACGAGCCGGAAGCCGGACTGCTCGTAGATGTGGCGCGCGGCCCGCAGCACGCTGTTGGTCCAGAGCGTGATCGTGGTGTAGCCGGCCTGGCGGGCGAAGCGGATGCACTCGCCCACGAGGCGCGTGCCGATGCCCATCCCGCGCGCCTTCGGCTCCACGAGCATCAGCCGGAGACGGGCCACGGTGCGGGACTGTCGCACGAGGAAGACCGAGCCGACGATCTCGCCGTCCTGCTCGGCGATCCAGCAGCGCTCGCGCTTCGGGTCGAAGCGCTTCACGAAGCGGGCCACGATCTCCGCCACCAGCCCCTCGAAGCGCTCGTCCCACCCGTACTCCTGCGCGTAGAGCACTCCGTGCCGGTGGACGACCCAGCCCATGTCGCCGGGCTGGTGCGATCGCAGCAGGTAGGGCACGGCCGGCCGCCGGGCGCCGCCGAGCAGCTCCTCGATGGCGGCCATGGCGTCGACGAGCCGGCCTTGTCCGCGAGGCGGGAGCGCCGCCAGCATCGCGCCGATCTCCTGCCGGGAGCGCCCGTCGAGGGTGGCGAACGACGCCTTCCCGCGGCGGGTCAGCCCCAGGAGGTTCGTCCGGCCGTCGGCCGGCGAGGGCCGCCGGTCCACGAGGCCGCGCTTGCGCAGGCCGCGCAGGATGCGGCTCAGGTAGCCGGCGTCCAGCCCCAGCTCCTTGCCGAGCTCGGCGGCGCGGGGCCGCTCGCGGTGGGCCAGCTCGTAGAGGACGCGCGCCTCCGCGAGCGAGAACGGGCTCTGCAGCAGGCCTTCCTGCAGCACGCCGATCCGCCGGGTATAGAACCGGTTGAAGCGCCGCGTGGCCTCCACGCGCCCCTCCAGGCTCCCTCCGGCCATGGCCGCCTCCGGCCCCGCGGGCAAGTGGGTGCCACTGTCAACTATTTAGCTGACGAAGTCAAGTATCGGGATCGATCACGCCAGCGCGCGGCGGGCCTCGAGCGCCGTCACGAGGTTCTCGAGCTCCCACGGCCCGTCGTGCCGCCGCTCGCCGACGAAGAACGTCGGCGTCCCGTTGACCCCGCTGCGCACGCCGCTCAGGAAGTCGCGCCGTACGCGCGGCTCGAACTCGCCGGCGGTCAGCGCGTCGCGGAGTCCCTGCGCGTCGAGACCGAGCTCCTCCGTGAGCGCGACGAGCAGGGGCAGGGCCAGCCGGCCCTGGTTCTCGAAGATGAGGTCGTGCATCTCCCAGAAGCGCCCGTGCGCCCCGGCGAACTCGGCCGTCTCGGCCGCGGTCTGGGCGTGGGCGTGGATCTGGGCCAGCGGGAAGTTGCGGAAGGCGAACCGGAGGCGCCGGCCGAAGTGCTTCTGGACCTGCTTGACGATGCCGTAGGCGCGCCCGCAGTGCGGGCACTCGTAGTCGCCGTATTCGAGGAGGGTCAGCTCGGCATCCGGATCGCCCTGGATGTGGTCCTCGGGCGTGACGGGTACCTTCAAGGTGGCCATGATGTTTTCTCCTATCGGCGTGACGCCTGTCCCCGCGGGGCCAGCTCTTCCAGCGCCTCGAGGATGCCGTCGGCGCCCGGATTGACGGCCACGGGCGAGCAGTAGCTCCAGGAGATGATTCCCTTCGTGTCGATCACGAAGAGCGCGCGCTCGGAGTAGCCGTCGCCCTCGCGGTACGCGCCGTACTTCTTCGCGACGGCTCCCTTCGGCTCGAAATCCGCGAGGAGGGGGAAATGGAGGTGGCGGTCGCTGGCGAACGCCGCGTGGCACCACGCGCCGTCAACCGAGATGCCCAGAATCCTGGCGCCGTGCCTCTGGAACTCCGGCAGGACCTCGTTGTACAGCGCCATCTGGTCCCCGCACACGGGGCTCCAGTCGGCGGGATAGAAGGCGAGAATGACGGGCTGGCCTCTCAGCTCGCCCAGCGACAGCTTCTGATCGGGCGTAACCGGCAGCGTGAAATCCGGGGCGGGAGCTCCGCGTTCCAGGATGTTGGCCATGGCATTGCCTCCCTAGGGCATGCCTCTACCGTACGCCCAAAAGCGCGGGCTCAGGTCGTGATTCGAATGTTGCCGCCCCTGGCGGCGTGGCGGATCTTCTGGAGGACGAGCGTCTCCAGCTCACGGAAGCGGGCGGTGCTCTTGAGGTCTTCCGTGCGGTGGAGGGGAAGGTCGACGGTGATCTCCTCCACGAACGTCCCCGGGTTGGCGGAGAGGATGTGGATCTTGTCCGCGAGGTAGACCGCCTCCGGGATGTCGTGGGTCACGAAGAGGATCGTGCCCTCGATCTCCTCCCACAGCTCGTTGATGAGGTTCTGCATGCCGAGGCGCGTCTGGACGTCGAGGGCCCCGAACGGCTCGTCCATGAGGATGATCTGGGGCTTCACGGCCAGCGTCCGCGCAATCGCCACGCGTTGTCGCATGCCGCCCGAGAGCTGGCCCGGATACTTCCTCTCCGTGCCCTCGAGCCCCACCTTCTTGATCCAGGAACGCGCCACCTTCTCCCGCTCCTCCCGCGGCACGCCCCGGAGCTTCATCCCGAAGGCGACGTTGTCGAGCACGGTCAGCCAGGGATAGGAGCTGTAGCTCTGGAAGACCATGCCCCGGTCGGGCCCGGGACCCGTGATCGGCCGGCCGCGCAGGAGCGCCACGCCCGTCGTCGGCGGGAAGAGCCCGGCCACGATGTTGAGGATCGTGCTCTTCCCGCAGCCGGAGGGCCCGAGGAAGACGCGGAACTCCCCGACGCCGGGCTCGTCGCGGACGGCGAGGTTGATGTCGTGGACGGCCTGGAACGTCTTCCCGTCGGGGTTGACGAAGGTCTTGGAGACGTTCTTCAGCTCGAGGACGTTCGGGGTCTCCGTCTCCGGCGCCGCCATCAGCGGGTCAGCTCTTCCACGCGAACAGCTGCTTGTTCGCCACCCGGATCATCCCGTCCGTCACCACGCCGATGAAGAGGATCACCAGCACGCCGGCGAAGATCTGGTCCACGTGCGACCGCTTGCCGGCGACGGTGATGATGTGCCCGAGGCCGAGCCGGGCGTTGACGATCTCGGCCAGGATCACGTAGGTCCAGCCGATCCCGTTCATCACGCGCAACGCCTCCCCGATCGCGGGCAGGCTGCCCGGGACGAGCACGTGGCGGACGAGCTGCCAGCGCGAGGCCCCGAGCGTGGTCGCGGTCTGCAGGTACACGTCGTCCACGTTCTCCACCGCCTCCACCACCAGAGGGAGCAGGTACACGAAGATGCCCACGAAGAGCAGCATGATCTTCATGGTCTCCTCGATCCCGAACCAGACGAGGAAGAGGGGCACGAGGGCGGAGATGGGCAGGAAGCGCAACGGATCGACGAGCGGCGAGAGGAAGTGCCTCACGGCGGGGAAGGTGCCCATGAGCAGGCCGAGGGGGATCGCGACCAGGGCCGAGAGCACGAAGCCCATGCCCACGCGGTAGAGGCTCCAGCCCGCGCTCCTCACCAGCGCCTCCTCGAAATGCAGCACCGGGAACGCGCGGATGACCTCGGTCGGGGAGGGCAGGATCACGGTCGGAACCAGCCCCGTGTAGGAAAGCACGCACCAGACGGCGAGGAAGCTCAGCAGCCCGGCCAGGGCCAGCCCGCGCGCCTTCCGCTGGGGGACGGGCTCACGGACGTCCATCAGCGCGGAATCACCTCGAAGTCGGTGCGCCGGTTCTTCGCGCGGCCCTCGTCGGTATCGTTGCTGGCCACCGGCTTGCCGGGGCCGTTGCCCACCACCTCGAACTTGTTCCGGTCGAAGCCCTTCGAAACGAGATAGCGGGCGACCGCGTCCGCCCGGGCCCGCGACAGCCGCTGGTTGGCATCGGCGTTGCCGACGTTGTCGGTGTTGCCCGCGATGCGCATGTAGGCTCCGCCGAAGGTGGCCGCGAGGTCCACGACCTGCGTGTCGAGCACCGCCTTGGCGTTCTCGTCGAGGTTCGACGAGCCCGAGGGGAAGTAGATCGAGACCGTCTTGGTGAGGATGGCCTCCGCGCGGGGCTTGGAGGGCGCCGTGAACTCGAACTCCGGCTTGGCCGCGACCGCCTGCGGGAAGTACTCGGCGGCGCCCTCCAGGAAGCGGGTGTCCACGGTCTGGTAGCCGGGATGGACCTGGCTGATCTTGCCGATCTTGCGCCAGATGTTCTGCGCCGTCTGGTAGATGCTCTGGTAGTTGACGAGCGACCCCTGCGGGTTGAAGAACGCGCGGTTCTCGGAATAGTCGGGCAGCTTCACGTCGTCGAGCATTCCCTTCGCGTCGTCGAGCGTGTTCACGCCCGAGAGGCTCTTCTGCAGCAGCACCGCCGCGCGGTCGGGGCTCTTGCGGACCATCTCCACGCCCCGCAGCCAGCCGCCCACGAAGCGGCGCACGTCTTCGGGATGCTGCTCCAGGAAGTCGCCGCGAGCCACGAAGATGTCGGCGATGAGGTTGGTGGCCTCCTTGGTCGAGGCCAGGATGTGGCCTCCCGTCCGCTCGCGGGCCGCGACGTAGACGTCGGGCGACCAGCTCACCGCCGCGTCCACCTGGCCCGCCTTGAACACGTTGGCCGCGTCCACCGCGGAGTCGGTGAACTTCCAGTTCACGTCGCGGTTGGTGAGGCCGCCCTGGGTGAGGACGTAGAGGGCGAAGTAGTGCGAGGGCGTCGCCTCTGCGCACGCCAGGCTCTTGCCCTTCAGGTCGCGCACGCTCTTGATCGAGGCGTCGACGGCGATGGCGTCGCCCCCCCGGCTCCAGTCGTACTGGAGGATGGCCTTGGGGTCGAGGCGGGTCAGGCCACCGTACTCCAGCGCGTAGGCGTCGACCGTGGACCACATGATGTCGACCCCGCCGCGGTCGCCGCCGGCTCGGAAGGCGTCGCGCGACTTGGTGAAGTCGTCGATCTGGAGCATCTCCACCTGCACGCCGAAGTCCTTGGAGAAGACGCTGTCCTTGTTGGGCGCCAGCCCGCCGTTGGCCATGATCCCGCCCGCATACCCGCCCCAGAGAACGATCGCCACCTTGATCGGACGGTTGAGGCGCGTCCCGCCGCCGAGGGAGGCGCTCGACGTCGTGCCGGCCGGGGTGGACTCGGGAGCCGTCGCCGGCGACGCGCCGAAGTCGTCGCGGGAGACGGTGCCCTCGGCCCGCTTCTCGGGAGCCACGATGCCGGCGATCCGGCCGAGCACGCCGTACTTGTAGAGGCCGTAACCGACGAGAGACAGGCCGGCCAGCACGAGCAAGAGGCGGCCCAGGGGAGTGAGCTGTCGCGCCATCATTTTCTCCTGATGCGACGCGCTACACTACGCGCTCGTCATCATCGAGCATCTCGCGTCCGAGTGAATCGGACGCGAGATGGCAAAGGAAACGCTCCGTTACGCGCGTCGGACGCTCGCGCCGGAGAAGATTTCTCTCTGCTTATGAAACGGTTCATTCGCGGACGGGCTTGGCCGCCGCAGGGGACCGGGCCAGGCCGGCGGTCGTGATGGGGTTGTCCGTGCCTTCCACGAAGTGGGCGACCACCTCGTAGAGCCGCTCTTCTTCCCGGTGCTTGCGGGCCTGGAGCTGGGCGAAGGCCTGGCCCGCGGCGTCCGCGGCCTGCTTGAGGCCCTCGATCTCGGTGTTCTTCTCCCGCAGGAAGCGTTCGATCTCTTCCTTGATGGTCTTGACTCGGGCGTCGCTGCGCTCGCGCAGCTCCTGCACCTCGCGCTCCTTGGCCGACTCGAAGGCGTCCAGGGCGCCGTCGCGCCGGACCGCGTCCTGGATCACGTCGCGCACGCCGACCTGGGCCGCCTCGAGGGCGGCCAGGACCGCGGTCGCCTTCACTTCCCGGCCCAACGGCGCGAGGCGCTTGCTCTCGAGCATCTCCCCGACCTTGTCCACGCCGTATCCGTGGGGCGGCAGCTCGATCCCGGCTTCCTGGTAGACGGCGGCGAAGTCCTCCACGGTGGCGGGCACGCCGGAGCGGGCGGCGCGGGGCGGGGGGGCCTCGAAGGCCTCCGCGGGAATCTCCTTCTCGCGCGCGGCGTCCGGGCGCCCGCCCTCTTCCGTGTCGGTCACGATCAGGCGGACGCCCTTGCTGACGAACTCCTTGATCTTGCTCATGTCGTCCTCTTGATCCGAATGCGGCGCGCTCCGCTCCGCGTTTGAATCATCATCTAGGCATCCGGCGGCGGAATGAATCCGCCGCCGGACGGCAAAGGGAACGCTCCGCTTCGCGCGCCGAACATTCACACCGCAAATGATCGCTCCCTTAGGACGACCCCGGCTTCGGCGGTGCGCCCGGCCCGAGCGCCCCCACGATCGACGGCGCGGCCCCCGGCCGGCCCGCCTCGGCGGGCGCGGGCGGCTTGAGGGCCGGATCGGCGGGCAGGGCGGGCGCCACGATCGCGCCGCGCGGAACCGCCGGCGGCGGAGGAGCGGGGGTCGGGCGGGGCGCCACGAAGTGCGTCACCACGCGCAGGAGGCGGTCTTCCTCGCGCTGCTTCCGTGCCTGGAGCTGCACCAACTGTTGCCGGGCGGCCTGGACCGCACGGTTCAGCGTCTCGATCTCGCCGTTGCGCGCGGCCAGGAAGACGCGTACCTGCTCCTGCAGCGCCTCGATGCGGGACCGGCTGCGGGTCCGCGTCGCCTGCAGCTCCAGGGCCTTGGCGGCCTCGAAGGCGGCCAGCGCCTTGTGGCGGAGGACGGCGTCGTCGATCAGGTCGCGCAGCGGCACCTGCGCCGCTTCGAGCGCGGCCAGCGCCGCGGTGGCCCGTACGTCGCGCGGGCTGGAAGCGAGGCGGGAGTTGGCCAGCATGGCCGACACCTTCTCGACCCCGTAACCATGGGCCGGCGCGTTGACGCCCGCTTCGGCGTAGATCGAGCGGAAGTCGGCGTCCGACTTCGCGCGCCAGTGGGGGGAGCGGGGCTCCTGGGGAGGGCGGGCTTCCGGGCTCGAGCGGGCGTCGTCGGCTCGCGCGCGCGGCGCCGCCGGCGGACGGGACGGAGCCGGCCGCAGCGGGAGCGTGTCCACCGCCAAGCCGGCGACGGGATCCCGAGGTTCTTCCGAGCCCTCCAGGGGCGCCTCCCAGTTGAAAGGGCCGGCCGCGGGCGCGGGCTCGCCGGGGGAACGCTTCACCATGCCCCGGAGCCGACCGGTGAACTCCTTGAAGCGACTCATCGCTGAGCTTGTAGCAACCCCCTCCCGCGATGTCAACTTGCGCCTCCCCGGCCGTCGCGACATCCTTGGCGGGCATGCCCGCCCTGTGCATTCAGCGCGAAGACCTCCAGCCGGTGCTCTCGGCGCATCGCGGCAACGAGGCGCTCGTCGCTGCGCTCGAGCAGGCGACGGCGCCGGAGAGACTCCTCTCGGTCCTGGGACGCTACATCCAGTTCAACTCGGCCTTCGGTGCCGGGCTGGCCAACCTGGCCGGCGAGATCGCGGCCCGGCAGGGCCTCTTCCAGGACCCGGACGAGGCGCTGCACATCGCCGCCGACCGCGCGGCGGAGGTGGCCTCCGACTTCTTCTACGCCGCCGTCGACGAGTTCGACGACCGGGCCACTCCCTGGCGCGACACCCACCGCACGCTGGCCCAGGCCACGCTGAAGGGTCTCGGAACCTGCTTCGGCTACAGCGACGAGCAGCTCAACGAGGTGGTGCGGATCAACCCGGCCACGCGAACGGCCATGGACGAGGTGTGGGAGGGGTATGGCATCGGGACGCGCCTCGACGAGCCGCGGCTCTTCTCGGGCATGGGATTCCACACCGGCAGCGAGATCCTGGCCGATCAGGAGTTCGTCCTCATCGACCGCCATCTCCGGCAGCGGCGAGCGGACCTCGTGCGCTCGCTGGAGGCGCTGCGGGTGCCGATCCTCGGCCAGCAGCACAACGCCTACTACTGGATCCGCATCCACACCGGAGTGGAGGCCGAGCACTTCGGCGCCGCGCTGAAGGGCGTCAACAACGCGCTGCGCTTCTACGCCGGCGCGCAGGAGCCGGAGGCGGTGAAGCGCGACATCCTCGCCGGCTTCTCCCGCTTCGCCGCGGTGCAGTCGGCCTTCATGTCCGCCCTCGGCGAGGCGTGAGCGCGGGGGCGTGGGCCGCCGTGTGACGAGCCGCCGCCTCGCTGTCTCCGGGCTCCTCCTCGCCGCGGTCGTCGTCGGCCTTCTCGCTCTCCGCATCGCGAGATGGCGGCCGCTGCCGGTCGAGGGCGCCGCTCCCGAGGACGGCTTCACGAGGATGAGGGGCGTCGTCCACGTTCACACGACCCTTTCCGACGGCGGGGGGACGCCGGAGGAGGTGGCGGAGGCGGCGAAGCGCGCCGGGCTGCGCTTCGTCTTCATCACCGACCACAACAACCTCGACGCCAAGCCCTTCGAAGGCGAGCACGGCGGCGTCCTGGTCGTGGTGGGAACCGAGATCTCGACCACGGCCGGCCACCTCGTCGGCCTCGGCATCCCCGATCCGGTGTTCCGTTTCTCGGGCGACGCGCTCGATGCGCTCGACGACGTACGCAGTCTCGGCGGCGTCGCCTTCGCGGCCCACCCCCTGAGCCCGCGGGCGGATTTCCGCTGGACCGGCTGGGACCTGCCCGGGCCGTGGGGAATCGAGCTCATGAACGGCGACAGCCAGTGGCGGTCGGCGGGATGGCTGCGTCTTCTCCGCACCGCGGCTCTCTACCGCCTCAACGCACGTTACGCGCTGCTCGGGAGCATGACACCGCCGGACGAGACCCTCGCGCGCTGGGACACCCTGCTCGCCCGACGAGAAGTGCCCGGCATCGCCGGCACGGACGCCCACGCCCGGCTCGTCATTCGGAAGGACCGCGCGGTCCGCTTTCCCTCCTACGAGTCGCTCTTCGCCCTCGTGCAGGACCACGTCGTCCTCGACCGGCCTCTTTCCGGAAACCCCGGACCCGACGGCGAAGCGATCGTGGCGGCCCTCGCTAGGGGCCGCGTCTACGTCGGCCTCGACGCTCTCGCCCCCGCGGACGACTTCTCGTTCACCGCCGAGGCCGGCGGCCGCCGCTTCACGATGGGCGACACCGTGCCGCCCGAGTCCGGATTGAAGCTGCGCGCTCGAGGAAGGATGCCATCCGGCAGCCGCGTTTCGCTCCGGCGGGATGGCGCGGTCGTGGCGGAGGCCGAGCGCCAGGTCGAGCTGGCCGTGCCCGGCCCCGGCGTGTACCGGGCCGAGGTGCACGTCCCCGGATGGGCGACGCCGTGGATCGTCAGCAACCCGATCTACGTCTTTGATCCCGAGGCGGCCGCCGCGCGCGCTCGTCGGGCCGCGTGGGCACCCGAGGCCCCCGCGCCGCCGGCCACCGAGCTCATCGACGGTTTCGAGGGCTCGACCCGCTTCCAGCCCGGAGCCGATGACCGTTCACGCGTAGAGTTGCCCCTCCTCGACCCGCGGGCGGGCGTGGACGGGCGCGGCGCCATCCGCCTGGGATTCCATCTCGGCGTGCCGGCGCCGGATCACCCGCACACCTACTGCGCCGTGGTCGATTGGACCCACCGCGATCTGACCGGCCACGCCGGGTTGGTCTTCTCGATCAAGGCGGATGGTGTCTATAGAGTCTGGATGCAGGTTCGCGACGCCAACCCGGCCTCCACCGACGAAGGGACCGAGTGGTGGTTCGCCTCGATCCGCACCTCGTCCCAATGGCAGCGGACGGCCGTCCCCTTCGACCGCTTGCGATCCATCAACCCTCACACCGACGGCCGACTCGACCTCGACAAGGTCCGCGCGATCGTCTTCGTCATCGACCGCGGCGCGGACAAGCCGGGAACGGACGGGACGGTTTGGATCGACGAGCTCGGGCTCTATTAGCTCTCAGTCCTCGCTGACCTCGTCGGGAAGCTCGTTGACGTCGGGGCGCCCGATGCGGGGGAAGTGCGCGGCGAGGGCGTCGCCCGCCTTCGCCACGCCCTTGACGATGCCGTCCGTGAAGCGGCCCTGCCGGAAATCTTCTTCCATCGCCGCCGCAACGTCCTTCCAGAAGCCTTGGCCGCACTTCTCGTGGATCCCCTTGTCCCCGACGACGGCGAAGCGCTGGCTGGCGGGCGCGACGAAGAGGAGCACGCCGTTCCTGTCCGCGGTGGCCGCCATGCCCAGCTTCTCGAAGAGGGCCGCCGCCGCGCGCTGGGGGTCCTCGACCGCCTTGCGCGCCACGTGGACGCGGATCTCGCCGCGCGAGCGGTCCTCCGCCTCCCGGATCGCGGCCACGACGCGGTCGTGATCGAGACGGCTCAGGAAGGATTGCGGGTTCATCACCAGCTCCCCGAGGCGCCGCCGCCCCCGAAGCCGCCCCCGCCCCCCGAGAAGCCGCCGCCCCCTCCGCCCCCGCCGCCTCCGAACCCACCGCCGCCGAACCCGCCGGATCCCCAACCACCCCCGCCGCCGCCCGAGCCCCACCACCACGGCGTGTCCCACCCGCGGCGGTGGTACGTGCGCGGGCCCCGCTTGGCGCGCCGCCAGATCGGGATGACCACGAAGAAGAGCACGAACAGGAGGACGACCCAGCTCGGATAGGGAACGCGGGCGGGCGCGGTGGAACGGGGCTCGGCCTTGTACTCGCCGCGGGTCGCGGCCATCATCGCGTCGATGGCCGCTTCGAGGCCGCCCGCGTAGTCCCCCTGCCGGAAGTGGGGCAGCAGGACGTCGGAGATGATCTGCTTCGCGGTGGCGTCGGGCAGGGCGCCCTCCAGGCCGTAGCCCACCTCGATGCGGGTCTTGCGGTCCTTCACGAAGACGAAGAGCACCACGCCGTTGTCGAGCTTCTTCCGTCCCACCCGCCAGCTCTGGGCCGTGCGAATCGTGAAGTCCTCGAGCGAGGGCGAGGGAAGCTCGGGGAAGACCGCGACCACGATCTGGCTGGAGGTCTGCTCGTCGAAGGCGCGCAGCTTCGCGTCCAGGCGCTCCGCGACGTCCTGGGGCACGACCCCCGCGTAATCGTTGAAGTAGTGGTCCGGCGGCGGGGGTAGGGTGTCGTCCGCGAGCGCGGGAGTGAATCCCGCGCTCGCTATTCGAGCTGGGGGGTACTCCGCACCCCCCAGACCCCCCGCTTGCGCGGTCGCGCCGGTGGCGGCGACGAGCAGAGCGACACCGAGCAGGATCGCTCGCCGCGAGCTCGTCCTCAGACGGTCTCCTACCGGGGGCTCGCCGGGGCCGAGGGCGTGGCGGGAGCGGGGGAGCCGAAGTTGAACTCCACCTGCGGGGCACGCTCCGAGCCGGGCTGCGCCTTGAAGTACGCCTTCTCCTTGAACCCGAAGACGCGCCCGAGGAAATTGGTGGGGAACTTGAGCAGGGCAGTGTTGTAGTCCTGCGCGCGCTCGTTGTAGCGGCCGCGCTCGACCGTGATACGGTTCTCGGTGCCTTCGAGCTGTGCCTGGAGGGTCTGGAAGTTCGCGTTGGCCTTGATGTCCGGGTAGCGCTCCACCACCACCAGCAGCCGGGAGAGGGCGCTCGTCAGCTGGTTCTGGGCCTGCTCGAACCGGGCGAAGGCCTGGGGGTCGTTGGGCAGGTCCTTGGCCCCGACCTGGACCTGGCCGACACTGGCCCGCGCCTGGGTGACCTCGACGAGAACGGATTTCTCGAAGTTGGCTGCGCCCTGCACGGTGGCCACCAGGTTGGGGATGAGGTCGGCCCGCCGCTGATAGACGTTCTCCACCTGCGCCCACTGGGCGTCGACCGCCTGCTGAAGGGCGACCAGATGGTTGTACGTTCCCGCGAAGGCCACCACCGCGATGATCGCGATCACGACCACCACCGCCAGGCATCCCAGCCCCTTCGCCATCGTTTCCTCCTGTCGCGCTTCGGAAGGATCTTATCGCACTGCGCTCAAGGACGCTGGGCGATCTGCGAGAACGGCACGTCGAGGATCGGGTAGTGCCGCCAGTCGCGGTAGTTGAAATGCCACCACTCGTTCGGCTCGACCGTGAACCCTTCCTGCTCCATCGCCGCGCGTAAGAGGTCGCGGCGCGCGCGCTCTTCGGGCGTGCCGCCGCTGTAGTCGGGATAGGCGCGGGGCGACATCTCGTCGTAGGCGCTCGGCATCTCCGCCTCGCGCCCGGTGGCGAGGTCGTACAGGCTCATGTCCACCGCGCACCCGCGGTTGTGCTTGGAGCCCTTCCGCGGATCGGCCACGAACTCGCGCTTGGCCCGAGGCGTGAGGTCCCAGAAGAGCTTCGTCACCGACCAGGGACGATAGCCGTCGAAGACGAGCGCCCCGTAGCCCCTCGGCCGCAACGAGCGGTGGGCGCGGAGCAGCGCTTCGGCGGCGGGGCGCTGCAGGAACGCCCGGGCCTCGGTGTAGACGGGACGCCCGACGAAGTTGCGGTCGGTGGCGTAGCGGACGTCGAGCTTGATGCCCGGATCGAGCGAGGTCAGCTCGACGAGGTCCGGGTCGCGGAAGCGGCCGGGTTCGGGCGGCGGGCCGGCCTGGGCGCGCACGCAACCGCCGGCGAGGAGAGCGGCCAGGAGCAGGACGCGGCGACGCGGCATGAGCGCCATCATGGATCGCTCCCGACTCGCATCGCCTCCTGCGCCTCCTCGACCGACACCGCCCGGAACCGGACGCGGCCCTCGCCGGGAAGGAGCTGGGCCAGCGCCGGGAGGTCGGCGCTCACGACGGTGGCGATCTTCGGGTAGCCGCCCGTCGTGGGACCGCCGGCCATCATCACGATCGGCTGGCCGTCGGGCGGCACCTGGATGCAGCCGGGCACCATGCCGTCGGTGACGATCTCGGTCAGCCCGCGGTGTGAGAGGCGAGGGCCTTGCAGGCGGCAGCCCACGCGGTCCGACTCGGCGGCCAGCGTGTAGGGCTCGCCGAGGAACGCCGCGAGCGCCTCGGGGCCGAAGTGATCGTCCTGCGGGCCGAGGATCACGCGCACCTGACCTGTCACCGTGACCGCCGGCACAGCGGCGTCGTGGCCCGCGCCCGCGCCGGGCCGGCCGAGGGCGATGAGGTCCCCCCCGCGCAGCGCTCGGCCGCCCAGGCCGCCGAAGCCCGCGGTGAGATCGGTGGAGCGCGAGCCGAGTGCCGGGGGCACGTCGATTCCTCCGGCAAACGCGACGTAGGTCCGGCTGCCGGAGCGCCGGGCGCCGAAGGCGAGGACGTTGCCGGCGCGCGCGAGCACGGGGGCGCCGAGCGGCACCGGCCAGGCGCCCAGATCGTCGCGGTGGAGGACCGCCGAGAGATCGCCGCCGGCCAGCGCGAAGCGGGTCGTGGCGAGAAAGCGCAGGCGAGGGCCGGCGACGGTGCATTCGAGCGCGGCCGCGCCCGCGGCGTTGCCGACGGCAAGATTGGCCGCGCGCAGGGCCGGACCGTCCATCGGTCCCGAGCCGCTGACCCCGGCGCGGCGCCAACCGGGACGGCCGTGATCCTGGATGGTGGTGAGCAGCCCCGGCTCGAGGACCTCGAGAGCGGGCGGGCGGGCCGCGGAGGGAAGCGCCGTCGGCGCCGGGGGGGGCGGCAGCTCGTCGACCGGCACGAAGCGCACGCGATCACCGGCCTGGATGAGGCTGGGCGGGTCGGCGAGGGGATCGAAGAGCGCGATCGAGGTCCTTCCGATCAGGTTCCAGCCGCCCGGCGAGGTGACCGGATAGATCCCCGTCTGGCGGCCGGCGATCGCCACCGAGCCCGCGGGCACCCTCAGGCGCGGTGTCGAGCGCCGCGGCGTCTCGAGGGCGGCGGCGACGGTCCCGAGATAGGCGAATCCGGCCATGAACCCGAGCATGAACGCGGTGTACTCAGGCGAAGAATGGGCGGCGACCGCCTCCGCCTCCGTGAGCCCCCGCGCGTGGGCTACCTCCGCGAGGTCCGGCCCGTCGTCGTCGCCGTAGCGCGTGGGCACGGTGACGAGGCGGCCGGCGAGGTCCGCCGCCGGCGCCGCGTCCGCGAGCGCTCGGAGCGCCTCGCGCGCCTCGGCGAACCGCGAGGCGCGTGGGTCGTAGAGGACGAGCAGGGAGCGGTAGGTCGGGGCGGCCTCGCGGAAGCCCGGAAAGGGACGATCGCGCAGCGCCCGGTCGAGACCGCGCACGCGGGCATTGAGGGCCGGATCGATGGCGTCGCCGAACTCCACGCTCAGAGCGGCGTCGCCGACGGGGAGCAGCCTCAAAGCGCGAGGCCGCGGACCTCGACCCCGGCCCGCTCGAGGGCTTGCCGCACCGCGCGGGCGTTCGCCACCGCCTCCGGGTTGTCGCCGTGGAGGCACAGCGTGTCGGCGCGCAGGCGCACCTCGCGACCGTCGACGGCCACCACCACGCCGTCGCGCACGATGCGCACGGCCTGGTCCGCCGCGGCCGCGGGGTCGGTGATGACGGAGCCGGCGACCCGCCGCGACTGCAGCGTCCCGTCGGGCTCGTAACGCCGGTCGGCGAACGCCTCCGCGGCGAAGCGCAGCCCCTCCGCCTCCGCCGTCCGGCGCATCACGTCCGTGGTGGCCAGTCCGACGAGGGCCAGATCGAGTCCGGCGCGGGCGACACCGCGCGCCACCGCCCGCGCGAGCGGCTCTTCTTCCGCGGCCTGGTTGTAGAGGGCGCCGTGCGGCTTGACGTGCACCACGCGCGTGCCGTGGGCGCGAGCGAAGGCCTGCAGCGCGCCGACCTGGTAGAGCACGTCGCGCTCCACGTCGGCGGGATCGGCGTCGACGCGGCGGCGGCCGAAGCCGCGCAGATCGGGGAAGCCCGGATGCGCGCCCACCGCGACGCCGGCCTCGACGGCGAGGGCCACCGTGCGGTCCATGACCGTGGGGTCGCCGGCGTGAAAGCCGCACGCGACGTTGGCGGAGGTCACGAAGGCGAGGAGCTCCGCGTCCCGCCCCAGCGGGTAGACCCCGAACCCCTCGCCCATGTCGGCGTTGAGGTCGATCCTCACGCCCCGGAGGTTACGCCCGCGCGTCCCCCGGGGCAAAGCGTCAGTTCACGTTCACCAGCTGGATCTGGCCCCTCATCTCGCCGCCCGGGAAGGCGCTGGTGTGCACGTTGGTGTAGGCCTGGCCGTTGCGCATCTGGTTCAGCAGCTCGGCGAAGCTGACGCCGGTGACGTTGGCGGCGGTGAACGAGCCCTTCACCAGGATGCTCTTGTCGGTGAAGCTGACGGCGCCCCCCGGGTTGGGGGAGCCGTTGCCGTAGAAGAAGACCCGGATGGGGCCGTTCACTCCCGCGGCGGCGGAGTGGATGTGGGCCGCGACGACGTTGGTGATGTCGTCCACCTCGATCGTGTACGTCACGGTCGTGCCGTCCGAGATGTACTGCACCCGGCCGTTGGCGGAGGTGCTCCGCGCGGGCACCTCGTTCGCCGGCGACAGGGTGGCCTCGAAGACCTCCATCCCCTCCGTACCCTTGGTGCATCCGGCGGAGAAGAAGCCCACTGACGCACAGAAAGCCCCCGCCGAAGCCAGGGCCAACGCCTTGCGACGCATCACGCACCTCCCCGTTGCGAAAAGGGGCCTTCCGGCCCGAGGAATTGGATCGAATGGTCCGACTCCAGTGACCCCGAGCAACTCCCGTGCCGGTGCGTAAACCGTTGCCGTGCCTGCCCTCCTGCGCCCTGGTGGTTACGAGGGCGGTAAGCCCTTACGGCTTTTGCGAGGAATAGCGCGCCGGCATGCCGTGTATGGGCGGCAGGAGGTGATGCATGACGCTTCTCGCCTTGACCCTCGCGGTGACCGCCGTTTCTTCCGCACCCCCACGGGTGACGGCCACACGGCCCCCACGCGTGGAGGTGGCTTTCGTTCTCGACACCACCGGCAGCATGGGCGGTCTCATCGACGGCGCCAAGCGGCGGATCTGGTCGATCGCCCGCCGCATCGGCGAGGGGCGGCCGCGGCCCGACCTTCGCATCGCGCTCGTGGGCTACCGCGACCTCGGCGACGAGTACGTGACCCGCGTCCACGACCTGAGCGGAGACATGGACGAGGTCTACCAGAACCTCTCGGCCTTCAATGCCGACGGCGGGGGCGACACGCCGGAGCACGTCTCGCGCGCCCTCCACGATGCCGTCCACCGCATCTCGTGGAGCCAGGGCGCCGGCCTGCGCGTCATCTTCCTCGTCGGAGACGCGCCGCCCCACGTCGACTACCAGGACGGGTTCGACTACCACCGTCACGTCGCGGAGGCGCGCCAGAGGGGCATCGTCGTGGAGACGGTCCTCTGCGGCGGCGACGTGCAGGCGGCCGCGGTGTGGCAGCAGATCGCCGCGCTCGGACAGGGCCACTACGCGCAGATCGACGGCCAGGGCGGGATGCCCGTCGCGGTGACGCCCGTGGACGCCGACCTCGCCCGGCTCAACGGCGCGCTGGCGGCGACGGTCGTGGCCGGCGGCACCGCCACGCAGCAGGCCGGCATCACGCGCAAGCTGGAGGCACGGAGAGCGATGCCCGTGGCCGCAGCTGCCGAGGCCGCCGCCTACTTCGCCGACGCGGGACGGCTGGCCGAGAAGGACCTCGTGGACCTGCCCGCCGCGGAGCAGAAGAAGGAAGTGGAGTCCTTGCAGCGGGCGGGGGCCGCGCCGGCCGCGGTCAAGGGCAAGACCGCGGACGAGGCGGTCGCCTATCTCCAGGCGCAGAAGGGGCGGCGCGCGGAATTGCAGGCGCGGATCCAGACGCTGCAGAAGCAGCGCGAGGAGTACCTGCGCGCGCAACCGGGCGCCCGCGCGGACGCCTTCGACGAGAGGGTCGTGCAGAACCTGCGCGAGCAAGCCGCCCAGCAGGGAATAAAGTACTGAGCAGCGCGAGCCCGGGTGAGAATGCGCCATGCGGCTCGCCCGGGTCCTCCTCGTCCTCCTCTCCGCCGCCGCCCTCGTGAACCTCGCCATCGCCTTCGCGCGCAGGCTCGTGTACCCGTACGACCTGGAGTGGATGGAAGGGGGGATGCTCTGCCACGCCCTGCGTCTGGTTCAGGGCCAGCCGATCTACGCCGAGCCGTCCGCGCGCTTCGTCTCGTTCGCCTACACGCCCCTCTATCCGATCGTTCTCCGGCTCCTCGCCCCCGTCACCGGCGTGGGCTACCTGCCCGCGCGCGCCGTCTCCGTGGCCGCGTTCGCTCTGGCCCTCGTCGTCGCCTATGCCTTCGTCCGGCGCGCGGGCGGCTCACGGGCGGCCGCCCTCGGCACGGCGGCGCTTCCGGCCGCCGCCTTCGCCCCCACCGGCGCCTGGTACGACCTGGCCCGCGTGGACGCCCTCTTCCTCGGTCTCACCGCGGCCGCGGTCGTGATCGGCTGGTGGAAGCGGAACGAGCGAGCGGGTCCGGTGGCCTCTGCGGTCTTGATGACGGCGGCGTTCTTCGCCAAGCAGACGGCGTTGCCGTTCGCCGCCGCTCTCGGCCTCGCGCTCGTGCTCGTCCGTCGCCGCGCGGGCGCGCTCTACGCATCGACGCTGGTCCTGCTCGGCGGTTTCCTTCTCGCCTGGGCGCACCTCGCGTCGGGCGGTTGGTTCTGGACCTACACCTTTGGCCTGCACCGCCGTCATCCCTTCGCCCTGGCGGACGCGGTGCTGCTGACGCCGGCGCGGCTGATGCTGCTGCTCGGACCCGGCCTCGTGCTTCTCGCCGCGGCGCTCGTGCGCGTCCGGACCCCGCGCCTGCTCTACGCGTCGGGGATGGCGCTGACCGGCTCCCTGGCCAGCGCCCTCGGCGCGGGCACCGAATGGTCCTACTACAACGCGCTGATCCCCGGCGTCTACTTCGTGGCCCTGGCCGTGGGGACGGCCGCGGCGGTGCTGGAGACGCGCCGGCCGGTGCTCGCGCCGTTGCTGCTGGCGGCCGCGATCGCCACTGCGCCCGGCGGCCTGGCCGCTCTCGTGATGCGTGCCCTGCCCCGGACGGCGAGCGGTGTGGCCCTGCCCCTGGGATACGACCTGCGGCCCTATCTCCCTGCCGCCGACGACCGCACCCGAGGCGACGCGCTCCTC
>QHVJ01000179.1 GCA_003222275.1 Acidobacteriota bacterium | reverse complement strand
CGTGGTCGCCGGTGTCGAGGAAGGGAGTGTAGATCGGCTTGCTCTTGCCGGTCAGGATGACGGCGGCAGTCGTGGCCAGCTTGCCCAGGACCTGGTCCTTGGCGTCGATCACGAACCACTTGCGGTCCGCCTCGCCGACCTTGGGAATGTGTGTCGTCATCGGTACCCCACTGCGCTCGAGCGCCCGCGTTGCAAACCCTTATCTTACGTTGAATTTGCGGGTGTGGTCAAGGGCGGGCAGCTCGCGGCGGAGCCGGTCCTGGCGCGCGAAGTCGAGCTCGGCCACCGCGACGCCTTCGCCGTCGGGCACCTGGGCCAGGACGGCTCCCCAGGGGTCCACGATCATGGCGTGGCCGTGGGACGACCGACCCCGGCCGTGATGACCGACCTGGGCCGCGGCGACGACGTAGGCCAGGTTCTCGACGGCGCGGGCGCGCAGCAGCACCTCCCAGTGGTCCTTGCCGGTGCGCTCGGTGAACGCGGACGGCACGGCGAGGACCCGGGCTCCCGCGCGCACCAGGGCGCGGTACAGCTCGGGGAAGCGCAGGTCGTAGCAGATCGTCAGGCCGAGCGGGCCGAAGGGCGCCCGGGCCACCACGGCGTCCTCCCCCGGGCGCACTGCCCTCGATTCCTTCAGGTGCTCCATCCCGGGCAGGTCGATGTCGAAGAGGTGGATCTTCCGGTAGACCGCGATCGTCGCGCCGTCGGGGGCGAGCAGCACCGACGTGTTGTGCACGCGGTGAGGATCGTCGGCGACCTTCTCGGGCAGGCTCCCCAGCAGCAGCGTGATGCCGAGCTCGCGCGCGAGCCCGGACATGCGGCGGACCCACAGTCCGTCGAGCGTCTGAGCTTCGACGACCGGCTCTCCCTCCGAGCGCAGGAAGACGAAGTTCTCGGGCAGCGACACGAAGCGCGCGCCGAGGGAGGTCGCGCGCCGGACGAGGCTCTCGGCCGAGGCCAGGTTGCGCTCCACGTCCGCGGTGGAGGTCATCTGGACGACCGCCGCCATCACGCTTTCCGTCATGAGGGCCGGCCTCGGGCCTTGATCCTGGGCGTCTGGCCGAGGGCGTACGCCTGGCGGTACGGCCAACGGCACAGCGAGAACACCGGGCAGACGCCGCAGGCGGGACGGCGAGCCTGGCAGATCCGCCGGCCGTGGAAGATGAGCAGGTCCGTCGTGCGGATCCAACGCTCGCGGGGGATGAGGGCCATGAGCTGGCGCTCGACCTCGATGGGATCGTCGCCGCGCGCGATCCCGAGCCGGTTGGAAACCCGCAGCACGTGGGTGTCCACCGCGATGCCTTCGGCGATTCCGTACGCGTGGCCGAGCACGACACTGCTCGTCTTGCGGCCGACACCGGGCAGCTCGACCATCGCCGCCATCGTGCGCGGCACCTCGCCGCCGTGCTCGGCCACGAGCGCGCGGGCGCAGCCGAGGATGCTCCGGGTCTTGGCGCGGAAGAACCCCGTGGGACGGATCATCGTCTCGATCTGCGCCGGGCGCGCCCTCGCCATCGCGTCCGGCGTCGGATAGCGGCGGAAGAGGGCCGGCGTCACCTGGTTCACCCGCTCGTCGGTGCACTGCGCGGAAAGGATCGTCGCCACCACCAGCTCGAACGCGTTGTTGCGGTGGAGCGCGCAGTCGGCGTCGGCGTGCGTCTGCTCCAGGATGTCGAGAATCCTCGCCGCGCGCTCGCGGTTGAGCCGGGTGGGACGCACGGGCGCCTCAGCGGGACGAGCGCGGCATCGATTCCCGGGCCGAGAACAAGGACGCCTGCGTTCCGGGGCGGCCCAGTCTGGTCAGGCGAACGTGCACGGCCCGCACGGTGGATGCGGGCTCGAGGATGGGCTCGGCGAGGGCGCGGGCGACGGCGCGCGCGGTCTCCTCGTCGGCGACGCCCGGCTCCAGGTTTTCCTCGCGGCGTACGGCGAGGTCTCCGCGGCGAAGCTCCACGGTGACGGTGCCCGCCGCGAGGCCGAAGGGCCGGAGGCGGCGGTAGGCCCGCCCGGCGAGCCCCTCCACGACCTGGCGCAAAGCCTCCCGGTCCGTGCGGCGGTCGCGGATGAGCGCCTCCTCGTGGATGCGGACGGGCGGTGCGGTCACCGCGACCGGCTCCTCTCCCTCGCCCCGGGCGGCTTCCTGCAGCTTGGCCGCCGCCGGCGCGCCCACCACGGCGGCGAGGGCGCCCGGCTCGCAGGCGTCGACGTGGCCGAGGGTGACGAGGCCCGCCTGCTCGAGCGCCTTTTCCAGGTGCGGGGGCAGGTCGGGAAGGAAGCACAGCGGCTGGCGCGCCAGGAACGAAGCCTCGTAGCCGGGCAGCACCACCAGCAGGCCGCGAGGGCGCGCCCACGTGGAGGCCACGCGCGCGGCGAGGCGCGTGGTCGCCAGGCCGAGGGAGGCGTCGAGGCCGAGACGGCGCTGCAGCTCGTCCTTGAGCGACTCCGCGACGGCGACCGGAGTCGGCGAAGAGGGCGCCTCGCGCGTGAGGTCGACGTAGGCTTCGTCGGCCGAAGGCCGCTCCACCCGGCGGCTCACCGAGAGCAGAAGGCCCGTGACGTCCTCGCTGACGCGCGCGTAGGTGTCGAGGTCGCCAGGGCGGAACACGCCCTCGGGGCAGAGCCGCCGCGCGGCCGTGATCGGCTGGCCGGCGCGGATGCCCTGGGCGCGCGCCTCGTCGCTGGCCGCGGCCACGACCCCCGAGCCGTCCTCGTGGCCCCCTACGATCAGGGGGCGTCCGCGCAGGGAAGCATCGAGGCTCCGCTCCACGGAGACGAAGAACGGGTCGAGATCGATGTGGAGGATGCTGCGCGCGCGCGCTCGCTCGCTGCTCACATGTTCAGTATAGGGGCGGCGGGCGCCGACGGAGGTCCTAATGAAGGGGTCCCTTGGGGGGGCCGAACGACTCCTGGTAGAGGCGGAAGTTCTCCTGCAGCGCGGCGATGAGGCCGGGGATCATCTGCGCCGGGACGACCATGCGGGCCTTCACGGGCGCCTTCACGACGTGCGTGGCCTCGGCCTCCTGGATCTCCCGGTCGGAGATGGGCTGCATCTCGCAGAACGTCAGGGTGAAGTCGAAGGGGGAGTTCTGGATCGCGCAGAAATTGCTGTAGACACGGGGCACCCACCCGGCGTCGTCGGGGACGACGGTGAAGTTGATCGACCTTTTCTCGTCCATCAAAGCGGCGCCTCCGGCGCCGAAGAGCCGCGTCCTCGGAAAGACACTTCATTGAGTTCCGCCATCGCGCGAGTGAATCGCGCTCCAGCGGTAAGGAGGTCTTTCCTGCGGGCGCTCCAACGGCGGAAGGCCTCCTGCCTCCCGCCGGCCCGGAGGAATTCTAGTACTTCCGCAGCACGCCGATCACCACGCCCTGGATGCGGAGATCACCCTGTTCCACGTAGATCGGCTTCATGCGGCTGTTGGCGGGCTGAAGGCGGACGCGTCCGCCGCTCTCGCGGAAGTACTTCTTGAGGGTGACGTTCTCGCGGTCGAGCAGCGCGATCACCATTTCTCCATCGCGGGCCTGCTTGCGATCCTCGACGATCACGTAGTCGCCATCGCGGATCTGCTCCTCGATCATCGAGTCGCCCTTGACCTGGAGCACGTACGTCTCCCGGCGGCCCAGCATGTCCTCGGGGACGAAGATGGTCTCGGTCGACTGCACGGCCTCGATCGGCGTACCCGCCGCCACCCGGCCCATCAAGGGCAGCTCGACCGCCTTGACCTTGACCTGGCTCGGGACGAGCTCGAGCGCACGACTGCGGTTCCACTCCCGCTTGATGAGTCCCTTCTCCTGGAGGTTCGTGAGGTGCTTGTGGACGGTCGCCAGCGAGCTGAGGCCGAAATGCTCGCCGATCTCCTCGATCGTGGGGGCGTATCCCTTCTTTTCGATGTGGCGGCCAAGGTAATCCAGGATCTCCTTCTGCCGCGGAGTCACGTGCATCGGTACCTCCGGCGAGAAGGGTAGGCGAAGATTAGGCGAAAGTCAACTGCCGCGGTCAGTGCTTGAGGTTGAGGCCGCCGGGTGCGCCGCCCACGCGACTGGCGGGTGATGCGGCCGGCGTCCGCGTGGGCGCCGGAGAGTCTCGACGGGGGGCCGTCCCCGGAGCACGGCCTGGTCCGCAGCTGGGTCCCTGGCTGCGGTGGCCGTGGCCGGTCGAATAACCGTACCCGCCGTATCCACCGTACCCGCCGTATCCGCCGTACCCACCGTATCCGCCGTACCCACCGATGACCACGCCCCCGTAGACACCGTAAGGAGCCGCGCCATAGGTCATGGCGAGGGGGATGCCTTCGGCCGGCGCCGCCTGCGCTTCCGCTCGGCGCGCCTCCGCCTCGGCCGCCCTCGCTCGGGCGTCGGCCTCCCGCGCGCGGGCCTCGGCCTCGATCTCCGCCTGGCGCGCCTGCGCCATGGCCGCCCGTTCGGCGACCATCGCCGCCCGCTCCTCGGGCAGGACCCAGCTGCCCTCGAAGTGGACGTAGCCTCGGGCGCGGTAGCCCTCATCCGACGTCATCCAGCGGCCGTCGACGACGACGTGTCCCAGCTCCCGGTGGGCGATGGCGTTGCCGGGGTCGATGGCGACCACGTGCTCGAAGGCCTGGGTCGACTGGGTGAGCAGGTCGTGGTCGCGCGCCCACGCGCCGAGCGCAAGCCACCCATGCACGTCGGCATCCGACAGCCGCGCCGCCCGCTCACGGAAAAGCGCGAAGGCCGGCGTGCCCTCGACGACCCGGGTCACGAGCGAGGCGGGGAGCGTGACCCTTCCGGGGCCGACGTCGACCACGATGCCTTCGGCGCGGCGCTCGACCACCACGCCGCTCAGGTGGCCACCGCTGCGCAGATACACTTCGTCCGCGCCCGCCACCAGAGGCAGCGCCACCGCTAGCACCCCGACAACGATCGCGGCCTTCATGCGTGCACCCCCGGTTACGAGTGTGCGCCGCGGGCTCGGCTTCGTCAAGGTGAAACCGGGACGGTTAGAATGCGCGTCTTTGATGCGACTCACGCCATCGCCGCGCGCCGCCGGTGCTGCCGGATGGCTCGTGGTGGCCGCCCTACTGCTCCTCGCCGCGGGGGGAGCGGCCTCTCGTCCGGGGGGCTGGCTGCTGGGGGTGCCCCATGTTGCGGCGCTCGTCGTCACGGCGGTGGCCGTCGCGCTCGTCGCCTGGCGGTCCGGTGTCGCGGGCGGCAATTGGGCCCTCGGGCTGGCCTTCATCCCGGCGCTCCTGCTGGTGGGCGCTCCCATCCCGGGGCTACGCGCGCTCAGCGGGCCGCCGCTCACCGCGCTCGCGCTCGCCGGCATGGCGGCCGCGCTGGCCTCGTCGCGACGTCTGCCTCCGCGCTGGCTGCTCCTTCCCGCTGCGTTTGCAATTCATTCCGGCGTCGCGATGCGCGTGCAGTCCCAGGTGGGACCCGAGGGCGACGAGCCGCACTACCTGATGGTGGCCGACAGCCTTCTCCGGGACCACGACGTCTCGCTGGAGCGCGACTACGCCGAAGGGCGGTATCGCGTCTTCCATCCTGGCGATCTCGCGCCGCATTACCGTGTCCGTGGCCGGCACGGCGAGATCTATTCGCTCCACGCCGTCGGCCTGTCCGTCCTGATCCTTCCCGCGTACGCCCTGGGCGGCTACGCGGCGGCGTCGTTCTTCATGGCGCTGCTGGCGGCGCTGCTCGCTCGGGAAGTTCGCGAGGCGGCGTGCGGGTGGGGATTGGGCGAGGCGGCCGCGGAGGCGGCCGGCTGGACGGTGGCGCTGAGCCCACCGCTCATCCACTACGCCGGTCTCATCTTCACCGAGGTGCCGGCGGCGCTCGCGGTGGCGGTGGCATTGCGCCGCGGCCGTGACCTGGCGGCGGCTCGCACCGCGGACGTGGTCCTGCTCGGCGCCGCGCTGGCCTTGCTGCCGTGGCTCAACGTGCGCTACGCCGTCCTGGCCGTTCTTCTGCTCCTCTTCGTCCTCACCGGCCGGCCAAACCGGCGCGCCGTGGCGGTCCTGCTGGCTTTGGCGGCGGCCTCGGCGGCGGGCCTTGCCGTGTACCACGAGGCCCTCTACGGCTTCTTCGATCCGCGCCGCGTCTATGGTCCGCGGCCCGAGATCTCGCTGGCGATGCTTCCGGAGGGGGCTCCCGGCCTCCTCTTCGACCAGGAGTTCGGTCTCCTCGTCTACGCTCCGATCTTCGTCCTGGCCCTTCCGGGTTTCGCCCGGTTGTCGAGGCGTTCCCCGCGGCACGCGCTGGTGGCGGTCGGGTTGACGGTGGCCACGCTGCTGATGGCGGGCTCCTGGCCCATGTGGCGCGGAGGCTGGAATCCGCCCGCCCGATTCCTCCTGCCCGTCGTTCCGGCCCTCGCCCTTGGCGTGGCCGCCTCGTTCCAGAGGGGATTCGGCTCCGCTTCGGCCCTGCTCCTCGGGTGGAGCGTGTGGCTGGGACTCGCGGGCGGCTTCGAGCCCCGCCTCGTCCATCGGGACCGCGACGGAACGGCGCCGCTCTTCCGCGCCCTTTCCGGGGCCGAGGAGTGGACCCGATTGCTGCCGGGCTACGTCTTGCCCGACGAGAATCCCGACCGGGATCGCCTCGCGCTCCTGTGGGCCACGGCCCTCGGGATCGCCGCGGCGTCGTCGCTTCGTCCCGGCACGAGGCCGCGCGGCGCGGTGCTGGCGGGCCTCGGCCTGCTGGCGGCCGCGGGCGGCGCGTCGCTTCTGTCCACCCATCGGACCGCGGGCCGGGATGCCGTGCGCCTCCTCGGGCGCGCCGCGCTGAGTGTTCCGGGCTGGAGCCTTCTCCGAGGCGCCGGGGCCACGTGGAGCCCGAGCGATCTGGACTGGGGGCCTCTTTACGAGCCGCACCGAAATCCCGATGGAGCAGCGGTGGGCGAGCGGCTCTGCCTGCCGGCCGGACGTTACCGTGTCCATGTCGATGGTGAAGAGATCGCGCCCGAAATGCCCCCGCCCTCCCTCGACATACGGCCGGAGGGACCAGGGCCGAGCCGAGGCGTGCCGATGGAGATCGTCGGCGGCGCGCGGGTCTCAGCCTTCGATGCGCGCCCGGGAGATGGCCCGGTGACGCTCCTTCTCGAAGGCGGCGGTCCCTTCGTGGTCAGGGGCATACGCCTCGAGGTCTCAACCTTCGAGTCGGATTCCGGTCTAAGTCGTTGAACGATGCGAGGACGCGTGGGCAAGAGCGACATCTGGCGGGCCGGGCTGGGGTTGCGGCCATGGCGTTGACAGGGCCGGAAAAGCGGTGAGACAGTGACTCGTCGTGCCCTCCATCCCCGCCGCCTTGGCCGCGTCCGATGAGAGCGCGCCGGAGCTCGCTCCCGCACGGCGTCACGAGGACGACCGCGACGCCGTTGCCGCCTGCCAGGGAGGCGAGCGCGAGGCGTTCGACCGGCTCGTGGAAAAGTATCAGCGCGACGTCTATCGGCTTTGCTATCGCTACGTCAACAACCACCAGGACGCGAACGACATGGCGCAGGAGGTTTTCTTGAAGGCGTACCGGGCCCTCGATCGCTTCCGAGGCGACAGCTCCTTCTCCACGTGGCTCTACCGGATCGCCGTCAACACCTGCTTGAACTTCCGCGCGTCGCGGAAGCCGGAAGCGGCGGAGCTGCCCGAGGCGCTGGCCGACAAGTCGCAGGGACCTCTCGAGCGGTTGGAGCGCGACGAGCAGTCGCGCCTGGTCCGCGAGGCCGTGACCCGGCTGCCCGAGAAGCAGCGCGCGACGCTGATCCTGAAGATCTACCACGACCTCACCCACGAGGAGGTGTCCGCGATCCTCGGCTCGACCGTGGGCACCGTCAAGGCCAACCTCTTCCATGCCCTGGGAAACCTGAGGAAGATGCTGGTCGCCGAGGCGGGGGAGTGAGACGGTGAGCCACGTTCCGGAGCCGAGGCTCCTCGATGTGTTGGAGGGAAGGGGAGCGACCGACCGCGCCCACGTCGACGCCTGCGCGCAGTGCCGGGCACGGCTGGCCGAGGCGCAGGCCGGTCTCGCGCTCGCGGCCGGGGCGGAGGTGCCCGAGCCTTCTCCTGTTTATTGGGAATCGCTGCGGCGCCAGGTGAGCCGTCGCGTGGACGAGGAGAGCGAACGCCGGCCGGCGTTCTGGCGCCGCGTCTCGCTCGGTCACGCCCTGGCGGCGGCGGCGGTGCTCGCGGGGATCGCCACCTTCCTGCCCGTGGCCGGCCGTCATCCGGCGCCGCTGCCCGAGCCGCCGCTGCCCGCCTGGTCCGCCCTGCCCCCGGCCGAGGAGGACGAGGGCCTCGACGTCCTGCGGGCCGTCGCGCCCGTCGTCGCCGACGCATCGGTTCCGGCCGCATGCGGGGGGGTGGCCGAGTGCGCCGTCGATCTGTCGGACGAGGAGAGCCAGGTCCTGGCCGACCGCCTGCGCCGGGAGATCGGCCCCGGGAAGGACCTGTGAGGCGCGCTCTCGTCACCGGCGTCCTGCTGGCGACGGCCGCCATAGGCTCCGCGCAGGAGCCGGCCGCCCCGTCCGGTGCGGGACAGTACCGGCCGCGCGAAGAGGCCTTCCGCATGATCGACGCGTACTTCTTGAGCAACCTCCAGGAGAGCCTCGGCCTCACCGACGAGCAGTTCGTGCGCCTCCTCCCGAACGTCAAACGCCTTCAGAACGATCGGCGGCAGTTTGCGCAGCGGCGCCAGCGCGCGCTGCAGGAGATGAGGAAGCTGCTCCAGTCGGGAGGCGCCACCGAGGGCCGCCTCGAGGAGCTGTTGCGCGAGGTGAAGGCGGTGGAGAGCGAGCAGGGGCCCGCGATCCGGCGCGACCTGGACGCGGTCGACGCCGTCTTGTCGCCGGTACAGCAGGCCAAGTATCGGATCCTGGAGCTGGAGGTCGAGCGGAAGATCCGCGAGGTCATGACGCAGATGCGGGGCCAGGCCCACCCGTCCGGCCGGGGCCGGCCGCGCAGCGGGGAAGAGCCGCCCCGTCCCTGATTCGAGGCTTGCCGCCGGAGGCGAGTCGCTTCTATACTTCGGTCATGGCCAAACAAGCCAACGGGCCGCCGGACTCCGTCAGGGCCGGCGCCAGGGCCGCCTCTGGCCGCGGAACGACGGGTGCGTCGACAGCGACCCCCACCCCGCGGGCGCGGCGCCGATCCCCGGCGGCGACCTCTTCCCCCGCCCCGGCCGAGCCCAAGAAATCTTCGGTCGCGATCCGCGCGGCGAACCCGAAGTCTCCCCGGCCTCCCCGCCAGACGAAGTCCTCCGCGCCCGAGCCGGAGACCGGCGGTACGGCGCAGGCGGGCCAGGGTGCGCTCAGCCTCAGTGAAGAGGAGCAGATCGGCTCGGCCAAGTACCTGCCCCGCGACCTGCCGCCGCGCGTGTTCGAGGAGGAGCGCTTCATCTTCCCCGAGACGTACGGCGTCAACCGCGTGCGCCTGCTGGTGAAGGACCCGCACTGGCTCTTCGCCCACTGGGACGTCGATCCCCGGGTGCGCGAGGGGCTGCGCCGCGAAAAGGGGGAACGGATCGCCGTGCTCGCGCGGCTGACCCTGCGGCTGACGGACGACCACGGCGGCATCGGCGGCGCCACCGTGCTCCCCGAGGGCGCGCGGTCGTGGTACCTCCGCGCCGTGCCGGGCCACCGCTCCTACCGGGTGGAGCTCGGAATCACGTTGCCCTCGGGCGAATACCGGTCCCTGGCTCGGAGCAACGCGGTCGCGACGCCGCGGACGGGGCCCTCGCCCGAGAAGGCGAGACGGCGCGCGTCGTACCGCCTGGCCGCGAAGGGGGCGCCGCTGGCCGCCGCCGCCGACATTGCTCCCGAACCGCAGGCTGCTCCGCGCCGGAGGGCGGCCAAGGGAGCGCCGGGCACCGCTCCGGCGGCACGGGCCGCGGGGACCGAGCCCGTTTCCGCAAACGAGCCGGCGCCGGGCTCCGAGCCCGGAGGAGCCAGCGATCTCTTCCGTCGATAGTCCATAGCCCCTGGCTGCCCGCCGCGGGTCGGGAGCGCATGAGGTTCCCATGCCCCAGGGGTACTGGAGCCCGGTGCTGCACGCCCACCTGCCCTACGTGCGCCACCCCGAATACCCCGAGTTCCTCGAGGAGGACTGGTTCTTCGAGGCGCTGACCGAGACCTACGTGCCCCTCGTCCGCGTGCTCGATGGCCTGCTCCGGGACGGCGTGGACTATCGCCTCACCATGACGCTGTCGCCTCCGCTCCTCGCCATGATGAGCGACGGGCTGCTCGTCGAGCGCTACCACCGTTACCTCGACCGCCTGGTTACCCTCGCGGAGAAGGAGATCTCCCGCACGGCGCGCGAGGACCAGCGCTTCCACGACGTCACGCGCTTCTACCTCGGCGAGTTCACCGACATCCGCCGTGTCTTCCGCGAGGTCTACGGCTCGAATCTCATCCAGGCCTTCCGCAACCACCGCGACGCGGGGAAGCTGGAGATCATCACGTGCGGGGCGACGCACGGCTTCCTTCCCCTGATGGACACCGTGCCCGAGGCCGTGCGCGCCCAGGTGCAGATCGCCGTCGGGCACTACCGCGAGCTCCTCGGCCGCGACCCCGCGGGGATCTGGCTGCCGGAGTGCGGGTACCTGCCGGGACAGGATCGCTTCCTGCGCGAGGCGGGCCTGCGCTTCAGCTTCATCGAGTCGCACGGCGTCACCGACGCCCACCCGCGGCCGAGCCACGGTGTCCTCGCGCCGATAATCTCGCCGGAGGGAATCGCCTTCTTCGCCCGCGACATGGAGTCGTCGCGCCAGGTGTGGAGCGCGGAGTCGGGCTACCCGGGCGACAACGACTACCGCGAGTTCTACAAGGACGTGGGCTGGGAGCTGCCCGTCGATTACCTCGGCGAGATCCTTCCCGACGGCATGCGCAAGAACGTCGGCCTCAAGTACTACCGGGTGACGGGAAAGGTGGGGCTGCAGGACAAGCAACCCTACGTTCGGGAGTGGGCGTTGGGGAAGGCGGCTTCCCACGCCGGCAACTTCCTCGAGAATCGGCAGCGCCAGGTGCTCGCCCACGCTCCCCGCATGTCCCAGCCCCCGCTGGTGGTGAGCCCGTACGACGCCGAGCTGTTCGGCCACTGGTGGTACGAGGGTCCGGATTTCTTGAACTTCCTCTTCCGCAAGATGCACTTCGACCAGGACGTCGTGAAGCCGGTCACGCCCCCGCAGTTCCTGGACATGCACCCCGATTGCGAGGTCGCGCAGCCGCCCTTCTGCACGTGGGGCGCGCGCGGCTACGCGGAGGTGTGGCTCAACCCCGGCAACGACTGGATCTATCCCCATCTCGACGTGGCCGCCGAGCGCATGGTCGAGCTGGCTCGCCGCTTCGAATGGCCCTCGCCCCTCGAGCGCCGCGCGCTCGATCAGGCGGCGCGGGAGCTGTTGCTGGCGCAGTCCTCGGACTGGGCGTTCATCATGAAGACGGGCACTACCGTGGAGTACGCCAAGAAGCGGACGCGCGACCACGTGGCCCGCTTCACCTACCTCTACCGGGCGCTCACGGGCGAGACGATGCTGGAGGAGCCGATCGTGCGCGACTTCGAGTGGCGCGACAACCTGTTCCCCCAGATCGACTACCGGGTCTATAAATAAGGACAGGGCTCGGACGCCGCTCATGGCCGGACCGGTTCGCACGTCGCCGATTGCCGGGACCTGGTATCCAGGGGATTCGGCCTCCATTGCCGCCGAGGTGGAGGAGTGCCTCGCGGGGGTCGGGGGCGTGCCGCCGCCCGGGCGGCTCGTCGCGCTCATCAGCCCCCATGCGGGGCTGCGCTACTCCGGGCCGGTCGCCGCCCACGCCTATGCGCTGCTGCGCGGGCGGGCCGGCCTCACCGCGGTCCTCGTCGGGCCATCCCACCGGATGGCCTTCGACGGCGTGGCGGTGGCGGCGCGCGGTGCGTTCGAGACGCCGCTCGGGCGGGTGCCCATCGACGAGGAGATTGCGGCCCGGCTCGTGGCCTACGACGGAGGAATCGTCGACGAGATGCGCCCGCACCGCGACGAGCACTCGCTCGAGATGCAGCTCCCGTTCCTGCAGCACGTCGTTCCCGAGGTGCGCATCGTGCCGGTCCTGATGGGGAGCCAGGAAAGGAGAGAAACGGAGCTGCTCGCTCGTGCGCTCGTCGGCGCGCTCGAGGGATGCGACGCGCTGCTGATCGCGTCGAGCGACCTCAGCCACTACCGTCCCGCCCCCGAAGCCAACGCGCTCGACGCCAAGGTGGTGGACGACGTCCGCCGGCTCGACCCCGAGGGACTCATGGACCGGCTCGAGCGCTTCCACGGCCATGCCTGTGGTGGCGGGCCGATGGTGGCGGTGATGAAGGCCGCGCGCGGCCGAGGGGCCGACCGCGCGACCATCCTCAAGTACGGCGACAGCGGCGACGTCGCCGAGGGCGACAAGAGCCACGTCGTCGGCTATCTGGCGGCGGCCCTCACCACGGATCGCGTATGAGCACGAATGCGCCGTCCGGGCCGGCCCGCTTCAACGAGGAGGAGCGCCGTCAGCTCCTCGCCCTGGCCCGGCAGGCCATCGCCGCCCACCTCGCCTGTGCGCTCCTCACCCTGCCCGAGGTCGCGCCGGCGCTGCGTTGGCCCGGCGCCGCGTTCGTCACGCTGCGCCGCCGCGGGGACGACGAGCTGCGAGGCTGCATTGGAACGGTGGAGGCCCGCCAGCCGCTGGTCGACGCGGTGGTGCGGATGGCGGTGGCCGCGGCCACCCAGGACCTTCGATTCGCCTCGGTGACCGCCGGGGAGCTGCCCTCGCTCGCGCTCGAGATCTCGATCCTGGGACCGGCGGCCCCGATCGCAGCCCAGGCCGTCGAGCCTGGTGTCCATGGCCTCATCGTGCGCCACGGCGGCCGCAGCGGTCTGCTGCTGCCGCAGGTCGCCACCGACCATGGCTGGGACCGCGAGACCTTCCTCCAGTGCACGTGCCTGAAGGCGGGATTGCCCCGCGACGCGTGGAGGGATCCCGGGGCGATCCTGCTCGCGTTTACGGCCGAAGTGTTCGGAGAGGACTAGTCTAGTGTCTCGTTACGGAAGTCTTGTTGCATTCGAGCGCCGATGCATCCCGGCTCGCTTCGTTGCTCCTCCCTTGCGTAGCACAAGTCTACGCGGCGGTCGTCGCGCCTCGCGATCCGGGCGCCTCGGCGCTCTCGGTGCTAACAACACTTCCGTAACGAAACACTAGCTCCTAAAACCACGCCGGGTAGCACGTCGCACGGTACGACACCTCTCCCCGGCGGATGTGGCCGTCCGAGATCATGATGTGGTACTGGTCGTTGAAGTCGTTCGTCTGCTTCACCGCGATCTCGCCGCCGCCGTCCACGGTGGCGCAGAGCTGCTGCGCCTGCACCTCCGTGACGACGTGGCGATAGTACGCGTCGACGTCCTTCACGAAGTAACCCCCGTTTCCGCGGACGTCGTCGAGGTCGAAGAGCTGGGGATGCTTCCGCACGACCTCGTCGATGGCTGCGTTCACCTCCCGCAGGAAGTGCGATTCCTGCCGGGGGCAATGCTCTTCCAGGCCGTCGCCCGTACCCCGGCCCACACCACACGCGCTCGTCCGCGGCGTCTCCGTCGGCACGGGCGTCGGAGTGGGCGTCGGCTCGGGGTTCGCGGGGGTGAGGACGTGCTGGCACGCGAGCAGCGTGCCCGCGGCGGCGAGGAACACGGCTCGGAACGGGGAGAGCGACCTGGGGGACATGGCAGGACCTCCTGGGGCCGACGTCACCTGGTTCGTAATGCGC
>QHVJ01000566.1 GCA_003222275.1 Acidobacteriota bacterium | reverse complement strand
TGGCCGAGCACTTCCGCAAGACGGGCGTGCGCGTCATGCTCGACCTCGGCGTGCGCATGTCGCAGCCCATCGAGGAGGCGCGCGCGCTGCACGACTACGCGTTCGAGACCCAGCGCGCGCACCCCGACGTCATCCTCGGCCACTGGCTGCACATCGACCCGCGCCACGGCCGCGACGCCGTCGACGAGCTGGACCGCTGTCTGCGCACTGCGCCCGGCGTGGTCGGCCTCGGCGTGCCGGGCTCGGGATTCAACGTCCCCGCCGACGATCCCAGCTACGAGCCGCTCTACCGGCGCTGCATCGAGGCGCGCGCGCCGGTGCTGATCATGGTCGGGACGACCGGCCTGGGCGCCGGCCAGCCCGGCGGCGGCGGCGTCCGGCTGGAGGCCAGCCATCCGCGCCATCTCGACGAGGTCGCCGCCAGCCACCCGGACATGATCGTCGTCGCCTCGCGCCCGGCGTGGCCGTGGCAGACCGAGATGATCGCGATCCTCCTGCACAAGACCAGCGTCTGGTACGAGCTGCACGGCTGGTCGCCACGCTACTTCGCCGCCGACCTCAAGCTGGAGATCGGCCGGCGCCTGCAGGACCGCGTGATGTTCGGCGCCGACTATCCCCTGCTCGGCTACGAACGCCTACTCGGCGACTGGAAGAGCGAGGGGTACGGGGAGGAGGTGCTGGATAAGGTCCTGAAGCGGAACGCGGAGGCATTCCTGGCCACGCTGGCGCGTTGAGCATCTTCCTGATTTTTGGCACGTAAGCTCCGCGGCGCCTGCTATTCCTCTTGTATGAGAGTTCTCCGCCCCGGTGGATCGCACCTTGAGGCACGCGAATGGTGGTCGTGGACGGGGCTGGGAATCGTTGGAGCAGCCGGAATCCTGACGATGCTGTCCATTGTTGCAGGCCGCGGAACATCACGGTTTCTCTACGCCCTCCCTATCCTGGCGGCAGCTCTTGTAATTGCAGCAGCGAAACGGTCGGTACCTAAACTAGCCCGCAATCTATATCGGGTACGAAAAGGTCGGCTCGGTGAGCGCCTGGTGACTCAACTCATGACTCGACTCTCAGACGACTACTACCTCATCAATGATGTCGTGCTCGCTCATGGAAATGTCGATCACGTCCTTGTAGGCCCCTGCGGCATCCTCGTACTTGAAACCAAGAATGTCCGCGGCGAGATTGTCTGTGAGGGAGACAATTGGACCGTCAACGGGCGCCCGGTGAAGAGCTACAGTAAGCAAGCTAAGGCGGCCGCCATGGCCTTGCGACATCGCCTCGCAGCCAGCCATCTGAGGCTTCAAGACGAATACATCGAAGCCGCCGTTGTCTTAGCCGATCCATTCTGTCGCGTGACCGTCCACGATGCGCACGTCGTAGTCGTTCGTTTCTCTGAAGTCCTTCCCCTCGTGGCTGCGCTGTCGAAGAAGCGGAAGATGCAGCGGGCTCGCGCCGAGATCATCGCTTCCGTTCTGGCGTCATCCACTAACCCGGCCTCAGGCCGGCCGCGCTCGGACCGTCAGTCGGACGTCGCAGTCAAGGGCCTGAAGAAGGGCGACCAGCCGATCGACTGACTTGCTGTAGTTCGTCTGATCGAGGAGGCGATAAAACTGCGCGGGAGAGGTGCCCAGCCTCCGGATGATCTCTCTCCGCGACAGCGGACTCTTCTCGACGCGCTTTTGCGCCTCGAGCGTCAGCGAGTACAGCAAGCGATCTCGGAGGTGGTCCGGGTCCTTGTTGTAGTCGAGGACCTGCTCGATATGGACGCTGCCCTCGCGACCGGATGCCAGCGTGTACGTGAATCCCTCCGACGCGAGCTCGCGATCGATCCGGATCGTGCGGATCGGGTCGTCGCTCGTGGGCCTGGGCTCGAACCGGGCGAATGGGTAGACGAAGCTCCGCCGGGCCGTGGTGATCTCCACGGTCTTCCGCCGCGGATTTGCGATGACCTTACGAATCTTCATAACCGCCCCTCGGCCTGCAGCTGGCGATCAGCCAGAGAACTTCCTTCGATGCGGCACCCTTCACCGGCTTCGCATTATCGAGGTCCCACTTCGCCACAGGAACACGTAGCCGCTGAATGGTTGTATCGAAATCTGGACGTTGTCAGGCTCAGTGAGCGAGCGTACTGTGTTTCCATGCCGATTGATAACTTGATCCTTCAAGGCTCCGCGAGCGCGGGGAAGCCTGGCCGTCGGCTTGTCACTCCGGCCGTTGCTCAGTGGGCGCTCATCGGTATTCTCGTGATTCTCTTCGGTCTGTCGCGCACAGAAGGAGCGATCGGCACGTTCCTCAGGTCGTTCTCGACGTTCCTGTTCCCCTGAGTCTTGACATGGGTCTCGAGCTGCCCCACATCGGGACTTTCTACATCCTGGCGATCATCGTGTCCCTCTTTCTCGGCGCGCTTACGAGTTATGCCTTCAAGGCGCACAACGTCCTCGCGGCCTTGTATCACGGCGCCACGGCGCCACTCACTGTGGCGTTCCTGACCGGCATCGACACGCACGCCCGCTGAGGAACGCGGAGGCGTTCCTCGCCACGCTGGGGCGCCGAGCCTTGATCCGGCCCTGACCTTCAGAGCGACGCGAGGATCGCCCGATACTCCGGCTCCGGGAACGCCCGCATCGTGAGCGTGCGAACGTTCCCGACGGCGCCGAGCGACAGCGCCAGCTTCGCCATCGTCGCATCGTCCGGCAGCGTGACGACGGCCACCGTGTCGTACGGCCCCATCGTC
>QHVJ01000178.1 GCA_003222275.1 Acidobacteriota bacterium | reverse complement strand
GTCGCGCGGCGTTGGAGCGCGGGTCGCCGACCGCCATGAGCCGTCGCGCCTCGATGCCCTGCTCGATCAGTCCCTGCCTGGCGTGCTCGCCGAGGACGAGCACGCGATCGCCGACGTCGAAGAGGTTGGTGCGGTCGCGGCCGAGGAGCGCGCCGCCGTAGAACAGCAGCGACGGGATGCCGCGCCGGCGCGCGGCCAGTGCCAGGGACCGCTCGGACATCCGGCGGTCGCTCGTGATCACCACGGCGGCCGGGCGATGCGCATCGAGGGCGCGGAATGCGGCCGCCAGATAGAGCCGCGCCGTCGCCAGGCTCCACGTGACGGCGTCGCGCGCGTAGGGCGCGACGATCCCGGCCAGCGGGCCGCCGGCCTGGCGATACCTGAGCCGCGCCAGCAGGCGGCGCGACACCGGCCGCAGCTCGCGCACGAGCCGGCGCGCCTCGGCGCGCGGCAGGTGGTCCATCAGGTGGCCCCCCGCTGCGCCGTCCTCCACCGCGTGCCGCAACGGCGCTCGCATCGCGTGGTTCTCGCTCGTCGCCACGAGCACGACGGACTGCCGGCCGCGGGCGGTGAGCGCGCGTACCAGCGGATCCACCACCATGAAGTGGCGCGCGTGCGAGACCGAAAACAGGATGGGCGCCGACGGTGTCGACACCAGCGCGCGCCGATGGTTCACGTGGGCGGCGAGCGCTCGGCGCTCCTCGCGTCGGCGGAGCCCGCGGCCGGCGGCCGCCAGCGTCGCCGCGGCCGGCGAGCGGCGCGCGACACGCACCGGGATGCCGCGCTCGACGGCCAGCGCGCGCGCCACGCGCTCGACGATCGACGCGCCCGTGAGGAGCACGACCCCGCCGGGCTTCACTTCGTCGAGCGCCCGTAGAACGATCCCGAGATATTCGACGACGTCGAGGCGGAGCAGGATGCCCTTCGTCACGGGCATCAGGTCCGGGAGCCACACGCCGTCGAACGTCAGCCCGGGCTCGTCGCGCGGCGGCCACCACTCGGCCATCAGCTCGCGCGTGAGGAAGGCGAGCGCCTCCGGATCGTTCCGGAGCAGCTCGTCCTCGTAGAACCGCCGCGCGGCGGAGGCGGGCAGACCCTCGGGGTCGAGCGTCTCGCGCCCGGCGAGGACGGTGACTTCGTGGGCGGCGGCGAGACGCCTCGCGGCCTCGCCCAGCGCCTGACGGTAGCGTCCGAGATAGCGACGATGGAGGGTCCGCACCCAGCGGCGCCGGAACTCGCCCACGCTGCGCGCCGTGGCCTCGGCCACGAGCAGCACGCGGCTCACCGGTGCTCCTTGCCGGCGACGAACTTCGTGCGGGCCGCCACGTCGGCCGCGACGCGGGCGCCGGCTGGCACGCTCGCCTCCTTGCCGATGACGACGCCCGGCACGACGATGGCGCCGGCGCCGAGGAACGCGCCGGTCTCCACGCGCACGTTGCCGCACACGATCACGCCCGGCGCGAGGTAGGCATGGTCGCCGATCCGGCAATCGTGCTCCACCACCGTGCCGCTGTAGAGGACCGCGTCCTCGCCGACGACGACCTCGGCACCCACGGCGACCTGGGGAAAGACGACGGAGCCGGCGCCGATGCGCGCCGAGGACGACACGGCGGCCGTCGGGTGCACGAGGCTCGGCGTCACGATGCGGAGGTCGCGCAGTCGGGCAAAGAGCGTCGGGCGCCGCGCCAACGCGGCGTTGCCGACGCCGACGACGGCGCCGTCGAACTTCCGCGAGGCCACCAGCCGCGGCAGGTCGTCGTCGGAGCCCACCACGCCCTTGGCGGCGACGGGCGTGCCGGGAGCGCCGACGAAGCCGGCAATGGTCCAGCCGCACGCGAGCGCGACGTCGGCGACGGCACGCGCGTGGGCGCCCGCGCCGAGGACGAGCAGCCGCCGCTCAGCCATCTCAGCTCACCGGCGCGACGGCGGAATGGGCGCGCGGCCCTGCCCGAGCACGAGCTCGGCGAGCAGGAAATCCCACTCCGTGTCGATGTTGACCGAGGCCGCGAAGTCCATGACGATGCCGCGGTTGTCCTTGCCGAGCACGCGCCCCTGCCCCATGAGCACGTCGTACCGGGTGACGTAGACGGCGCCCGACGGCTGGTACACCGCGGGCGCGTCCTGGCGGCGCACGTAGCGGTAGCCCTCCTCGAACAGCGCGTGGGTGACGTCGCCGTCGAGCGTCTTCATGAAGTACGGGTGGTACGAGGCCTCGCTGAGCGTCTGCGCCGAGTCCGCGCCCGTCTCCGCGGCCCTGGCGATCGTGCGGTCGATGTCGGCGCCCACGCGGAACGGCGACGTCGGTTGCAGCGTCACGATCAGGTCCGGGCGCGCGCCGGTCGACTCGAGCCAGCGCACCGCGTGCTGGAGCACCGGAATCATCCCCGCCTCGTCGCTGGCCAGCTCGGCCGGACGCAGGAACGGCACCTCGGCGCCGTGGCGCCGCGCCTCCTCGGCGATGGCGTCGCTGTCCGTGGAGACGACGAAGCGGGTCAGGCGCGTGGCCTCGCGCGCGGAGGCGATGGCGTGACCGATGAGCGAGAGCGCGCCCAGGCGGCGGAGGTTCTTGCCGGGCAGACCCTTGGAGCCGCCGCGGGCCGGGATCACGCCGAACACGTACGGCGCGGCCACGCTCAGACCTTCACCCAGCGACGCTCCCGGGATGCGCGCCGCGCGGCATCGATGACCCTCATCGTGCCCAGTCCGTCCCAGCCGTCGCAGCGCGGCGGCGCGCCGCCGATCACGGCCAGGAAGTGTTTCGCCTCCTCGACGTACATGTCGTTCAGCTGGCCGGTGGAGGGGTACACCTCCCAGCGCGCGGCGCGCGGGTCGTAGACGCGCACCTCGTTCTCCATCCGGCGCCACTGGATCACGCCCGCCTCACCCATCAGCTCGAAGTGACTGTGCATGTTCCAGGCGAACAGGTTCATGTGAATGTTGCCGACCGCGCCGGAGGCGAACCGCACGGTGAGGTCGGCGACGTCGTCGGTGCCGATCTCGAGGCTGGAGACGCGATCGACGACGGCGCTCACCTCGACGATCTCTCCGAGGAGCCAGCGCATGTAGTCGATCGCGTGGCTCTCGTCGAGCAGGCACCCCCCGCCCTGCTTGGGATCGGCCATGTAGAACTGGCGATAGTCCTTGCCGGGGTAACGGTGGAAGCCGAGATGGTACGCGTACTCGGTCCGCGCCGCGCGGACGGCGCCGATCCGACCCTCCTTCAGGAGCTGCTCGACCAGGAGCATCGGAGGCCAATAGCGCCAGTTGTGCGCGATGAGCACGCGGCGCCCTCGCGCGTCACAGAGCTTCAGAAAGGCGTCCAGACCGTCGGCAGAGACGGCGAACGGCTTCTCGATCATGAGGTGCGCGCCGCGCTCCAGGGCGAGCCCGCCGATCGCAACGTGTGAGTCGGGGGGCGTGCAGATCACGGCGCCGTCGGCGCCGTCCAGCGCCTCCGCCGCGGTCGCGGTGGCGCGCAGGTACGGACACTGCACGGCCGCGGCCGCGCGCTGCTCCGGCGAGCTGTCGTAGCCGGTGAGCGTTTCGACGCCGACGGCGTGGAAGTTCTGGAGGTGTCGGCGTCCGATGGAGCCGAGGCCGAGAATGGCGATCTTCATCAGTCCCCTGCCGTGTTGGCGTGTAAGCGGTTCCATTCGCGCTCGTACTGGTCGATGCGCCGGACGTCGCGGAGCACCATCAGCTCGCGGAGCCCGTACAGCTCGACGGCGTTGAACTTCTTGCTGATCACGGCGGTGACTTTGGTGGCATCCCCGAGGTCGAGCAGGAACTCTTCGAGATTGCCGTCGTACTGCTCGAGGATCGACGCCTTGTAGGTCTGGTACCACTCCGTGCCCGGATACGGCGTCGCGAAGAACGGCTTCACCTGCAACCCGAGGCGGTTCCACGCCGCGATGTTGTCGCGCAGGCTGTCGAAGTCCTCATCAGGGAACCCGATCATCTGGTTCGGGATCGGGCGAATGCCCGCCTCCATCGTCCAGCGTAGTGACCGCTCGTTGGTTGCCGGCGTCGCGCCCTTGCCGATCGTCTTCATCACGCGCGCCGAGAACGTCTCGTAACCGTAAAGCAGGTGCGAGCAGCCGGCCGCCTTGATCGCCTTGAGGACCTCGGGGCTGCAGAGGGTGGCGTGGCTGGTCCCGCCCCAGTGGATGCCCGAGCAGCGCTCGGGGTCGTGGGGCACGCCGTCGCGAACGCACTGCGGCTGCAACCCCTCCTCGATCCAGAGCCGCGCGATGTCGGTGAGCCACGTCTTCCCCGACGACTGGTGCATGGTCATGAGGTTCTCGTCGAGGAAGCTGACGAAGTCGATCTCGAACTTCGAGCGCGCATACTTGACGAGCTCGACGACGTAGCGCGGGCTGTGGTAGCGGATCGCCCGCTTGTAGCCGAAGCGCACGTCGGGCTGGCCGTCCTTCTGGACGTATTCCATGTCGCCGGCGATGCCGAGATGGAAACAGAAGCGGCAGATGAGTGAGCAGCCGTAGCTCGCGTTGATGTCGAGTCGCCGCTTGGCGGCCATGCCCTCCTCCGAGAACCCGAACGTGCTGTTGCGAAAGTAGATGTCGAGGGGGAACAGTTCCCACGCGGGGTAAGGCAGGCGATCGATGTCGTCCAGCAGCGGCTGCTCCGGGGTGAGGTGGCTCGCACCGGCGGCGTCGCGCCAGACGAGGCCGCGCACGGACGCCCAGTCGCGATTGCCCGCGTCCACGCGGCGCAGTAGCTCGGGGAAGGACAGGAACGCCTCGCCGACGACGCCGACGTCCACCTGGGGCAGCAGCCGCATGACGTCGTGCGGCATGCTCGTGAGGAATCCGCCGCCGGCCACCACCAGCGCGCGCGGCGCCAGCGCCTTGGCGAGGCCCACGATGTGCTTGATCGCGCCGTAGGCGGTGGTGATCCCTCCGAGGGCGATGACGTCCCAGTCGTCGGCCTGCACCACCTGCGTGAGCACGTCGTCGCCCGCGCGCCAGGCGTTCGCGTCGTAGACCTGCACGAGGTGCCCCTCACGCATGATGATGGACGCCAGCAGCGCCATACCGTACGGCACGTGCTTGGGATCGTCTTCCTCGCGGATCACCGGGTTCACGAACAGGACCTTAGCCACGCTGAGCCTCGAGCGCCGCCGGGGAGGCGTCCCCGCGGCGCGGCAAGTCGTTGGTGTCCAGACGGGGCAAGGTGAGCGGCTGCGCCAGGTCGCGCGCGACGCCGACGCGCGTGGTGAGGCCGACCACGCAGCCCGCCGCGCCGACGACGTCGAGGGTCGTCGCGTCATGCGCGCCGAACGGGTAGCACATCACCCAGTCGCGAGGGCGCTCGCCGTACACCTCGTCCAGAAAATCCACGGTGCGCGCGATCTCCCGCTCCTGCCCCTCGCGGGAGAGCGTGTCCAGCCAGACGTGCTCGGCGCCGTGGCCGCCGACCTCCATGCCGTGCTGCACCATGCAGCGGAGCTGGTCGAGGTCCATGTAGAGCTCGCGCGCGACGACGCGCGGGTCGATGCCGACGTATTCATCGAAGAGCTGGCGGATGATGTCGCCGCGGACGCGCGGCGGCAGCCCTTTCTGGAGCACGCGCTTCACGAACGTCACGTCCGGCCCGTCGAAGCGGGAGGCGACGGCATGGGTCGCGTAGAGCGCAGCGGCCGGGGGCAGGTCGGCGTCGCCGCGTGCGTCGATCAGCGCGCGCACGCGCCGGGCCAGCGCGGCCGCGTCGTCGCCGGCGACGGCGAGGATCAAGTGGATCTGGTGCGTCTCGAGGACCGTCCGCTGCGCGATGGCCGTCACCGGCGGGTAGAAGCTCGCGGTCAGCCGGCGCGCGACGAGGCGCGGGAACACGACAGTGAAGTGGTCGAGGAACCCGTCGTCGAACGTCAGCGCGCACGCGTGGTCCGGCAGCGCGCGGCGGCCGTGGACTGCGTCGACGATGTCGCGCATCGAGCACACCTCGTAGCGCTTCGTGACGTAATCGAGCTGCCCCTCGAACGCCTCGATGGTCAGCCCCTTGATCCCCGGGTAGCGGCTGTTCGCGAGGTCGCGGATGTAGTGGTACATCACGATCGTGAGCGTGCTCATCGCGTGAACGCGGCCACGAAGGAAGAGCTCCACATGAGGCTCGCCGGCGCCGTCTCGAGCGCCTCGTACACGGACGCCAGCCGGTTGTAGAAGCGCGGCGCGACGCGCTCCCACGCCGGCGGCCACGGATGCGGATGCAGCCCGACGGAGCCGGCCTGCTGGAATCCCGCCGCGCGGGCGACGGCCTCGATCTCGCGCGGGGTGTGCTGGCGCCGCTCGCCGCGAAACTCCGCGCTCCGGTCCGGCGCCTCGGCGCCGGCGGCACGATCCTGCGCCAGCGCGGCCTCGAGCTCCGGCAGCGCATCCTTCAGCCGCCGCACGAAGTCGTCGAGGAGCGCGGGCGCGTCGCACCCGATCGGGAGCGCCGCGAGGTCGCCCAGGAGCGCCAGCGCGCCGCCGCCGTCGCACTCGCGCCGGGTGTACTCGTTGAGGCTCGCCATGTTGAACAGGCGGTTGCGGCAGGAGACTACGAACACGCCGCCAGGACGCAGCCGGCGCGCCGCCCACGCGAAGAATTTCGCGTCGTCGTCCAGATATTCCACGAGGCCCAGCGCGGTGACGGCGTCCAGCGGTCCCTCGCCGTCGTCGTCCAGCGCCAGCACGTCGGCCACGCGGAACTCGACCCTGGCGCGGACGGCCGCCGCGAGCTCCTCGGCGCGCCGGCGCGCCTCGGCGATCATCCCCTCGGCGATGTCGACGCCGAGCGTGTCGAAACCCAGCTCGGCGGCGCGGAAGCACAGGTCGCCGCCGCCGCAGCCCACGTCGACCAACCGGCCGCATGCGGCGCCGAGGCGATCGACCGCGGCCGTGAGGGCGAGGCGAACGCGGCTGGAACCGAGCGGATAGCCGGCGGGGTGCGTGCCGTCGACGTACGCCGTCGCCAGCCAGCGCCGGGCGCTGTCGGAGAAGTAGCGCCGCGTGTACGCGGGATCACTCACGGCGGTCGGCCTTCGCCAGGAAGTCTTCGAGCGGTAGCAGGGGCACGGAGTCGCCGTGGAGCACGCCGCCCTCGGTGCAGTTCACCGTCTCCGCGTCCGCCTCGCGGGCCATGTCGAGGAACACCGTGCGGAACCAGTAGTATGCGGGATCCGTGAACCAGCGCTCGCCGACGAACGGGCTGTCGACGGGGATGAACGCCTCCGCGTAGCGGTCGCCGAACATCTCACGGAGCTCGGGGTAATACTGCGTGCGCTCGTACGGCGTCCCCGGCGGATACCCGAAGTCGATGCCGACGAGCCCGATGCGGCGCTTGCCCAGCACAGCGTGCGTGATGACCCAGGCAGCCGTGCCGACGTTGCCACCGCCGTTCAGGCACGGCAGGCCGTTGGTGCGGTGCAACCGGCGCGAGACGCTGTCGGGCTTGTCGTAGTCGTCGTACATCGGGTTCCACCAGTACATGGCGATGCCGGCCGCCTCGCAGCGCGCGACGACGGCCGGCGCGGCGGAGGTGGCCACCGCAGCCCGCATCTGCGGGCCGTGCGCATTCACGAGCCCGATGAGCGCGCGATTCGCCGCGACCTCGTCCTGCGCCTGGGCCGGATCCATCTCCTGCCGACGGAAGTAGTCGTCCGCGGGCGCCGCCGTCATCGCGGGATCACCGAACCAGCGCACGATGCGCTCGCGGTGCGGATCGACGGAGACCACCAGGTGCGGCACCACGCCCGCGCGCAGGCACGAGCCGAGCGCGCCGTCCACGGCGACGACGGTGCCGGTATACCCGCTCTTCCGCAAGCGCGCCAGGCTGTCGCGGCGATGCAGGCTCGGGCCGGCCCCCACCACGACCGCGGAGTCGCCGTCGCCGAGCGCAACGTCGCCGAGCTCGAGGATGGAGCGCTCGATCTTCGGCCGGTTGACGGCCGCGTTCTCGAGGCCGACGCCGGCGATGCGCTCGAAGGTCGCCGCCTCGAGCTGGCTAGCGATCCGTTTCCCGAGGTCCATCCGTCTTGCCGTCCTCACCCTTCCAGAGGAAGCCTTTCTTGCTCACGAAGCAGATGCTGCCGCCCAGGCGCGAGAGCGCCTGCTTCTCGAATTCGTCGGTCGAGTTCGTATCGCTCACGACCGGTTCCTTGATGACGGTCTTCAGCTTGTAGTTGCCCTTCAAGAACTCTTTCACGGTCGTCCCCCCTCAGTAGCGGCCGAGCGCCTCGGCCTCGGCGAATTGCAGCCGGCACAGCTGCTGGTACGTCGGGCTGGCCGCCATCAGCTCGGCGTGGCGGCCTATCGCCTCCACCCGCCCGCGGTGCAGCACCACGATGCGGTCGGCGTGCATGACGGTCGAGAGCCGGTGCGCGATGACGACGGACGTGCGCCCGGTGATGACCCGGTCGATGGCCTGCTGCACCAGCCGCTCGGACTCGCTGTCGAGCGCGCTCGTCGCCTCGTCGAGCAGCAGGATCGGCGGCTGGGCCACGATGGCGCGGGCGATGGCCACGCGCTGGCGCTGGCCGCCGGACAGCCGCACGCCCCGATCGCCGACGACGGTGGCGTAGCCGTCGGCCAGCTCGCTGATGAACTCGTGCGCGTTGGCGATGCGCGCGGCCTGCTCGATGGCCGCGTCGGTGACGTGCTCGCGCCCGTAGGCGATGTTGTCGCGGATGGAGGCGTTCATCAGCAGCGCCTCCTGCGGCACCACGCCGAACAGCCGCCGGTACGAGTCCTGGCGCAGCGTGCGGAGGTCGCGACCGTCGATCGTCACCGTGCCGCTGCGCGGGTCGTAGAAGCGCAGCAGGAGATCGGCGAGGGTCGACTTGCCGGAGCCGCTGGGCCCCACGAGGGCCACGATCTCGCCGCGGACGATCTCGAAGCTCACGCGATCGAGCACGGGTTCGTCGTCGTAGTCGAAGGTGACATCGAGCAGCGCGAGCCGGTCGCGGAAGCCGTTGATGGTTTCCGCGCCGTCGCGCACCCGGGGTTGCTGGGCGAACAACTGTTCGACCCGCGTGGACGCAGCGAGGATCGTCTGCATCTGGGTGTAGGCGTTGCCGAGAAGACCGAGCTGCGCAATGACCGCGCGGCCAACGTAGAGGAAGAGGAAGAACGTGGACACCGCGAGCCGGCCCGCCAGCAACTCCCACGCTGCCAGCGAAAGAATTGCCGCCTCTACAAAGACGTTAACCGCAGCGCGTGCAGGGTCTTCGGCATGCTTGTATGCGCCGAAGCGCAGGTGCCGGCGCAACGACTCGTCCAGTAGCCTAGCGAGTCGTTTGAACTCGAAGGCCTCGGCGCCGAGCGACTTCACCACACGGATACTGAGGAAGGCTTCCTGAAACCGCGTGGCCAGCTCAGCGAAAATCTCGAGTTGGGAGGCGGCGAAGCGGTGGATCGGATTGCGGATTGCCGAGGTGACGCCCCAGTGTAAAAGTGCAGCACCCACCGCGGCGATCACCAGCAGCGGGCTCGTGCGGACGAGCAAGTAACCGTAGAAGGCGATCAAGAGCGGCGCCGTGAGCACGGTGCCCGCGATCGTCTCGAGCCCGGTGGTCGTCGAGCGCGTGTCGGTCTCCAGCCGCGAAACCAGCTCGCCCGTGCGCTGGCGAGTGAAGAAGCCCATCGAGAGCCCGAGCAGGTGCTGGAAGAGATCGCGCTGCATCGCCGCCCCGGCGCGAGTGCGGATCCACAGGGTCAGGATGTAGCTCGCGAAGTCGACGCCCGCCTTCAGCCAGCCTACGGCGACGTAGAGAAGGCACAGCACGACTACGCCCTTGAACGGCGACGCCACGCGCTCGATGCCGACGGCGTGAAAGAACGTGGCGCCGAGGTTGTTGAGGCTCAGGCCGCCCAGCCCCGCCGGCGGCGCAGCCTGGACGCCGCGGCCGAGGGCGAGGTCGAGGATCGGCGCCATCAGCACCGGTAGCAGGCCCGCGAGCAGCGTCGCCGTGTACGAGACTCCGATCAGCAGCGCGACTTTGGGCCAGTACGGCCGCATGTAACGACCGAGCAGCCAGCCGAGCGTGCGCATCCCGCGGTTCGTCATGCGCCGTCACCCCCGTCGGCGGGCTCGGCGAGCCGGCGCAGCACCAGGCAGCGTTGG
>QHVJ01000567.1 GCA_003222275.1 Acidobacteriota bacterium | reverse complement strand
AGGGCCGGGATGGCGGCGCCAAGCCCGGCGGCGGTGGTGATGAGCGCCTCGGAGATGCCGGGCGCGACCAGCGCCAGGTTGGCCGAGCCCGTCTGTCCGATCACCTCGAACGCGTTCATGATCCCCCACACGGTGCCGAACAGGCCGATGAACGGCGTCACGCTCGCGGTCGTCGCGAGAAAGCTCACCCGGCGCTCGAGCCGCGTCGCCTCCACGGTGGCGGCGCGGGCCAGCGCGCGCGACAGCGAGTCGAGGCTCTTCACCGTGGGGCGGGAGGCGGGGGCGGTGCTGCCCTGCGAGCCCCCGCGTACCTGCTGGTTCACCTCGAGGTAGCCGGCCTGGAACACCCCCACGAGCGGGCTCGCCTTGAGCTGCAGGCAGACCGAGTTGACCTCGGAGAACTTGCTGCTCTTGCGGAAGACCTGGAGGAAGATCTGGGACTGGGTATAGGCGCGGCGCAGCGCCACGCCCTTGTAAATGATGATGGCCCACGACACGAGCGAGAAGATGCACAGGACGACCAGGACGGCCTTGGCAGCCCAGCCGATGTGCGAAAGGGCGCCGATCGCGCCCCCGGAGAACGCCGTGCTGGCCTGGCCTAGGAGGAAGAGCGAGCTGGAGGGCACCGGACCTCTTTAAGTAGCGTTGACGGCCCAGCCTGCCACAATAGCTTGCGGACTGTCAAACGGAATCGCCTATGCGCGGCCGGAACGCCCGCGGGGCGGGCCTTTCCTGGCTTCTCCTTGCGGCATCATTATTTACAGGGCCGCGAGGGATGTGCTATCCTGCCCGGCACGGCCCGCCTCGATGCTCAAGCTGCTCAGGATCAATAACATAGCGATCATCTCCGAGCTGGAGCTGGAGTTCGGCTCCGGGTTGAGCCTTCTCACGGGCGAGACGGGCGCGGGAAAGTCGATCCTGATCGACGCGTTGGGCCTTCTCTTCGGCGCGCGCGCCTCTGCCGAGCTGATCCGGACCGGCGAGGAGCGCGCGGTCGTGGAGGCGGTCTTCGAAAGCGCCGGCGCGGCGCGAGCCGTCGAAGCGCATGGTCTGCCCGTCGACGGCGAAGAGATCGTCCTGCGACGGGAGGTCCACAGCTCCGGAAAGGGCAAGGCCACCGTCAACGGCGCTCTCGTGCCCGTGAGCGTACTGCGCGAGCTGGCCCCGTGGCTCGCCGCCATCCACGGCCAGCACGAGCCGCAGGGCCTGCTCGATCCGGAGACCCACATCGCCGTGCTCGACCGCCATGCCGGTCTCGCCGACGACGCGGAAGCCCTCGGCGGTCCGTTCCGGCGGCTGCGCGAGGTCGAGGCGGAGCTCGAGGCGCTGCGGCGCGATCGGCGGGAGGCCGAGCGCCGGCGGGAGATGCTCGACTACCAGGCCGCGGAGATCGAGAGGGCGAATCTCTCCGCGGGCGAAGAAGAAGCACTGCGCCAGGAAAAACAGATCCAGGCGAGCGCCGGCCGCCTGGCCGAGCTGTCGGGCGACGCCTACCGGCTCCTCTACGACGACGAGGACGCGGTCGTGAGCCGCCTGGGCCAGGTCTACCGCAAGGTCGAAGAGCTGGCCTCGATCGATCCGCGGCTCGCGCCCCACCTGGAGGCGAAGGCGGGCGTGCGCGCGGCGCTCGACGATCTGGCGCTCTTCCTGCGCGACTACCGCGAAGGCTTGCAGGTGAGCCCGGGCCGGCTCGACGAGATCGAGTCGCGCCTGGACCTCGTGGAGCGCCTGAAGCGGAAGTACGGGGCCACGGTGGAGGAGGTGATCGCGTTCGGCGCGCGGTGCCGGGCCGACCTCGTCTCCCTCGGCAGCCCCGAAGAGCGCGAGGCAGCGCTCCAGCGCGAGCGGGAGGAGCTGGCGGGGAAGTACCTCGCGGCCGCGCGGACGCTGTCTCGAAAGCGGCGCTCCGCCGCGCGGGATCTCGAGAAGAGGATGCAGTCGGAGCTGGCCGAGCTGGCCATGGAGAAGACGCGCCTCAAGGTGCAGTTCCAGCCCGACGTCGCCGGCGACGACGATGGTGCCGTGTGGACGGAGCGGGGGCTCGAGACGGCCGAGTTCCTGATCTCCCCGAACCCGGGCGAGGAGCTGCGCGGCCTGGCCCGCATCGCGTCGGGGGGCGAGCTGTCGCGCATCCTGCTCGCGCTCAACTCCGTGGCGACCGACGACGAGCCGGAGGAGGGCCCGGGGAGCGCCCAGCGCTCCCGCTCCAACAGCGAGCACGGATTCATTCCGCGCGAGCGCAAGACGCTCGTGTTCGACGAGGTGGACGCGGGCATCGGCGGCCGCGTGGCCGAGGTCGTCGGGCGCAAGCTGCGGGCGATCGCCGAGCGCCATCAGGTCCTGTGCGTCACCCATCTGCCGCAGATCGCCTCCATGGCCGACAGTCACTTCGTGGTGCGCAAGCGCGTGGAGCGCGGAAGGACGATCACCGACGTCCGGCCGCTCGCCGACGCCGAGCGCGTCGAGGAAGTCGCCCGCATGCTCGGCGGTGAGACGGTCACGGAGACGGCCCGCCGCCACGCCCGGGAAATGGTGAAGCAGGGCGTGAGGGCCTGAAGGC